>JAFTDL010000358.1 GCA_017454215.1 Lentisphaeria bacterium | reverse complement strand
GGAAGCCTTCTCCGCCGCTGCGCTTCTGGCGGCGACCGCCGCGGGAGTGTACTTCATGCCCGGACGGGAGTACCGTAATTCTCCGGTGCGCAGTCTGCCCGTCGGAGCCGTCGCGGAAGGGGTATTCGTGCTGGCCAACGCCGCGGCGGTGAGCTGCATCTACGGAAAGACAGGCTATCCGTCGGGCATTCTCGCCCATCTGACGAGTTCCATGCTCTTCGGAACGCTCTGCTTCCCGGGACTGGTGATCCTGTTCGACACCGTCGCGACGATGCTCAACCTGCCCTGTTATCTTGCCCCCGCGCCTGACGATATCCTGTCTCAGGAAAAAACGGGGAGCGCGATCCCCGTGGAAACGGCCTCCCGCCGCAGGAGGGAACAATGACTCAGGACCGCGGCAGCGAACGGCGGGAGGAATTTCTGCGCATGAGAGTATTCATTCCGGCGGCGGTCTCCATGTTTGCGCTGCTGCTGCTGGCCGTCATGCTCTACTTCGAACAGATACGTTCGGGCGACGCCCGCCAGAAACAGATCTCGCGGCAGTCCATCCGCCAGATCAGGATCCCCGCCCGGAGGGGAATGATCTACACGGGTGACCTGTGTCCCCTCACGGAAAACCGTCCGGCATTCGAACTGCTCTTCTATCCGGAAGAAATGAAGCAGAAGAAACTGTCAAGCTCCGTGAAGTACATCCTGAAGTGCGCCGACGAGATCTCCGCGCACGCGGGACTTCGGCACGATCTGACGTTCAAGGCGGTGCAGAAACACCTCAACATGCGTCCGGGACTGCCGCTGCACGTGCTGGGCGATCTCGGCGATGAAAACGCGGCCAAGATCATGGAAGCTGCCAGAAACATTCCCGGCGCGGAAGTCCAGCCCATGGAAACGCGCACCTATCCGGAGCACAGGCTGGCCTGCCATCTGGTCGGCTACACCCGTCCGGGGGACCCCCGGCAGGCCCCCGACAGAAAAGATTACACCTACTACCTGCCCGACGAGATCGGCGTTTCCGGCGTCGAAAAACTCTGTGACGGAAAAAATCCCTTCAACGGTCAGCCCGGACTGCGCGGCATCCCAGGCTATTCGCTGATCCAGGTGGACCGTCTGGGATTCGTCCGCAAAAAACTCATCGAACGGATCGATCCCGTCAACGGGACCCACGTGGTTCTGACGATCGACAGCACATTTCAGGGCACTGCGGAGAATCTGCTGCGCGGCAGGAACGGCGCCGTCGTCGCCGTGGATGCGGACAACGGGGACATTCTCGCCGCCGCCTCATCTCCCGGATACGATGCAAGCGTGTTTTCACCTAAAATATCCCGTGAAAAATTTGCCGGACTGCGCGACGATCCGAACCGGCCGCTCTTCAACCGGGCGCTTCAGGGAGTGTATCCCCCCGGCTCCACGCTGAAGCCCCTCATCGCGCTGGCCTACCTCAAAGCAGGGATCGATCCGGCAAAGAAGATCGAATGCTCCGGCAGCAGTGAAGTTTACGGGATCAGGATCCGCTGCGCCTCCCACAGGAGAGGCGGTCACGGCGAACTCGACATGCACGATGCGCTCAAGTACTCGTGCAACGTCTACATGATCGAATATGCCAAGGAAACGGGACTCGAACTGCTGCAGGAAATGCTCCGGGCCGCGGGCTTCGGCAGAAAATGCGGAACGGGGCTGGCGGAATCGGCCGGTCTGTTCCCCTCCGACCGGCTCAAACGGCGACGCCGGAATCAGGTGCCGTGGAACACATACGACACGGCTCTGCTTTCGATCGGTCAGGGGCTGATCGGCGTGACGCCTCTTCAGGCGGCGATATACTGCGCCGCCCTCGCCAACGGCGGAACGGTCTGGCGGCCGAATCTCATCGCCCGCACGGTCGATACATCGGGGCAGGACCTGTGGCTCCGCACCCCCGTGGTCAGCAGCAGACTGCCCGTCTCTCAGGACCAGCTCAAACTGATCGCCGACGCCATGCTCGACGTGGTCGCAAGTCCCGACGGCTCGGGACGCAACGCCGCTGTGCCCGGACTGGAGATCAGAGGCAAGACCGGTTCGGCGGAGTACGGAAAAGGCGGCATGCTCAGGATATACGCATGGTTCATCGCTTACGCGAAGATCGGCGGCAGGACTGTCGCGGTCGCCATCGTCGTGGAGGACGGCGAAAGCGGAGGCAGGACATGCGCGCCCCTCGCCGCGGAGTTTTTCTCGTCCATTCAGGAACGGTAGGCGATCACTCCCGCGGACATGACCCAGAGGATCCCCCTCGCGGGCGAATCGGGAGAAGAAAAATCGGCGGTATCCTGCAATTCGTCGGGATCGAAAAGCACGAGATCGGCCCGCAGACCGGGAGCAATGCGGCCCCGGTCCTCCAGAGAGAAAGTCTCCGCCGGCAGTCCGCACGCCCGCCGGACCGCTTCGCCGACGGGAATATTGCGTTCCAGCAGACGGTGCAGAAAACGCGGCGCCGTTCCGAACGCCCGCGGATGGCTTTTGACACGGTACCCCGGAGACAGCGCGTTGCCGTCGCTGCCGGGCATGCAGAAGTCGAGCGACATGATGCGGTCGAGATTTTCCGCGCTCATGCCCGAAAACGCCGCGCAGGTCCCGGCGGAATCCCCGGCGAGAAGTTCGGCAACGAAAAGAGCCGGATCGGGAGACAGGTCGCTGAGGAACTTCCCGAGACCGTCCCGTCCGGAAGCCGCCCCCGTCGAAACGAGACGGACCCGTTTCCAGTAATCCGGAGCGCGCTCCTGCCGCAGACGGTCGGCAAGGAAAGATCGCGCCTCCGCCGAACGCAGTTTTCTCATGACGGCGACATCGTCCATGTCGGCCCACTCGCCGGGCAGGATGACGCTCAGCTGGGTCATGGATTCCGTGTACGGGTAGCGGTCGACGGTGACGCGGATCCCCTCGGACCGGGCACGGAAGATCCGTTCCAGCGCGGGGGAGAGTTTTCCCCAGTTGGCGGGACCTGCGGTTTTGAAATGACTGATCTGGACTTTTTTCAATCCCGCGGCGGATGCCATGTCCAGCGTCTGATCCAGCGCTTCCAGCAGACCGTCGCCCTCGCTGGCCAGATGGGTGGCGTACACGGCGTCGTGCCGGGCGAGAACTTTCATCAGTTCGACGATCTCGCCCTCGGAAGCGAATTTTCCGGGCACATAGAGCAGTCCGGTGGAGAGTCCGGGAGACCCCGCGTCGAGCGCAAGCGCCAGGAGCCGTTTCATCTCCCCGAGTTCCGCCGGAGAAAGAACTTTTTTCTCATATCCCGCGACGGCCGCGCGCAGGGTGTTGTGCCCGCACAGGGGGATCACGTCGGGAACACAGCCTTTCTTTTGAAGCGCCTCCCGGTAGGAAGGATAATCGTTCCACGCAAAGGAAACGCCGTACTCCGCATAGAGGGCTTTCAGGTGTTCGCGGTTTTCATCGGTCAGAGGAAAGGCCGAAAGTCCGCAGTTTCCGGCGATCTCCGTCGTCACGCCCTGGGAGATCTTCGAAAACCCGTCGGGGCAGGCGAGGACAGAAACATCCGAGTGGCCGTGGGCGTCGATGAATCCGGGCGCAAGCAGCTTCCCGGAACCGTCGATGATCCCGCCTTCTCCGATGAAGGGACCGCCTTCGGCAAGGATCCTGCCGTCGCAGGAGACCAGAAGTTCGCCCCGGCGGGGCCCGCTGCCGTCGCCCGCGACGAGCCATGCGTTTTTAATGCGGAATTTTGAGCAGTTCATAAACCCTGTAAAACTCCGACAGGCTCCACGCCTGAGCCGGACAGCCGCCGGGGGTGTGCGGGGAATCGCCGTCCGCGACCTCGGGTAGCTGTCCGAAAATACCCGTCTCGAAATACTCCGCCGCCGACATCAGCAGCGCGGAAGCCCGTTTGCGCTGACTTTCGCCGCCCGCCATGACGAGGGCCTCGCAGTAGGCGGGGAACGGCCAGCACCAGACGGTGCCGTTGTGATAAGCGGCCTTGCGCCGGGTATCCTCGGGACCGCAATATCTGCCGATGTACGGATTCGCGGGATCGTTGAGAACCGTTTCGCCCAGAATGACCGGCAGTTTGAACCCGACCGGCCGGTCGGCGAGAGTCCTGATGCCGCCGGGGACCAGCAGTTCCGCACAGGCCGAGAGGATCGCCGCCGTCCGCGCGGGATCCTTCACGGCCCCCATGGTCACGGCCAGAAGCTGATTGCAGCGGTTGTGATCGTCGGGCACGGCCAGATGCGCGGGGGTCCCGGCACTGCCGTGCAGACAGTCGGAACACCGCCCGTCGGGCAGGAAAAAGTATTTTTCGATGCTGCGCGAAACGGCGGCCGCAAGGTCGTCGTATCCGAGGAAGACCAGAGAAGCGTACCAGAGCGCCTGGATCTCGACCGGGTAGCCGCAGCGGGGCGTTCCCGCCGGGAAGTTGGTATCCATCCAGCTGAAATGGGACGGACTGAAAACAAGTTTGCTCTCCCTGTCCATCCTGATGCCGTTGTCCGTGCCGCGCATGTAGTTTTTGACGATGGAGTCGAGCACAGCCGAAAGCGGCCGTCCGGCGCAGTCCTGCGACAGGATGCCGGAGTCCCCCGTGGCGTCGATGTAATCCCGCACGGCGACGACAAGGTACAGCGGCGCGTCGCTGGTGTCGCGGTTGGCTTCGGTCCCGCCCCGGATGACGTTGGGGATCGTGCCGCCCCGTTCGAATCCGGCGAAGGCGCGGATGATCCTGACGGCTTCATCGCGGAACTCCCCGGCCCGCACCAGACCGCGGAGCACGATCAGCGTATCTCTTCCCCAGTCGAGGAACCAGGGGTACCCCGCCATGACGGTCGAAAGATCGTCGCGCTTGACGACGAAGCGGCGAAGTCCCTCGATGAGAAAATCCTCCGGGCTCCGGACGGGGGAGAGTCCTCCGTCCGGCCAGACGATGCGGCAGGCCGGGGCATCCGGCAGATGTGCGGAAGCCGTCAGAGAAAACCGTCCCTCCGGCGGCAGGGATATCTCGAAATATCCGGGACTGAAACGGTCGGTGGAACTGTCGAGACCGTAGTACGCTTCGTCGGGCAGAGCGCACATGTAGCGCCATTCGGGCTCATACACGAACCGCCCCCTGTCGCTCTTCAGCTTCAGAGTGCATCCGGGACGGCGGAATTCGAAGCCGCCCGGAACGGCCGCGACGGAAGCGGGGAAATCCTGCTCGGGACCGGAAAAGGCCTTGGTGACCTGATGATCCACCCTGTCTTCGAGTTCCGGACGCAGGATCAGTTTTGCGGATGCCGCGGACTCCGCCCCCTGCCGATGATGACAGCGCTCGAAAGTGCAGCGGACAGCTCTGCCCTCGGTCGCCATGACGAACTTCACCCGCAGGGCGGTCCGGCACCCCTGCCCCGCCGGAAGCAGGAACTCCCACTCGGCGCAGTTGTCAGGAGACGAAGAAAAGCGCACCAGAAACGCGGAAGTGATCTCCTCGGAGTAATCGTCGGTCACCAGCCATGCCTTGAGC
>JAFTDL010000357.1 GCA_017454215.1 Lentisphaeria bacterium | reverse complement strand
GGCCGAAGCGGCACGTTGCCGCCGCGCTCCGCGCTCCCGAGCCTCCGGGAACGGGGAATGGATCGCGGGATTGTCCGCATCGCGACAACGAAGCGGTGCGTAAGGCCGAAGCGGCACGTTGCCGTCGCGCTCCGCGCTCTCGAGCCTCCGGGAACGGGGAATGGAGCGCGGGAACATCCGCACCGCGACAACGAAGCGGTGCGTAAGGCCGAAGCGGTGCGTAAGGCCGAAGCGGTGCGTAAGGCCGAAGCGGCACGTTGCCGCCGCGCTCCGCGCTCCCGAGCCTCCGGGAACGGGGAATGGATCGCGGGATTGTCCGCACCGCGACAACGAAGCGGTGCGTAAGGCCGAAGCGGCACGTTGCCGCCGCGCTCCGCGCTCCCGAGCCTCCGGAAACTCGGGCGGCTCGCCACACCGAACTTACCGGTAAATGATCGGCCGGATCTGTCCCCCGCCGCCGTTCCGGACTTGCCGCTCCCCTCCGACAACACACGTCGTCACACAAGACGAAATCGAATCCAGCAGTTCCGCGAATCGCAGCAAATGCGCCTTCGTCGTTGACAAAACCTCGTGCCGGATACGCTCTTCGTCTTCCGGCGTCCGCTCATCCATATACAGATCAGCGAAAAAAACAGCACTGTCGGCCGGCGGACGATACGGTTCCATCGAAGCCACGGTCGCCACCACAAAACGGTCGATGTCGAAGCCGGAATCGACGAATGCGCGGAGCGCAGGACCTGTTCCGTTCATTTTCTTCAGACTTGCGAATGGACTCGGATCACGATAAGATGTACACTCGACAAGTCCATTCGGCGTTACGTTCATATGCACCCCGTAAGCGCCTCCGATCTCGCGGACTTCGCGGTGGAGATAGCCCAGCGAGAGAATGCGCGCCGCCACTCGCATCGGGCCGGTCGTCCGCATGTTTTCGGGCAGCGGGGCGACCCATGCGGAAAATCCCGTGTCCCCGTCGATCGAAAAAGCACATGGACGATCGCCCGTCATCGGGATATGCACCGCAGGACCCCGTTTCCCGGGATCGAGTCCCGCCAGCATCAAGTCGAGAAGCCCTTCCGGAAGATTGTCCGTATGGGAGATGATCAGACCGTCCCGTTTCAACAGGCGGGCCGGCATGTTCCGGCACCAGGAGATCAGATCGTCATCGGTCTTTTGCTCCTGCAGCCAGCGCAGTTGTCGTTCGCCGTAGAGGATGTCGGCCGCCGCCCATCGTTCGGCAAGCGCGCGCCGCGCTGCACGCAAGGCCAGAACCCGTCCGTCGTTCGCCGCCTCGCGTTCCGCGGCGATCTGCTTCTGACGGAGGATCTTTTCGATCTCTCCGGCATCATCGAACTGCGTTTCCCAAAGCACTTCCTTCACCAGCTCCAGCGCCGCCGCGGCCTTGGCGGCAAGTGCGGCGACGGAAACCTTGAAGTACCGCCCCCGCTTCGCGGAAGCCGTCGAGCAGGAGACCCGCCCGATGTTTGCCGCTATGAGCGTCTGCAGCTCAAATGCGGAATGGCGAGCGGTCCCGAGCTTGCCCAAAAGCCGCGCAAAAAGCGGCAGCCTGACAAGATCATCGGCCGGGAGATCGTTGACGGGGAAATAGAGTTCGAGATAAAAAACCCCGGCCGCCGTCGGTCGGGACACGATGCGCGTCACGCCGCCGGATGTCTTCACGGTCCCTTCCGCGGGCGATCCGCAGGGAGGCAGATCCCGGCTGGCGATCCGGGGGATCCCGGCGATGTCCTCCGCGGGATCGTCCCTGCCCTGCCAGGCCTTCAGCGCCGAAACGTTCCCGGCGATCGTACGCAATTCATCGGGAGTGAGTTTCCGCCGCAGGGACTCCAGCACTGCCCGGTCTTCGGCGGCCTTCCGCTCGGCAAGCGTCGGATCCGGCAGGAAGCCGATCTCAGCGCGATGCCGGTTTTCAAGGATCCGTTCCCGGATGATCCGCTCGAAAAGTCCGCTCTCCGCCCCCGAACGCAGTTGTCCGTATATCCCGGTCGTGTCCAGCGCGGCCGACGGCTCGCCGCCGTAAAGCCACAGCCGAACGGCACGGGAGAAGTAGGCAAGACCTTTCGGACGGCGCGAATTCATCTCGCGCTCGGCAAACTCGTCCCGGTCAATGAGAGACAAAACCCGCGGGAGGTCGATCCCGTCGCGGCAGATCTGTTCGAGCGTTTCATGCACGACCTTGCGGATCGCCCCGAAGTTTTCTTCCGACGTATCCTTCAGGATCAGGAAAAGCGGGATCTGCCGGTAGTCGTAACAGCCCATCGCGGCGTCTTTGCAGACCCGCTGCTCGAGCAGGGCCTTTTTGAGCGGAGCCTCATTCGATCCGCAAAGATAATCGGCCAGCACATCCACGGCATGGGAATACGATGGATCGCGCATCGTCCCGACCGACCACCCGAGCGCCAGGATCGCCTTGTTTTCCACCGCCGCCGAAGCATAGGGGATCCGCCGGCAGATCTCCACCGGCGCCTGCAGACCGATCTCCGCCCGGACCTCCTGCCGTTCGTACGGCGAAAGGAACGCATCCAGCTTCTCGAGCACCTCGGCGATCTTCACGCTGCCGTCAAGAAAGACCCGCGCATTGGACGGGTGATAGAACCGCCGGTGGAAATCCCGGAAGTCCTCGTATGTCAGTTCCGGGATCTTCTCGGGGCGGCCGCCGGAATCATGCCCGTAGACGATGTCCGGATAAAGCGCGCTCATCACGTCCCGGTACGCACGGTTGTCCGGCGAAGCGAACACCCCCTTCATCTCGTTGAAGACGACGCCGTTGACCGAAAGCTCGCGCTGATCGTCGGAAAGTTCGTGATGCCACCCCTCCTGACGGAATGCCATGGGGTCCTTCAGGACGAGCGGATGGAAAACCGCATCCAGATAGACGTCCGCAAGATTCAGGAGATCGGTGTCGTTCCGCGTCGAAAAAGGATAGTAGGTCGCGTCGCGCGACGTCATCGCGTTCATGAACACGCACACCGAGCTCTTGCGCATCTCGTCGAACGGGCTCTTCACCGGATACTTCTCCGACCCCGCCAGAACGGAATGCTCGAGGATGTGGGCGACGCCCGTGTCATCCTCCGGCAAGGTCTTGAATGCGATGACGAACGTTTTCACCTCGTCGGCGCGGTCGAGCCACACCAGTTCGGCGCCGTTCTTCTCATACGTCATCCGCCACAGCCGGCCGCCGGCGTCCGGGACGTCCGCGACGGAGTCGATATGAAATCCGTGGAAGACGGAGCCGATATCAAACGGGAGAGACATAGCCGGGGATCTCCTCTGTGCGTTTCTTCTTCAATTCGTCAAGCTTGGTCTGCCACTCTCGGGCTTTTGCATCGTCCTTTTCGACCACTCGGCCCTCCGTGTAAAGATCGATCAGCAGTTTCATTGCCAGCAGATCGTATTTGTGATCATCGCTGTCTTCTTTTTCGGCGGCCTTGGTCAGCCATTCGATCGCCCGCGGGATATCCACCGGCGTCCCGATGCCGTACAGATGGCAGCGCCCCCGGTTGTATTTGCCGGGGCATTTGCTTTTCTGTGATGATTTGTAATACAGCGCGAATGCCTTTCTTTCGTCCCTGGTCAATCCCAGCAGACCATACTCATAGCATTCCCCAAGTTCCGATGATGCGACCCCTTGTTCATCTGGATTTCGAGTTACGACCTCAAGCCACTTCAAAGCTTCGACATGGTTTTGCGTAACGCCATCCCCGTCTCGATACATGCGGAACAGCGTTTCCATGCCATTCGGATTACCGTTTTGAACGGCTTTCATCGTCCATTCGTATGCGCGTTTCGCATTTCGTTCAATATTTTCCCCTTTATAGTACATCCATCCCAAAGAATTTTGGGCGTTTTTATTGCCATGTTCGGCGGCGGCAGTAAGGCAAAGCACCGCCTTTCCAATGTTTTTGGGGACTCCATCTCCGGAACGGAACCGCCAGTGCAAACGATACAAAACCTTCTGATTCAGTTCTGGATCCAGCAGATTGAACTGACTTTCATTCGTTTTGAAATCTCCATTCTCAAAAAACATATCCGCAACCAGCGATGTCGCCTTCTGGTAATATTTCAGCTCATCCGTACCGGCCGCCACGGCGTTTCCCAGCAATTTGAACGCTTCTTCCCGGTTGCGATCCACGCCGATCCCCTTCAGATAGCAGCGTCCCAATTCATATCGTCCACGCATGCTCCTGTTTTCCGCCGCCTTTTTGTAGAGTTCTATGGCGCGATCCAAATTGACTTCACAACCAAGTTCGCCCGTTTCATAGCACCATCCTAATGCAGCATAGCTGAACGGATAATCGTTCTCCGCAGATTTTTTTAACCACTGCAACGCCTCTGCCTCGCTTTTTTCGACACCTTCTCCGTTCCGATACATCCTGGACAGCATTTCCATGGCTTCTCCGCTGCCGAGGGCCGCCGCCTTTTCAAGCCAATACAGTGCCTTCGTATGATCCATTGAGACTTTTTTCCCGTTGTAATACAGGATACCCAGAGTCTTCTGTGCATAATAGTAACCGCGGCAGGCTGCGGCCTCCAGCAAAGAGAGCCCTTCCGGCTCATTTTTCGGCACGCCGGAACCGGTGAGATATGCGTTTCCCAACTCGCTCAGGCATTGCACGTTTCCGAGCGCCGCCGCTTTTCGGGCCCAATCGCGAGAAACTTCCAAATCTTTTTCCACACCATCGCCATACAAATACAGAAGGCTTATCGTACGC
Source organism: Lentisphaeria bacterium (assembly GCA_017454215.1). Classification (GTDB taxonomy): domain Bacteria; phylum Verrucomicrobiota; class Lentisphaeria; order Victivallales; family Victivallaceae; genus UBA1784. Next base: position 1,078 of record JAFTDL010000357.1, on the reverse strand, counting down.
ATGGCCATGTCGTCCGCATATCCGACACTATTTTCGGCACGAGCGCACACATTGTACCAACGTTTTGAGTCGTCCGGCGACTTGCTCGTGAACTTTCCTATCTCATAGCTTACCGCAAGTCGGTGCGCACAGCAGATATTCCCGTTGTTCGCGCCCGTCAGGAAGGCGCGCAATCCCGTCATGACGTTCTTTTCGCCCCCCAGGCCCTCGGTATAGATCCGGCCGAGATAGAAAAAGAGGTAGATCACCTTCCAGCGGCTTTCCTCGGGCGCCGTGCGCCAGATCGCCGCGGCCTTCTTGAACCAGATCAGGGACTGGGGGTAATCCTGCGCAATGCCGTCGTACCCGCGGAAATACATCTTGCCGAGACCGACCATGGCGGCGGCATTCCCCTGCGCCGCCGCCTTTTCATACCACTCCTTCGCCCTGGGGATATCGACGTCGCCTCCCAGCCCGCGTTCGCACAGGAAACCCAGTTCTTCCATGGCCCCGATGCTGCCTTGCGCCGCCGCCTTTTCGAACCAGACCTTCGCCGCGGCGAAATCCTGCACCGTGCCGTTTCCCTCCATAGCTTTCAAACCATTGCGGTACTGCGCTTCCGCTTCGAGGTTCGCAAGACAGGACTTGCCGAGTGCGCTGCCCTTGTCCGCGGCCTTTTGGTACAGCTCCTTCGCCTTCTCGCCGTCGGGCTCGACGCCCCAGCCTTCCTCGTAGGCCCGTCCCAGCAGCGCGACCGCATCCGCGTCTCCCTGGTTGGAAGCCAGCCGGGCCAGCCGGAGGGCTTCCGGCCAGTCTTTCTCCATACCTTTTCCCAAGAACAGGAACTCCGCGAGCTTACGCTGCGCGACGGCGCTGTCGTTCGCGACCGCGGAACGGTACCATGCGGCGGCTTTCGCAAGATCGGCCGTCATGCCGATGCCATTTTCCAGCATCCTCCCGAGCGCGATCATCGCGGCGGAATTGCCGTGCTCGGCGGCTTTCTCATATTTGGCAATGGCGATGGGGAAGCTTTTCTTGACCCCGAGACCGTTTTCATAAAGATAGCCGATCCGTTCCATGGCGCGGGCATCGCCCTTGC
>JAFTDL010000356.1 GCA_017454215.1 Lentisphaeria bacterium | reverse complement strand
GCGAGTGTTCTCTTGAGCATCTGGCGGCGATCTCGGGCTATACCCGGGGGTATCTGGCCCATAAATTCCGCGACGAAACGGGGCTGACCGTGGGGGAATACATCGCCCGGGTGCGGCTGGAATACATCCGCAGCGCCCTGAAACGGGGGACCCGCCGGAAGGAAATGGCCTACGAACTGGGATTCTCTTCCCCCTCCGCCTTCTGGAACTGGTTCCGCAAGTACCGGAACGAGGTGTAGGCGCGTCCGGTCCCGGGCGCGCCGGCGTGCGGAAAAGTCACTTCGCGCACGCGAGGGCGGTCTTGCGGAGAGAATCAAGCGATTCGCGGAAATAGACTTCGCGGTGATGCGGCAGCGTTCCCATGCGGTCCAGTTCCTCTTCGAGGACTTTCAGGCCGTCGGCGAGACGCCGGGCCTTTTCGGGAGTCCGGTCGAGGGACTCGTGGCAGGGACCGCAGTCCAGCAGCAGACGGCTCATGCGGCCGCAGTAGGCGGTCACCGCCGGACTTTTCGGCCCGAAAAGCAGATCGAACAGTTCTTTTCTGATCTTTTCCGGATCGTTGTCGTGTTTGTTCCACAGCACCCGCGCTGCGCCGTACAGCTGCAGATCGGCCGGTTTGTCCCAGGTGCAGAAGACCTGACAGTCCACCATGCCGTCGAAGTTGAGACGGTCGTAGTCGTCGAAGTGATCGGTCAGGGGCTTCAAGTCATAGCTCAGGAAATGCCGGTCCGGAGCCCGCCCGAGGGTGATGTAATTGAAGATGAGACACTTCAAGTCGTTTCCGACGACCTTGCGCCAGCCCTCGTAGGCCAGATAATGGTCGTAGTTGATGATGCGTTTGTCGCGGGCTTGGTCGTGGGAGGCGTTGTGCCGGTAGTCGGGGATCCACCCCGGCAGACGGCAGGCGGGGTCGTCCAGTTTGTGGAAATAGCAGTGCCGCCAGACCGCGAGGTTGAGGATGACGTTGTCCAGCCCTTCCAGCCAGTTGCGGGTGGGGGGCTCCAGCGTTTCGAAGTACATGATGCACTCGAGCCTGATCTCCGGCAGTTCCTTCCGCGCCCGGAGCGCGACCCGGCGGAAAATATCCAGATACAGGTCGCTGAAGGGGTGTTTGATGCACTCTTCGCACATGCATTTGTTGTCGTAGCCGTCGCCCAGCCAGATGGCGGCGATGTCCAGCTCGCCGCGGTGCTTTTTGAGATAAGCCATGATGTGGTCGGCATAGATCGCGCGGACTTCCTCTTTGGCGAGGCAGATCTGGAACCAGGTGGAGACCGCGACTTCGGCCTGTTTGTTGATCCTGCCTTTGGCCTTCAGTTCGGCGCGGGCCTGTTCGGGTGTGAGGCCGTGAGTCCTGCCGTAGTGCTCGGGAACGCCGTAATTCCAGCCGTGGCCGCCCCGTTCGATCAGCAGACCGTACTTGCGCGCCTCGGAGATCATGGTCTGTTTTTTGAGGGCGACGGCCTTGCGTTCCTCCCACGTCCTGTCTTTGAGCATGTACTCCACGTGCTGGAGGGGGTGGACCCCGTCGATCACGGAGTATTCGTCGCCGGGACGGTCCACGTCATAGCCCTCCATGAAAAAGAGGTTGTATTTGTTCTGGGCCATGAAGCGCAGCAGATCGTATCCCTCCTGCAGATCATCGGGATCGGGCGCCGCCGCCAGGCCCCGGAAGGTCCGGTCGGCGGTTTCGGAAATGTCGAAACCGTCGATCCGGAACTGCGGATCTTCGGGAACGATCTCTCCCTCTTTCCCCGGATAGAGAAAAGCGAAACCGTGCCGTTTGAGGTATTCGTAAACGCCGAACAGCACACTGCGGGGATTGGACCCGGTTATGTACAGTTTCCCCTCCCGGCTTTTCAGGGCGAAGGAGTCCAGCCATCTGTCGGTTTTTTCATCGACGAGCAGAACGTCGGCGTCCTCTCTGCGGGCGGTCTTCTGAAAAGCATTCCGCGAGTATCCGGCAAGTTCGTCCGCGGCGAAATTCAATACGGGGTCGTCCCCGGCGTGGATCTTGTACATTTTGTCTTTCCTCTCAGAAGATGAACGGCGAATCGTCAACGGGTTCGGGCTCGTCCGACTCCACCCACGCGATCCCCGCGTACAGGAGGTGTCTGAAAAAGTCGTTGTCGCAGGCTTTGACGTCGTGTCCCAGAGCCAGATAACAGACCTTGCCCGCGCCCCAGCTTTTGGTCCAGACCACGGGCCAGAGGCGGCCGTTGAAGGCGGCGTGCGCCGCAACATTGACTCTTGTGTCATAGCGGGTGAGAAACTGCTCGTCGGTGACTTTGCACTCGTGAACGGCCCAGTTCTTCCACTCCTCCGGCGGCGTGACGTTTTCGAAATACTTCATCGCCGGGTGTTTCATGTCCACCGTGACGAAATACTCCCGGTAGGGCGGGTGCTTGCGGAAGCGGCCCCCCAGCATGGCTTCGTACTCGGGGCAGTCGCGGAAGGCGGTGGCGGCGCAGTGGACGCCGATGAACCGGCCCTTCTCGGCGCACCATGACAGCAGTCCCTGTTTCTGCTCCGCGGTCAGGTGATCTTTGGTCCAGTAGAAAACGACGGCGTCGTAATTGTCTATCGCGCCCCGGCGCAGTCTGTCGAGGTCGTTGACGGCGACTTCCACTTCATGACCGGGCAGGGCGCGGAGCTGGCGGGCCATGACTTCGCAGCAGCCGGTGTAGTCATGAAATTCACCGCCGCCCATGACGAGGATCTTTTTCATATGATGAAGTCCTTTCTCGCCGGGAGCATGTCGGAGGCCTCCAGCGTGCGGCCCAGCG
>JAFTDL010000035.1 GCA_017454215.1 Lentisphaeria bacterium | reverse complement strand
GTTTTCTCTTCCCCCCGGAACCACCGACCTTTATCGGGAACAGCGCCCCCGCGTAACGTTCGCTCAGGCGAGGGTCATGCGCAGACAGATGCCGGAGGGGAGGGAAGGGCCGCCGGATTCGGGGATGCGCATTTCGAAGCCCTCGAACCCGGCATTTGTACCGAAGACGCTTTCGGTGACGCGGCGCAGGACGTTGACGGAGAATCCGGGGGAGTGGCAGCTGAGGACCAGCGTGAAGGGGCGTCCGGGGCGGCGGAGCTGAGCGCAGTCCGCGAGGAGGGCGGCAAGGTCGGTCTCGATCTTCCACACTTCGCCCTTCGTTCCCCGTCCGAAGGTGGGGGGATCGAGGGCGATCAAATCGTAGGAGTTCTGCCGCCGCAGTTCGCGTTTGACGAATTTCTTCACATCGTCGGCGATCCAGCGGATGGCGTCGGGGACGTCGGGGTTGAGTTTGAGATTTTCCCTTCCCCAGTCGATCATGCCCTGGGAGGCGTCGAGGTGGCAGACTTTGGCTCCCGCGCGGGCCATGGCCATGCTGCCGACGCCGGAGTAGCCGAAAAGGTTGAGGGCGCGGCAGGAGGCGTCGAGGCGGGTCCGGAAGAAGTCCCAATTTTGACTCTGTTCGGCGAAGACGCCCAGATGGCCGAAGCCGGTGGGTTTGACTTTGAGGGTGAATCCGCCCCATCTCACCTGCCAGTCGGGGGGGAGGGGCGAGCGCATTTTCCAAGCGCCGGAGCCGTCGCTTTTCCGGGTGAATACGGCGTCGGCGGCCTGCCATTCGGACTGGGGCAGACGGGGGTTCCAGAAGGCGTTGAGGGCGGGGCGCACGAGGCGGTAGGGTCCGGCCTGTTCGAGTTTGCACAGATTTCCGCTGTCGAGGAGCTGATAATCTTCACGCATTTTCCGCTTCGGCTCCCGCGTCGTAAATGATCTCGCCGCGGCGCACGGTCATGAGGACGCGGTTGGTTTCGCGTTCGAAGACGGCCAGATCGGCGCGCATGCCGGGCTGGAGGACGCCGCGGTCGTGAAACCCGAAGCACTCGGCGGGGGTCTTGCTCACGGCCAGGGCGGAGCGGGTCTCGGAGAGGTGTCCGCTGCTCATGAGGCTGTGCCAGCCGGCGTCCAGCATGGTGGTGGTGCCGGCCAGTTTGCCGTTGGACTGCGAGTAGCCGCCGTGGACGACGATGCTCGACGGACCGATGTGATAGGTGCCGTTGGGCATGCCGAAGGCCATGGTGCCGTCGCTGATGCCGACGATGCGGTCGGCCCGCTTGCAGCGGCAGGCCAGGTCCACCATGCGGGGATGCACGTGTCGGCCGTCGATGATGAGTTCGGCGGTGACCCGGTTGTCGGTGAGGACGACGCTGGCCAGTCCCATATCGCGCTGGTGCAGAGGCTGCATGCCGTTGAAAAGGTGGGTGCAGTGGTTGGCTCCGGCGTCGATGGCGCGCATGGTCCTGCGTTCGTCGGCGATGCTGTGGCCCATGGAGGGGGTGACGCCCGCTTCGCACAGAAGTTCGATGAGTTTCACGGAGTCCTTGAGTTCGGGGGCGAAGGTCATGGATTTGACCAGACCCTCGCCCGCGGCGACAAGTTCGGAAGCGAATCCCGTATCGACGGGGCGCAGGTACTCCACGGTCTGGGCGCCGCACTTGGCGGGATTGAGGAAGGGGCCTTCGATGTGGATGGCCAGAGCCTCCGCGCCGGGCATCGGTCCGCGCATGGCGGAGGCCAGATCGCTGAGGTTGCGGAGCATGGTTTCCGGATCGTCGGCGACCACGGTGGGGAAGAATCCGGTGACGCCGCGTTCGCCGAGGATGCGGCTCATGTCGGCCATGGTCCGGGGCGAGGAGGCGGCGCGGGAACTGTCGAATCCGCCCGCGCCGTGGATGTGGGTGTCGATGAAGCCCGGGGTCATGTAGGCGCCGCTGAAGCGCTTGACGAGCAGTTCGTCCTCGATGGAGAAGCCCGAGAGTCCGCCCACGGCCAGAATGCGGCTGCCCTCGCAGAGGACTCCCGCGTTGTCGATGCGCTGATCGGGGGTTATCAGATAATCGACGACGTACAGGCGGCGGTCCCGGTTTCTTGCCATGGCTCTCTTCTCCGAAAAATCACAGGTGAAAATATCTTCGGGGGGTAATATAATCACGCAAACGCGATTTTTCCACCGCGCAAACGCAAAAACGCTTGATTTTGCGCGAAACGCATGCTATTTTTCGGACAGGGAGGAAAGATCCATGAAAAACATCTTTATTTTTTACGGCGTCATCATTGCGGCGGCGGTCGTTGCGCTGGTCGTGTGGTTCGGATGCCGGATCGAGCCGGGCAACGGACAGATCGCCGTTCTGATCCGCAAGACCGGGACGCCGCTGCCTGCGGGGGAGATCATCGCGGTCAAACCGGGGCAGAAGGGTATTCAGCTGGAAGTTCTGGGTGAAGGCCGGTACTTCCGCAATCCTTACGTGTGGGACTGGGAGATCCATCCCGTGGTCGATGTGCCCGCGGGCAAGTTCGCCGTTCTGGTGCGCAAGTTCGGCAAAAATTCTCCTGACGGCAGCATCATTGCCGCCGACGCCGAAAGCCGCGGCGTGGTCCGCGAGGTCCTCGGAACGGGACGCCACCGCATCAATCCCTACGCCTGCGAGGTGAAGCTCTTCGACGACATCAAGATCATGCCCGGCAACGTGGGCGTCGTCACCAATCTCACCGGAAAGGACGTGTTTTCGGGCGTGAAGAACGATTTCACCCGCGACGCGGGGTTCCTCGTCACCCGGGACCGCAAGGGCGTCGTTTCGGACGTGCTCAAAGAGGGGACCCACCGCATCAACCCCTTCATCTACAGCGTCACCATCGTCAACACCCAGAGCCAGCGGCATGAGTTCAGCGGCTCCGACGCCATCACTTTCCTCACCGTGGACGGCTTCACCGTCTCTCTGGAAGGGACCG
>JAFTDL010000355.1 GCA_017454215.1 Lentisphaeria bacterium | reverse complement strand
TGAAAAGGAACTGAGACCGCTGAACAGGAGCCTTGCCGAACTTGCCAAAAAGGCCTGTCCCGGCAAGCTGATCTTCGGCGATCTGGCTCCCACCGGGCGTCTTGTGGAACCCAACGGTCCGTTCTCCTTCGATGAGGCCGTGGCGGCTTACCGCGCTCAGGCCGAAGCGCTTCTTGCGGGCGGCGTGGACGGTTTCGCCATCGAGACCATGATGGATCTGCAGGAGGCCCGCGCGGCCTTCATCGGCGTTCAGGAGGCTGCCCCCGGGATCGCCGTCATCGTCACCATGACCTTCGAGAAGGGCGGCCGCACCCTGACGGGAACGGATCCCGTGTCGGCTCTGGTCACGTTTCAGGGCCTGGGGGCCGCGGCCTTCGGATGCAACTGCTCCACGGGACCGGAGGAAATGGCCGAGGTCATCTCCGCCATGAAACCCTATGCCGCGATCCCGCTGGTCGCCAAACCCAATGCGGGCATGCCCCGGCTCGTCGGCGACAGAACGGTCTTTCCGCAGGGGCCCGAGGAGTTCGGGCGGTCCGCCGCCCGGCTGGTCGAGGCGGGCGCGGGTATCGTCGGCGGCTGCTGCGGGACTTCTCCCGAACACATTGCCCGGCTGAACGAAGAACTCAAAAAATACGCGCCGCCCGCCGTCCGGCAGACCGTGCGCGGGGTCGTCGCCTCTTCCAGCCGTTACCGGGTCATCGGAGCCCGGGCGCCCTTCGTTCTCATCGGCGAGCGCATCAATCCCACTGGCAAGAAGGCCCTGCAGGCCGAACTGCGCGCCGGTTCCTTCGATCTTGTGCGCCGATTCGCCGCGGAACAGGCTTCCGCGGGCGCGGCGCTGCTGGACGTCAACGTGGGCGTGGGCGGCATCGACCAGCGCGCCGTCCTGCGCAAGGCCGTTGCGGAAGTGGTGAAGACCGCTCCGCTGCCGCTTTCGATCGACTCCACTTTGCCCGAGGCGGTGGCGGAGGCTCTCAAGTTTTATCCCGGCCGGGCGCTGCTGAACTCCGTCAGCGCCGAACGGGAACGGCTTGAAAAAATACTTCCCGCGGCGGCGAAGTACGGCGCCATGCCCATCCTGCTGCCGCTCTCCGACGCGGGCATTCCCGAAACGTGCGCCGAACGGATCGCGCTTCTGGAGCGTCTGCTGGGCGAGGTGGCGAAATACGGTTACGGCCCCGCCGACTGCGTGGCCGATGCTCTCATCATGACGATCAGCACGAATGCGCAGGCCGCCCTCGAGGCGCTGGATTTCGTGGAATACTGCTCCCGGACTCTGGGCATCGGAACGACCTGCGGGCTTTCGAATGTGAGTTTCGGCCTGCCCGACCGGGCCGTGCTGAACCGGACGTTCCTCGGACTTGCCTGCGGCCGCGGGCTTTCCAGCGCCATCGCCAATCCCGGCGCGCCCGGCATCGTCGAGACCATCGAGGGCTCCGATGCTCTCCGGGCGCTGGATCCCGGGTTGAAAAAATATATCTCCCGCCATGCCGACGTGCCGAAGACCGCGGCAAAGCCGGAAGAGAAGAAAGTTTTTACGCCCGAAGAGGCTTTGGCAAACGCCGTCATCGACAGCATGCCCGAGGCCGTGCCGCAGGCGGTAAAGGCGGCTCTTGACGCGGGATGTGCGGCGGCGGGGCTGGTCAACGACATCCTCATCCCGGCCCTGACCGAGGTCGGGAACCGCTTCGAGCGCAAGGAGTATTTTCTGCCCCAGCTGATGCGCAGCGCCGAAGCCATGCGTTCGGCCATGGCGCTGCTGGAGCCTGAACTGAAGAAGCGCTCCGCCGGGACTCGGAACGGTCCCGTCTTCGTCCTCGCCACGGTGCAGGGCGATATTCACGACATCGGCAAGAACATCGTGAACATGCTGCTGGGCAATCACGGTTTTCAGGTGATCGATCTGGGCAAGGACGTGCCCGCCGAAAAGATCGTCGACACCGCCGTGCGCGAAAAGGCCTTCTGCATCGGGCTTTCGGCGCTCATGACCACCACCATGCCCCGCATGCGCGAGGTGGTTTGTCTGCTCAGGGAACGCGGGATCTCTCTGCCGGTCATCGTCGGCGGCGCCGCGGTCGACGCCGGTTACGCCGCCGAGATCGGCGCCATCTACGCTTCGGACGCCATGGCCACCGTGCGGGCGGCGAAAAAGATCGCCGGGATGGAGTAGGCCCTCCGGTCCGCGCCTCCCTTTTTTTGGAAATCGCTGTGAGAGGAGAAGAAACAGCCATGGATACATCTCAAATGACGTGGGATCTCGAAGCGCTTTATCCGGACGCGGAAGCGTGGGAGCGCGACTTCGAACGCATACCGGGCCTTGCCGAAAAGTTCGCTTCCTTCCGGGGGCGTCTGGGCGAATCGCCCGCCGTTCTCCGGCAGGCGATCGAAGCGAGCGACGCCTTCGACCGGCTGTCCGAAAAGGTCTACAGTTACGCCCATCTCAGGAGCGACGAAAACACTGCCGACAACGCCAACCGGGCGCGGGTGGACCGGGTGCAGAGCAGATTCGCCGAACTGGCCCCCCTCGAAACGTGGTTTGATCCGGAGATCATGGCGATCCCCGAGGAACGGATGAACGCGTTTCTGGCCTCGCCCGAACTGGCTTTCTACCGCCGCAGTCTCGAAGAACTGCTGCGCGAGAGGCCCCATACCCTGTCGGAACCCGAGGAGCGCCTTCTCGGTTCGCTCTCGGACGTCATGGGCGCGCCGGACAGGACCTTTGAAATGCTCAACGACGCCGATCTGGATTTCGGCAGGGTGAAGGACGAAAAAGGCAGAAGCGTCGTCCTGACCCACGGAAACTTTCGGCGTTTCCTCGAAAGCGGCGACCGCGCCACCCGGAAACGGGCTTTCCGCAGGCTCTACAAGTGTTACGGCAAACTGCGCAACACTTTCGCCTCCACCCTCGACGCCACGGTCAAACGGCACGCGGCGCAGGCGCGGATCCGGCACTACGATTCGTCTCTGGCCGCGGCGCTTTCGGGCGACAACGTGCCGGAACAGGTCTACAGAAACCTCATTTCCGCCGTGCACGGGGGATTCGGGCCCTTCTACGATTACATGAAGCTCCGCCGCGAGGTGATGGGGCTGGACAAACTGGATATGTACGACATGTACAATCCGCTTCTTCCTGCCTGCCGCAGGGAGTATTCCTTCGCCGAGGCCGAGCGTCTGGTCAAGGCGGCTCTGGCTCCGCTGGGAGAGGATTACGCGCAGAAACTTTCTCTGGCCTTCACCCAGCGCTGGATCGACGTTCCGGCGCGCAAGGGGAAACGTTCGGGGGCCTACTCCGGCGGCTGTTACGACAGCTACCCCTACGTGCTGCTCAACTACGATTCGACCCTCAACGACGTATTCACGCTGGCTCATGAACTGGGGCACTCCATGCACAGTTTTTACAGCAACTCTTCTCAGGAGTACCACTATGCCGACTACGAGATCTTCGTGGCCGAGGTGGCCAGCACCACGAACGAGATCCTGCTTTTCGAGTATCTGCTCGAAAACGCCTCCGATCCCGGGTTCCGCGCCTTCCTGCTGGGACATCTGGCCGACGAGATCCGCGGGACCATCTACCGCCAGACCATGTTTTCCGAGTTCGAACTGGATATGCACGAGGCTTCCGAAAAGGGCACGCCCCTGTCGGCGGACTGGCTTTCGGAGCGCTATTTCGAACTCAACAAACTCTATTACGGTCCCGAGGTGGAGCCCGATCCCCTCATCAGTCTGGAGTGGGCGAGGATCCCGCACTTCTATTACGATTTCTACGTCTACAAGTACGCCACGGGCATGTCGGCGGCGCTGAAACTCGCCGCCGGTCTGCGCAGCGGCGACGCGGCCGGACGCGAAGCCTACTTCGGCTTTCTCCGGGCGGGGGACTCAAAGGACGTGCTCGACATCATGCGTGACGCGGGCGTCGATCTTGCCACGCCCGAGCCGGTCGGGGACGCGCTGGATTACTTCGCCGGGATCGTCGGACGTCTGCGCCGGGAACTGGGCAAATGACGGACATCCTCGCCCGCGCCGAAGCCGGGGAAAGGCTTTCGCCGGAGGAAACGGCCACTCTGATCTCCCTTGAGGACGGTCCCGCCTGCCGGGCGCTTTACGAGGCCGCCTACCGGGTCAAACTTCGGCATGTGGGCAACGCCGTCTATCTGCGCGGACTGATAGAATACTCCAACATCTGCGCCAAAAACTACCTGTACTGCGGCATCCGGAGGGGCAACGGGCGCATCCGGAGGTTCGAGCTGACCATCGACGAGATCCTCGCCGCCGCGCAACTGGCTTCCGAGTACGGATACGGCTCCGTGGTCCTGCAGGGGGGCGAGCGCGGCGATGCCCGCGCCGTCGGTCTGATCGAACGGGCGGTCGGCCGGATAAAGGCGGCTTTTCCCGCCCTCGGCATCACGCTTTCGTGCGGGGAACAGTCTCTCGCTGTGTATGAAAGGTGGCGCAGGGCCGGGGCGGACCGTTATCTGCTGCGCATCGAAAGCTTCAGCCGGGCTCTTTTCGAGCGCATCCATCCGGCGGACAGCGTCTTCGACGAACGCCTGAAAGCGCTGAAAGATCTGCGCACGGCGGGATTTCAGGTGGGCACCGGAGTCATGATCGGACTGCCCGGCCAAACACCGCCGGATCTGGCCGCGGACATCGCGTTTTTCCGCGACATCGACGCGGATATGATCGGCATGGGACCGTGGCTTCCCCAGCACGATGCGCCGCTGCACGACGACACGCCGGAAACGCCTGACAAGGCCGCCCGCCGCTTCCGACTGGCGCTGAACATGATCGCCGTCACCCGGCTTGTCCTGCGCGACGTGAACATCGCCTCGACCACGGCTCTGCAGACCCTGCGTCCCGCGGACGGCCGCGAACTGGGACTTCTGGCGGGGGCCAACGTCATCATGCCCAACGTGGGAGAGGTGGAGCACCGCGGCGATTACCAGCTGTACGACGGCAAGCCCGATCTGGACGAAAACGCCCGTTCCATCCGCATCGCGCTGGAGCGCTCCGTCGCGGGGATCGGCGAACACATCGCCTACAACGTGCCGGGCACGCCCCGGCATTATCTCGAGCGCATCAGTCGTCGGTCTGGAGAATGAACTGGACCACCGCGGCTTTGGGCGGGGCGGGCATTCTGTCGAGCTGACGCAGCAGACTTTTCGCCGAGTCGTCCATGGCCGCGATGCCGCTGGTCTTCAAAATGCGTTTGCCGGTGACTCTGCCGTCGGGAGCGATCTCAAGTTCGATGGTCACGGCGGGCAGCTGATTGCCGAGAAGGAATCTCGGCGGCTGCATCCAGACATTTTTGAGATACATCCCTGCCTTGCGGTTGTAGGTCTCCATCTCTTCGGTGAGACCGCCGCCGGGCGTGCGGTGATCCTCCTTGCCCTTTTCCTGCCCTCTGTTCCGCGTGCCGATGGGCACGTTGGCGTTGAAGTTGCGTCCGCCGATGGCGATGTCGTTCCGGCCCTGCGGAGGATGGTAGATGCCGTCGTCCTGCTTTTTGGGCCGGGCGTCGCGGGGGGGCTTTGTCCTGGCGGCGGAGGTTTTCGCAGTCTGCCGGGGCACGACGACTTTGGGCTCCCTGATGTTCGGCCGGGGCCGGGGCCTGGCTTTCGGAACGGTGACTTTGGGTTCCTTCGGCAGCTTTTTGGGCCTGGCCTTCGGCCTGGGCTTCGGTTTGGGAATAACGACTTTGGGTTCGGCGGGCGCGGGCGCGCCGCCGGGACGGGTGCGTTCGGGCGGTCCGACCTGCGGCGCGTGCGAAAGCTCCTTGGGGCCGATCTTGACCCGGAAGGCGTTGACTTTGGGCGGACGGAAGAAGGCGTCAAGCGCGGCCCACAGCAGCGGGACTCCCAGCACGAGCGTGTGGATGAGAAAGACGCCCGCGCAGATCTTCCAGTACCGGGCGGTGTTCTCTCCTCTCTCCTGTTCGAGGCGCAGAGCCGTCTGTGAAAGGACCGTGGTCATTTCGCCTCCGCCTGAGTGACGAGGACCACATCGGCGAATCCGGCGGAGCGGATAAGCGCCATGAGGCTGATGACGTCGTCGTATTTGCGGGATCCGTCGGCCCGCAGCAGGAGTTCGGTTTTGGGTTCGGCCAGTTTCAGGGTCCTGAGTTTTTCGACGAGCTGTTCCCGGGTGACGGGTTCCTTGCCCAGCATGATGGTCCCTGAAGCGGTGATGCTCACGCTTTTGACGTTGTCGAGGGGCAGCTGGTCGCTGTTCATTTCAGGCGGATCGATCTTGGTGCCGTACTCCATGAGGGGCATGCTGATCATGAAGACGATGAGCAGAATGAACGTCAGGTCCAGCAGGGGGGTGACGTTGATCTGGTCGATGGCCGCCATGGCGGCGCGTCTGCGTTTTCTTCTGCTCATTCAGTTCTGCTCCTGCCGGTCCGCGTCGAACTCCAGCTGTTCCAGTTTGACCCGGACCATGAATTCCTCGGTGAAGTTGTCCATCGAGACCGTGAGGTCGCGGATGGCTCCGTTGATGAAGTTGTAGCCCACGAGGGAGGGAATGGCGACCACGAGACCGGCCACGGTGGTGAGCAGAGCGCCGGCGACGCCGGGAGCCAGAGCGGTGAAGTCCGGCTTACCGGCGATGGCGATGCCGCTGAAGGCCATCATGTCGCCCCATACCGTGCCGAAGAGGCCGCAGAAGGGGCTCAGACTTACCAGCGTGGCCAGCGTGCCCACGTTGGTCTCAAGTTCCCGGATCTGGGCGGAGACTTCCCGCTCCAGCACGGCCTCGATGGCGTTGTACTGGGCGTCCGAAAGTTTGCACGGCGTCACGCCGTGGACGCTCGAGTACATTTCGCGGCTGCCGGCCTGATAGAAATCCTGAAGTTTCTCCACGCCGGCGGAGTAGATCGTCGCCAGCGGACCGGGATTGTTCAGACCCTCGCGGATCATGCCCGGAGTGGTGAGATTCTTTTCATTGGCCTTGAAGAGCGCGAGAAACCTGAGCGAGAGCTTCTGCGCCCGGTGCAGATGGATGGATTTCTCGATCATGAGGCTCCACGTCAGCACCGATCCCAGCAGCAGACCGATGACGATGGCTTTTCCGACGGTGTCGCTGTTCTCGAATGCGTAGTAAACCCCGGGCGTGGCGGCCAGTATGCACATGTTCACGGCTGTTCATCCTCCTATTTTGAAAAAAAATTCGTTTCCCGCTTTATAAAATATAATTCGGGTATTATATTCTACAAGTGTCATATTTCTCAAAAAGGGATAAAAATGCAAAAAGATCTTGTGCTGCTCGGATTCGACGTCGGCGGAACGAAGCTGGGGATCGGTCTCGGGACCTCTTCCGGACGCATCCTCGACGGATGGCGGATGGCCAATGTCAATACCCGGCCCGAAGAGGTCCTTCCCCGCATCGCCGCCGAAGCCCGGCGCATGGTGGAGAAGCAGGGACTGCGGATGGAGGACGTGGCCGCCTTCGGCATTTCCGCGCCTTTCCCCGCCGACGCGAAACGGGGGATCATGCTGGACCCGCCCAACAATCCCCTGTGGCGTAACGTGCCCATACTGGAATACCTGTCGGACGCGCTGAAAATTCCCGGCGCTTTCGAGAACGACGCCAACAGCGCCGCGCTGGCCGAGTGGTTCTTCGGCGCGGGAAAAGGGTGTGAAAACATGGTCTATCTCACCATGAGCACCGGAATAGGCGGCGGCATCATCGCTTCCGGACGGCTGATCCGCGGCGGAGCCGCGCTGAGCGCGGGCGAAATCGGCCACCTCTGCGTTCAGGTCGGCGGAAGGAAGTGCAGCTGCGGTCAGGAGGGCTGTTACGAGGCCTACTGCGGCGGCCGGGCCGTCGCCCTGCGCATGCGCGAAGAGCTGTCCGGCAAGCCCGAAAGCATGATCATGCGGCTGGCCGGGGGCGATCCCGAAAAGGTGGATATGATCGTCCTCGAAAAGGCCGTCCGCGCCAATGACCCCTACGCGCTGGCTCTGTGGGACGAGATCGCCCTGCGCAACGCTCAGGCCATGGGAATGCTCATCAACATGCTCAATCCCGAAAAACTCATTCTCGGCACACTGGCCTGGGCCGTGGGGGATCTCTACACGGATCCCGTCAAAAAATATCTGCCGCGCTTCTGCTGGAAGGAGCCCCGCGAGGCGTGCGCCATCGTCAGCAGCGCGCTGAAGCGCGAGATCAGTTCCTGCGCGGGCATCGCCGCCGCGCTCAATTATCTGAACGAGAGTGAAGGACCTGCGGGGAGGGGCGAGTGATGTTCAGAAACCGCGATATCGTCTGCTCGGTGGAGATCGGAACGTCGAAGATCTGCGTCCTTGTGGGCGAGATCTCGGGCGACGGTCAGGTCGAAGTCGTCGGCCGCGGACTTGTCCCCAGCGGCGGGACCGTGGTCAAGGGCGAGATCTGCAATTATCCGGCGCTTCTGCCGCTGCTTGAGAAGGCCGTCGACGAAGCCGACGCCTCTTCCGGAGGCTGTCTCGGCGCCTGCCGTCTGGTGCATGTGCTGGTTACCGGATGCGGCATATCCTCCCAGCCCGGGGTGGGATCGGCCACCATCCGCAACGAGGAGCGGATCGTCACCGAAAGCGAGCGCCGCGAGGCCATGGAGAACGCCCAGGTGCTGAATCTGGCCGGGGACCGCGAGATCCTCAACTGTTCGGAAACTTTCTTCAAGGTGGACGGCCGCAGGGTGAGCAATCCTCTGCAGCAGCGGGGGGTGCGTCTCGAGACCCATGTGCACGTGGTGCACGGCATCGCCGCCCGTCTGGACGTCTTTCGCCGCGCCGTGGCCGACGCGGGGTTCGGCGACGTGGACACCGAAGTGACCTTTTCCGTGCTCGCCGACGATTTCGCCGTTCTGACCGACGGCGAACGGGAACAGGGCGTGCTGCTGGTGGATCTGGGCGCGGGGTGCACCGAGTACGTGGTCGAATACGACCGCGGCATCTGCGCCTCGGGCGTCGTTCAGCTGGGCATGGAGCACGTGGCCAACGATCTTTCCGTCGCCATGAATCTCAACATCGATCTGTGCCGCCGGATGCTCGCCGACGGGACGCTGGGCAAAATGCGGCAGGAGAACCGGGAGTTCCTCGAGTTCCGCGGTTCGACCGGGCACATCAGACGGATCCCGCTGACCAGTTTCGAAACGGTGATCGACTGGCGTCTGCGCGAGATCTTCGAGATCATCAGGGCGCAGCTGGCGGAGTCCGGCGCGCCCCACAGTCTGGATGCCGGCGGCGTCCTGACGGGAGGCAGGGCGTCGTTCTTCCGCTCCGAGGAGCTGTTCCGCGAAGTCTTCGATCTCGACTGCCGCAGACGGATCCCCGCCGACGTGGGCGGCGTGCTCACCGGGCTGGATGACCCCCGCTTCACCTCGGTCTGGGGCGGACTGAAGCTGGCCGCCCATTTTCTGGGCGAGTATGAAGAGACCCGCAAGCCTTTCGACTCCCTCGTGGACGGCCTCAACCGCTGGTGGGTAACCAGCAAAAACACCCTTAAAAACATCAAAAAAGTCATCAGGATCTGAACCGGCTTATGGAAAATTCGAAGTTCACAATCATGGGCGTCGGCGGAGCCGGATGCCGGGTGATCGGGACCCTGCGGGGCATGTCCGCGGCGGAACACGTCCGTCTGGCCGCCGCCGACACCGACCGGAGCGGACTTGAGAGCGCCGGGCTCGAACCGCAGAACTGTCTGCTCGCCGGAGAAATGTGGCGGGGCGGCCGGGGATGCGGCGGCAGCGTCACCGACGGCAAAGTCGCCTTCGGACGGGCCAGGACCGAGATCGCCAACATGATCTCGGGCAGTTCCATGCTGCTGGTCGTCGCCGGACTGGGCGGCGGCACCGCATCGGGCGGCATTCCCGTGGTCCTGAGCGAAGCCCTGCGTCTGCACATCCCCTCGGTGGTCCTGGTGACGCTGCCGTTTTCGCACGAGGGGAACCTGCGCCGCCGTCAGGCGGTCCAGACCCTCGATGAGGACATCCACAACGTGGCCGACGCGGTCATCGCCATGCCCAACGACCTGTTGTTTTCGGTGCTGCCCTCCACCGCGCCGCTGGCGGAGGCCTTCAAAATGGCCGACGAACAGGTGGCCCGGACTGTTCTGGCCCTTTCGGAACTGCTCTGCGCGGGCAATCTGCTCAACGCGGATTTTTCATCGTTTTCGTCACTGCTCAAGCGCCGCAAGAGCCGGTGTTCTCTGGGGGTGGGCATCTCCCGCACCGAGGACGGTTCCCGGCGGCCCGAGATCGCCTTCGAGCAGATGCTCTCGTCTCCGCTGCTGGGCGGTTCCTCGCGCCTCGCCGAAGCTGACGCGGTGATCTTCAGTCTGCTGGGCGGACCGGAACTGGCCATCGGCGACGTGCAGGCGGTCTTCAGTCTGGCCGAAAGGTATGTGCGTCCGGAAACGGTCCTGCTCACTTCCGCTTCCACCGCGCCGGAATGGAAGGGCATGCTGCAGTTCTCCGCCGTGGCGATAAAATTCGACCGGCAGGAGGAGATCGCAACTTCTCCCCAGAGCGCTTCCGGAAGCCGCCGCAAGGCCGAGACCGGGGATCTTTTCGGCCCCGCCGCCGTGGAGCAGCCGGTCCTGCCCTTCGACTCCGTATCCAAGGGGATCATGGAGTCCACCCAGAAGGTCGTGTGGAACGGCGAGGATCTGGATATCCCCACCTACATCCGCCGCAATGCCGTGATCGACAACGGCAGACCGGTAAGAAAGAAATAACACGGAGATGAGGGGAAAAAAGTCATGTCGGGCGGCATCTACCTGAAGTTCATCCTGACCGTTCTTACGCTGGCGGTCATCGTTTTCGGTTATCTGGGCGTCTCGGCGGTCGACCGGCTCCACCGGGTCAACGTGAAACTGCTGGAGAAACTCGAAAAGGGCGTTCCGGCGTCTCCCGCCGCACCCCGGACTCCGACGGAAAAGGCCGCCGCGCCGGAGCGTGTTTCAAACATCGCCAACCGCCGGTTTTACGCCCCGGACGCCATCCCCGGCGGGCGGATCGTTCACGCCGTCGAAGCTGAGCCGCCGAACCTCAACCCGATCATCTGCAACGAGGCCGCCGCCTCGCGTTTCTACGGCCTCTGCTCGGCGTCTCTGGCCGAGAGAGATCTCGAAAAGCCCGAGGAATTCCAGCCGCTTCTGGCGGAGTCGTGGCGTATTTCAAAAGATCACAAAGTCATTCACATCAAGCTGCGCCGCGGCGTGATGTGGCAGCGCTACACCGATCCCTTCACGGGAAAAAGCGTTCCCCCCCGGGAGGTGACGGCCCATGATTTCAGGTTTTTCCTCGACGTGATCCGCGATCCCGACGTCAACTGCGCGCCTCTGCGGGTCTACTATCAGGACCTGGAGGAGATGAAGATACTCTCTTCCCACGAATTTACCGTCAGGTGGAAAAATGCCTACTACGGCGCGGTCTCCTCCACTCTGGGACTGACTCCGCTGCCGCGGCATTTTTATCTTTCCGGCAAAAAGAAGTTCGACGGCAAGGCCTTCAACGATGACCACGTGCGCAACCGTATGATCGTCGGCTGCGGTCCCTACCGGCTGGTGAAGTGGGAGAAGGACCGGCGTCTCGTGTTCGAGCGCAATCCCGATTATTTCGGCATCGCTCTCGGCGCGGCGCCCTCCATCGAAACACTGGTGTTCGACGTCATCAAGCACCCCAGCACCCGTTTTCAGGCGTTGGAGGGCGGGAGCATCGACGAACTGGGTCTCACCCCCGAGCAGTGGGTGTGCCGGGCCGACGCGCCGATGTTCCGCAAGGGCCGGGTGGTCCGCTACAAATATCTGCTGCCCAGTTACACCTATATCGGCTACAATCAGGCGAATCCCCTTTTCCGCGACAAGCGTGTGCGCCGGGCGCTGACGCTTCTGGTGGACCGCGAAAAACTCCGCCGTACGGTGTATTTCGATCTGGCGCAGATCGTCACGGGACCGTTCTTCCCGGGCAGCGCCTACTACGACCGCGGCATTGCCCCTCTGCCTTTCGATCCGGCGCGGGCGCGGAAACTTCTTGCCGAAGCCGGCTGGCGCGACGCCGACGGCGACGGGATCCTCGAAAAGGACGGTATGAAGTTTTCTTTCACCATGCTTCAGGTGGCGACGAGCACCATCCAGCAGCGCATGATGCCGGTGATAAAGGAGTCCTTCGCCGCGGCGGGGATCGACATGAAGCTCCAGAACGTGGAGTGGTCCGTTTATGTCCGGCGTCTCGAGGAGCGCCGCTACGACGCCTGCTGTCTGGGCTGGATGAGCGGATTCGATCCCGACATGTATCAGGTCTGGCACTCCAGCCAGCGGGGCGAGGGGGGCAGCAATCATATCAACTACGCCAATGCCGAACTGGATTCCCTCATCATCGAATTGCGCAAGACCTTCGACATGCCCCGCCGCATCGAACTGGCCCGCAGGATCGCGGCCATTCTCCACGAAGATCAGCCCTATACGTTTCTTTTCTGCCCCTATTCCCTCGTCGCCCTGAGCTCCCGTTACCGCAACGTGCGGGTCTTTCCGTCGGGCCTTGCCGAAGAACTCTTCTGGGTCCCCGTCCGCGACCAGCTCGCCGTCCCCGGACTCTGACAAAAGCTCCGTTTCCCGGTAAATGCGGGTGATTCCGGGGGAAGGGAAAACCTCTTTCCCCCGTGAATACGGCGGGTGGCACCCGCCGGCGGGTAACGGCGCACTGCCCTTCGGGGGCGCGCCGGACGGCATACGATCAGTTTCTTTCTGCGCCTCGTGCGTCAGGGCAAGGCGCAGTCACCCCGGGGCCGACGTTTCGGCCCGGCGTTTCGGCCCGACGTTTCGGCCGGTCGGGCCTTGCCAAAGGGACGATGAGGCGGTATATTAATGGCAGTTCCATTTCTGTTCACCATACAGGGAAGGGGAAAATGATGATGAAAAAGCTGTCAGCCGTTCTGCTCGTTCTGTGGGTCGCCGCGGCGTTTGCGCAACCCGCGGATGCCGTAAAAGAGGCGTACCGGCCGCCGAAACTGAGCGATCCGGCTTCGTGGACTCTGGTCGTCGTTCCCGACGTTCAGGCCTACGTGGAGAGACCGTGCAATCACGGCATCGTCGACATCATGAACACCTGGATCCTCGACAATCAGGAGCCGCTCAAAATTCAGCAGGTGTTCTTCACCGGCGATCTCGTTTACCGCAACGACCAGCACAATCTCACTCCGAACCGCAATTCGCTCCTCGGCAAGGAGCAGTGGAAGGCCTTTTCGCGCCTGATGGAGCGCCTCGACGGCCGCATTTCCTACATCCTCTGCACCGGCAATCACGATTACGGCCACTATCCCGCCGAAAGCCGGGCGACGTGGTTCAACGAGTTCTTCCCCACCGACCGCAATCCCCAGACCCGCAAACATCTGGTGGGGTGCAACTACAACACCTTCGACGTCACGAGCCTCGAAGCCTCCGCCTACGAATTTGCCGCGCCCCATCCCGACAACCGCAAGTTTCTGGTGATAACGCTTCCCTTCGCCCCCACCGACAGCGATCTTGCCTGGGCGAAGAAACTGGCCGACAGTTCCCGTTTCGCCGACCATTTCGGCATCGTTCTCACCCACTCCTACCTCGCCTGGACCGGGGAGCGGCTCCAGACCGAAAAGTACAAGCTCAACAAAAAAGGCGGCAACGCCGGAGAGGCCATCTTTCAGAAACTGGTCCATCCGGCCAAAAACATCCGACTGGTGGTCTGCGGACACATTTCCGCGCCCGACAAATGGGAGCGGGGCGTCTCCTTCTCGATGGACAAAAATGCTTCCGGCAAAAGCGTCGCCCAGATGGCCTTCAACACGCAGGCCATCGGCGGCGGCTGGCACGGCAGCGGCGGCGACGGCTGGCTGAGACTGCTGGAGTTCATGCCCGACCGCAAGACCGTCCGGGCGACGACCTTTTCTCCGCTCTTCGGCATCTCCCCCTCGACCCGCCATCTGGCGTGGAAGCGCGACAAACTCAACGAATTCACCTTCGTGCTGGAATGATCTTCAGACGGGAGGTTCCCGGTTCGCGGGAAGTTTCTCCCTGCTTGAATAATCGGAGATGGAGATGTATCTTAAGGCACATCGTTTCAGAAGGAACATGATATGAAGATCTATATTTTTGCCGACATGGAGGGGATCAGCGGCGTCAGCGGCTCCTCCTTCGTTACCGCCGACGGGGCCAAATACGCGCTGGGATGCAAGTTCATCACCCGCGACGTCAACATCTGCGCGCAGGCCTGCTTCGATGCGGGCGCCGACGCCGTCACCGTGCGCGACGGCCACGGCGCGGGAACGAGCATCCTGTGGGAAAATCTCATCCCCGGCGTCGAACTGATGCAGGGATCCGCCGCGGGGGTCCGTTTCCCCGGCATCGAGGGCGCGGACGCGGTCATCCTGCTGGGCTACCACGCCATGGCGGGAACTCCCGGAGCCCTGCTGGAACACACCTATTCCTCGAAATCCATCCAGAACATCTGGCTCAACGGCAAACTCATCGGCGAATTCGGTCTCGACACCCTCATCGCCGGAGAGAAGGGACTGCCCGTCATCATGACCAGCGGATGCGACAAGCTGTGCAGAGAGGCCGAAGCGTTTTCGCCCGAAGTCGTCACCTGTCAGGTGAAAAGATCCACGCACCAGCAGGGGTGCGTCCTGCTGTCGCCCGCGGACTCCGAAAAACTTCTGCGCGAAAAGACCTTCGAGGCCATCCGGAAATTCCGCGAAGGGCGCATCAGGCCGATCGTCGTGTCGCCCGCGGTCATCCGCAAGGAGTACGTCGAACGCATGGAGCCCGCCGAAGGCCTGATCGGCTCCAGAATGACGGAGCACAAGGCCGACACGGTCGAGGACGCCTTCTGGGGCCGGTGACGGGGGAGGGGGCTCCTTCGCGTGAATATGGAAAATACTCCCAGATCCCTGCGTCTGCACATTGCCCTTTTCGGCCGGACGAATGTGGGCAAGTCCAGTTTCCTCAACATGGTCTCCGGTCAGGACACGGCCATCACGTCTCCCCTGCCGGGAACCACCACCGACGCCGTTGAAAAGACCATGGAGCTCCGCCCCATAGGTCCCGTCGTCTTCATCGACACCGCGGGGCTCGACGACGCCACGGCTCTGGGAAGAGAACGCGTCAAACGCAGCTGGAAAGTCTTCGACCGCGCCGACATCGCCGTCATTCTCTGCGAGGCGGACGTGTGGGGCGACACCGAACAGCGCGTGCTGGCCGAGGCCCTCCGGCGCGGCATTCCCGCCGTCGCCGCCGTGACCAAAAGCGACGTCGCTCCTCCCGATGCCGCCTTTTCCGGAAAACTTGCGGATCTGGGCGTGTCGGCCGTCGCCGCCGTTTCGGGGACCGATCTTGCCCGGCGCGAAAAATATCTGGCCGACTTCAAGAAAGCCCTGATCGAAGTCCTGCCCGAGGATTTCGTCGCGCCGCCGCCTCTGCTGGGGGGCGTGCTCCCTCCGGAGGGGCTGGCCGTCCTCATCGTCCCCGTCGACATCGAAGCGCCCAAGGGGCGGCTCATCATGCCGCAGGTGCAGACCATCCGCGACGCGCTCGACCGGAACGCCATGGTCCTGACCGTCAAGGAAAACGCCTATGCCGCGGCGCTCAAAAGCCTGAATCGCAGGCCCGATCTGGTGATCTGCGACTCACAAGTGGTCGATCTCATGGTGCGCGACACGCCGCCGGACGTTCCCTGCACCACGTTCTCGATCCTCTTTTCGCGGCTCAAGGGCGATATCCGGCTCTTCGCCGCGGGCACGAAAGCCATCGATGAACTCAGGGACGGCGACCGGATCCTCATCGCCGAGGCCTGCACCCATCATGCTTCCGGCGACGACATCGGGCGGGTGAAGATACCCCGCTGGCTCCGGGAATGCACCGGGGCGCGCCTCGAAGTCGACGTTTCCGCCGGACGGGATTTCCCCGGCGATCTTGCCCGGTACAAACTTGTCGTGCAGTGCGGCGGGTGCATGCTCAACCGCCGGGAAATGCTCAGCCGTCTTCAGGCGGCCGCCAAAGAGGGGGTGCCGGTGACCAACTACGGCATGTGCATCTCGTACGCCAAAGGGGTCTTCGACCGGGTGATGTCCCCCTTCCGCAGTGACCTGGAAAGCTTTTGAGGTGAAGCATGGCTTTTTCCCTGCGGACGGCCAACGGCGGAACGCCGCTCGTATTTTCTCTCGACGACCGGGGACGGGTGACCGGACTCCGGGCGGGCGCGCTTTCTTTCGACGCATTCCCTCTTGATCTCGAAGTTCAGGACGATTTGAGAAAGAGGATCTATTCCTGCCGGGATGCGGCGACGGAAAAGACGGATGACTTTTCTTTCGTCCGCCGCTGGGCCGACTGCGATTTCACCCTTCATGAAAACTGGCGCGTCGAAGGAAAAATGATCGTGCGCCGTCTGCGGGCCGAACCCGTTCCGGGGGCCGCGATGCGCGCCGTGACGATCCGCATCCCCGTATCGTACCCCGAGGACGTTTACTCGCTGACGGCGTGGTCCGCCAATCAGGCTTTTCCCCGGCCCCTGCCGGAAACGGGCGGTTTGAAGCTCTTTTACGAGGACGTCTGCTACGGCACGGTCCTTCCGGCGGTCGCCGTTTATTCGGCAAAGGAGAGATCGGGGCTGACTTTCGGAGCCCGTCTGGGCGCCCGCCGCGGCGGCAGGCTGGCCTTTGCCTTCCGCGACTATCATGCCGAGGGCATCGACGTCGAGTTCTCGTGTCTGCTGCTGCGCGGCGGTCATCCGGCCGACTGCGAACTCCTGTATGCCGCGACGCAGGGCTGTTACCGTTCGGCTCTGGCCTTCTGGAAGGAGGCGTTCCCCGCGTTTTTCGCCGCGCCCGTTCCCGTCGTGTCCCGGGCCGCCGGACCCTTTTTCATCTCGAACCCGCGGATGAGCGAAGAGTACCTTGACGAGGTGAAAGAGCGTTACGCTCCGCTGTGGGCCGAGGTGCACAATCATTTTCCGCGCTACGGCGAGTACGCGCCGGAAGCCCCCGCGTGGGAGTCCGTCATCGTCCACGACTATCCCGAGGCGGACTGCCGCGAAAAGTTCACGCCCGAGCTGGTCAACCGGCACATCGCGGAACTGCACCGGCGCAATATTCTGGCGATGCTTTACTTTCAGGCGTCGGGCGACTGCTTCACTCCCTATGCCGAAGCGGTCTTTCCCGACGCCGTCGCCCGGGATTCCGCCGGGCGCATCGTCAAAACGTGGAAGGACTGCTGTTTCGTCAGCGCCATGCCGGGGACCTCGTTTCACGCCCATCTCATGAAACAGATCGACCGCTTTTTCGCCCTCTATCCCGACATGGACGGCGTCTTTCTCGATCAGCTCTGCTACCACATGCTGGACTACGCCCACGCCGACGGTCTGACCGCCGTGGAGACGCGCGAAGCCGCCCGCTACGGCGACTCCTATGCCGTCCCCCTTGCGCGCATCGCCGAAATCCTGCACCGGGCGGGCAAGTCCCTGTGGGCCAACGGCCCCTTCAGCATCGAGGTCGCCAAGGACGTGGACGGCATGATGTCCGAAGGCACGGGCGATTACGCCCGCACCTACCAGTACATGACCTGCGGCGGCAAGGGACTTCTGGTCCACTCCTACGCTTCGAGCGCTTCCGATGTGGAGTCCATGTTCCGCATGTGCCTCGTGTGCGGCGGCAGCTGGTCGGTGAGCGGCGAGGTGGCGAAGCGCCGTCCGGAGAAATATCCCGATAAAGTCGAAGAGCTGTTCCGCCTCTGCGGTCCGCTCGCCGATCTTCTGGCCGGCTGCGTCTGGGTGCTCGAACCGGAGCCCTTCTCTCTGCCCGAAGAGTACGAAGGCAACCTTTACGAACTTCCCGGCGGCCGCCTCGCGCTGACGGTCGTCAGCCGTCACGATACGCTTCTGCGTCCCGCCCGCGCCGCGGATCCGTCCTTCCGGGCCGCGGTGAAATGTTCCGCCGCGTGCAGGATCGTCCGGGCCGAAAATCACTCCGTGGACGGGATCTTTTCGCTCGACATCGTCCGTGAGGACGGCGGGATCTCTTTCGCCGTCACCGGTCACCGGGTGTTCAGCGCGGTCATCCTCTCCCTGAACTGAGACGCCGGATCACTTCAGACGGATCCTTCTGCCGTTGTTCCTTGCGGAGCGCTCCTCGGCCAGAGCGATCCGGAGGGATTCCCGCGCCGAGGCCGCCGGACAGATGTCGAAGGGCCGGTCATGCGCGACGCACTCGGTGAAACTTGCGATCTCAAGCGCATAATGACTGGTCTTGTCGTAGGGGATATCTTCCGCCGGTCTCCCGCGCCGACAGACCGTGATGCTCGACTGGCCGATGGCGACCGTGGCCTCTTCGCAGACGGCGACGATCCCGAAGGACCATTCGCCGCGGCACCAGCTGGCTTCGGCGTTGACGACGGGACCGCCTTCGAAGATGTAGGTGCTCAGAAGATCGTCGATCCCGCCCGACTCGCGGGAGACGCCGAAGGTCTGCACGGCATCGGGCGTGCCGAAGATCCAGTTGACCAGATCCGTGTCGTGCAGATGCAGATCCAGCAGCGCGCCGCCGCCGAACGCTTCGGCTACCGGGATCCCTATCACTTTTCACGGCGTTTCAGGAGCGTCGTCGGTATGCCGCCCGGCCGTTACCGCGCACAGTTTTCGGCGCACGACCGGGCGCGTGAAAAAGTTCACTCCCCGGTCTGCACGCGGACCGTCCGCCTCTCCTGAATGCTCCGCACGAGGGCGTCGCCCGTCAGCACCGCCTGTATGCCGTCCTCGATGGAGGGAAGCGTCGGCGCCGGAGGCACGGAAAAGAGTTCCGAAAAGATCTTTGCATCCGCGCCGCCGTGGGCGCCCGCGCCTCTTTCGATGGGCATTTCTTCTGGCTCCTTCCGTCCGAAGCGGAAAAGCCGGATGCTCTCTTCGGGCACCGAAGTCATATTGTGCACGTCGGAAGCCTGCGATTTGTAGGTGAGCTGACGGGCCTCCAGCCGTCCTTCGGCGCCCTGAACGTTGATGATCTCCCCCTCGTAATCGGCATAGGCGCAGAGCGAATACGAAGCGCGGACGCCGTTCTCGAAGACGATCGAGGCCGAAAAGGTGTCCTCGATGTCGATTTCCCTCGACCAGATGCACATATCCGGCGTGTACATGTCGGAGTCGAAGAGCTCCTTCTCGAAGGCGAAAAAGTCGGGACACTCGTCCCTGTGGGGGCAGTCGTGACAGTGGACGCCCTCGAACTTGTGAGGCGCGTTCGCTCCGTAGGCCAGCAGGGCTCCCGAAGCGGAGACCTCCACAGCCCGGGTGCCGAGCAGGAAATTCATCTTGTCGAAGTGGTGGGAACGCTTGTGCAGTTCCAGCCCGTTGGAGAATTTCCTTCTCGAGTTCCAGCGCCGGAAGTAACTTTTGCCGTGGACCTTGTCGAGCATCTCATGATACTCCAACGACAGCACTCTTCCCACGGTCCCCGCGTCGAGGAGTTTCTTGAGCGTCTGCGCCACCGGGCGGTAGCGCGAATTGTGGCTGGTGACGGCGAACACTTCGGGATTGCGGCGGCAGGCCTCCCTGATCTCAAGGCACTGCTGCCTGTTGACGCAGAGGGGCTTCTCGGAAATGACGCCGATCTTTTTGTCCAGCGCCCGGCAGATGTAGCCTGCGTGGAACACGTCCACCGTGCCGATGATGACGAGGTCGGGCCGGATCTCGGCGCACATCCTGTCGAAATCCGTGTACCGGGGCACGTCCAGTTCCAGCCGCCGGGAAAAGCCCCGCATCTTGCCCGGATCGATATCCATGAGCGCCGCGAGGCGGTGCGTCCGACTGTAGGTTGTTTTCAGCGCTTTGGCAAAGGCGAGCAGTCTCAGCCCGCAGCCGACGATGACGACTTTTTTCATGGAAAGACGGTCCTTGTGATTTTATTTGCCCGCCGCCGAGAGATACTTCAGCGTTTCCAGCGCGACGAAGTCGTGACCCGCGGGGGTGAGATGCACGCCGTCGTTGGGATTGAGCAGTTTCGCCTTGTCGGGAACGGCCTTCATGGGCGTATAGAGGTCCATGTATTCCAGACCGTGCTTTTCCGCAAGTTCCGTCAGGACTTTATTGAAGGCCTCTTGATGAACGGGGTCGCCGAAGCGGTTGTGGATCCGCTTGATCTTGTCGGAATTGGCCTTGCACAGCTCGAAGTTGGAGGAACTGGAGCTCATGAGGATGATGCGTTTGATGCCCTTTGCCTGAAGTTTCTTTATCAGCTCTTCGTACAGGACGCGCTGTTTTTCGGGCGGCACGACGGCGATCCTGTAATCGTTTTTGCTGCTGGCCTTGGTGTCGTTGTGGCCCAGAAAGACGAAGGCCCAGTCGTAGGAACGGTTCCAGAGGTCGTTGTAGCGGTAGCCCCAGCGGCCGGATTTTTTGCCGTTGAGCCGGTCGACGATGCGGCAGATGTCGTCGCCGCCGCAGGCGTAGTTCCACACTTTCGCCTTGCCCGGATTGTACTTGTTGAGGAAATATCCCACCCGGTCCACGTGGTTGTGACCGATGTCGAAATGGGTGAGCGAGTCGCCGATGTAGAGAATGTTGACCGGTTTTTCGAGTTTGATCTTCTGCGCGGCGGCGTCGAAGGGGGCGGGGTCGCCCTTCTCGATCCACGCGCGGGCGGTGGCGCCGGAAGGCATGTGCGCGCCCTCCAGACCGGAGACTTCGACCTTGCCGTCGGGCACTTCCTTTTCATTGTGGAAGAGCTTGAATTTCACGGGGGCGGCTTCGCCCTTCACCAGCTGGTAGGCCGGATCGGCCTCCACCCGGTAGGAACTGTCCACGATGCGCACGACCTTGGCGTTTTTGAATTTGCCTTTGCCCGAGATCACCAGTTCGATCCGGCGGGCGCCGCGGGGCAGGGTCACTTCGAAACTGCCCTTGCCGGTCTGCGGTCCGCTGTAGAAGAAGGTGTCCTTCATATCGAGCCCGCGCAGCAGAATGCCGATCTTGTAGCTGTTGGGTTCGGTGTTCTCGATGGAGAAGCGGAACTTGCCGCCGAAGGGCTGTTCGCCCCTGATGACGCCGGTGGCCGAAAGATAACGCTTGTCTTCCTTGAGCGCCAGCGTGTTGTCCTCGATCGACATGTACTTTGCCGTATTGATGATCCGCCACGGGGCGGTTTTTGCGGAGCCGCCTTTTCTCTTGTATGAATCGGCGTACAGGGTGATGTCCGCCGAGGCCGCAAAGGCGGCGGCGAGACACAGCGTGAAGAGCATTTTTTTCATTTTCCGTTCCTTTTTTTATTTCCGGCGAGTTGTAACAAGATAACACGCTTCGGCATGATTTGCAAGTTTTTATTTTCCGTAAAGGGGCGCACTTTTTTCGTACAGGTCCCTGATCTCCTCGGGCGTCAGGGCTTTGGCGTAGAGCTTCACTTCGCTGATTTTTCCGCCGAAGGTGCGGCGGCCCCGGTGGAGCGTGGCGATGTCGAAATTGCCGTTCCAGACGGGCAGATAGGTCTTGAGCGGCACGCCGTTGTCGGTGTACTCCTTCGCGTTGACGAAGAAGCGGCTCTCGGAACCGTCCCAGGTGAAGACGATGTGATCCCACCGGCCGTCCTCCGCGGGCGGGCCGGGCATGGTCACGGCGTCGTAGAGCGTGAAGTTCCACCTCTGCCGGTAAAACTGGATCCTGAAGAAGCGGGCGGCCAGCGGATAACCGCCCCGGTCGCTGAGTTTCGCGCTGAAATCCGGCGCGGCCCAGAACTCGAAACTGCCCTTGTTGAGTTCGAAGCCCGGCGTGTAGCTCACGATGACGGCGGTCCCGGGATTCGACGCGTCGTAGACTTTTCTGCCCGAGGGCAGGGCGGCGTACTTCATGTCGTACTGCGCTTCTCTCATGCGCCCGGTGAAGGCCTTGCCTTTGGAGCCGTCGAGGGGCCAGCGGGCGAGGAGGGGCAGACCGGACTTTTCGCTCATTTTCACGTTTTTGATCTCAAGCACGGTCACTTCGCCGGGAGGAAGCGTGAAACGCACGTCTGCGCCTTCCCGCGCAAGTTCCTTCGGGCGGTAGACCGACGCGACCCGGGCGCCTTCGGGAAGACGCACGGTGATGCTCGAAGTGTATTTGTCGTCGAACTTCTCCTGCCGTTCCCAGGGCTCCTTGAGGACGCCTTTGTTGTTGATGACGGCCAGTTTCCAGTGATCGGCGGCCAATCGGCTGACGATGAACTGGCAGTCGCCTTCGATCCGGAAGGGCAGCACCTCCTTCTGGAGCTGTTCCAGCAGACGGACGAGGTACGCGTTGGGCTGTTCCTTATCCTCGCCGAGGAAGTATTCCGGGAGCGTCATGACGACGTTCCCGAGCCCGTACTTCTGCTGGACGGCGAAGACGGTCCCCCTGTCGGTACGCATGGCGGGCCTGGCGCGGACCAGCCGCACTTTGGGGATGACGAGACCCGAATCCTCGACGGTCCCGGGCAGGATCTTCGCCGACATCATCTGCGGGGGCAGGTCTTTCTGATGGATGCTGTTGATGACCAGCGTACCGCCCGACGAGACGTAGGATTCGAGCTTCATTCTCAGCATGGCGTCGATGGCGATGCCGTCCGGCAGAACGACCGCGGCGTAGTCCTCGAACCGGGGATACCTGCCCGAGGGGGGATTGGCGATGGCGGTGTCGAAGATGTCGCCCAGAGGCGAGTTGTGCATGTTGTGACTGTACGGCGGCTTGTTCCACGCCTCCCGCTGCCCGTCCCACGGATCGATGGCGCGGTTGAAATGTCTGCCCATCAGATCGCCTTTGGTCTGCGGGACCTTGACGCCGCTCCACGTCCAGACGTCGCCGTCGCGGGTCATGCCGTTGAGATAGTCGACGGCCAGCAGGATCGGCGTGTACCACGTGCCGCGTTTGCCCGCGGGGGAGCTGACGAATCCGTAGAAATCCTTGAGGACTTTGCCGTTGGCGTTGAGCACGACTCTGCCGCCGCTTTTCTCGGCCTGTCCCCAGGGCTGGGCCTCGAAGCTCTGGTAATTGGCCCCCATGAAGTAACCGGCAAGGAAGACCCGTCTCGCAAAGGAGGGCGATATGCCCGCATCGGGACCGCTGGCCCAGTTCTTCGTGGTTTTTGGGGGCATGACGCGGGTGGAGTCGGGGGAGAATTTCCCCAGATAGTAGGCCAGATAGAGCAGCCACGGGCGGCCGTGCTGCCGTGCCGCGCCCGCGGTATAGCGCAGAAGAGTCCGGTGAGGAATGGTCGACGTGTGGTTGGTCAGCTCCATGCCCGCCATTTTGCCGCCCCACTCCATGCCGTAGGGGACTGTTCCGAAAGCGCCGCTCATGCCCCACATGGTGTCGAAGAACATGGTGTTGTGCCAGTCCCAGAAGCGCTTCATGTAATCGGCGAATCCCGCCCGGTCGCCGGGTCTGGGCCCGAACTGAGTCACCGTTTCGGTGAAGAGCCGGTTGTTTTCGTTGAGCGACTGGAAGAAGGCCTGCGAGTCCCATTCGGCAAAGCAGATGCCCTTGTGGGTGCGGTCGTATTTCTCAAGCAGCAGAGAAGCGGCTTCCCGGTCGAAGTTTTCCGGAGTCAGCCCGTAGGGCACGGGACGCATGAGGTGGGACGTGAAGGGATATTTCAGCAGGCGCTCCCGCAGAGCCGGGGCGAAATCCTGCAGAATGATCTTCGGGACCGCCGACTGACAGAAAATGACGAATTTTTCCGAGCGCGGCGCGTTGCGGAAAGCCGCGGTCAGGATGCCGTTGTCTTTTTTCAGCGATGCGGGCTTGAGTTCTTTTCCGGCGCAGACGAAGCGTACGCTCCCGATATCTTTGTTTCTGCCCGCGCCGAAGGAAAGGACCGCCTCCGAAACCGAGACGCCCCGGGGGAACGAGAGGGTGATCTTCGCCTCCACGGGCAGGTATCTGTTTTTCGACGACCCGATGCCGCCGCTGACGGCGCAGACCGACGTCGGATCGGCATCAGTGAGGTTCCGGGGATTGTAGATCTTCGTATCGCTTTCCGCCGGGACGATCTCGGCGGAAAATTTCACGGGGGCAGAGCTCTCGCGCACCCTGATGTCGCGCAGGAACAGCGTTCGCGGGGGGAAATTGTTCTCCCATTTGACGCCCCATTTTGCGCCGAGGATCCCCGCGTCGCGCACGAAGGGCTCGTCCTTGAGATCGTCGAGGGTGTACCACGTTTCTTTCAGCAGATACCAGTAGTCCCGGCCGTTGATGTCGAACTGCCTGCGTTCCACCGCGGCGGCGCGTGCGGGACTTGCGACCAGCTTCAGATCCGCCGCCGCAAGCGCGGCGCCGGAAAGAAAAAGCAGAAGGGAAAGCGTCTTTTTCATGCCGTCAGCCTCGAAGTATGAAGATCAGTAGAACCAGGGTTTCGTTCCGCGGGACCCGTTGGTCCAGATGCCGGGCATTATCGAGACGTCTATCGTTTCCGCATGACCGTCGGTGAAGACCATGTTGATGACGCCGCCATGCCGGACGAAATCGCTTCCCGAGGGCCCCATGCCGTTGCTGTTGGCGGCGGAGGGATCGATCTGGAACGAGGTGCAGTCTCCCGCAAGTCCGATCCGCGACGGCGCCTTGACCGTCGTGCTCTTGAAGAACTTCTTCGTGCTGTCGAGCTGCCAGGCGCCTTTTTTCTGGTAATTGGTGTTCTGTCCCTGCAGATAGAGGGCGCGGCTGATGCCGAAATGACTGTACCTTTTGGAGTTTCCGGGAACGGAGGGGCAGTTGAGCACGCCGCCCTTGTTCGCATACTGTTTGGGGATCAGTTTCGCGCCCATGAGCAGACTGGTCCACGACCAGCCGTAGCCCGTATCGTGGGTGGGGAAGGCCGGATTCTGATAGGCATCGCTCTGCCAGTCGTCGGGAAACATGGCGTCGTTCTGATCTGTGTACATGACGAACACGTTGCCCAGTCCCTTGATGTTGTTCATGCACGAAGCCTTCTGCCCCGCCATCCGCGCCTTCTGCAGCGCGGGCATGAGCATGGCGGCGAGGATCGCGATGATCGCGATCACCACCAGCAGCTCGATGAGCGTGAAGCACATGTGCTT
Organism: Lentisphaeria bacterium; assembly: GCA_017454215.1. GTDB lineage: Bacteria > Verrucomicrobiota > Lentisphaeria > Victivallales > Victivallaceae > UBA1784. The sequence continues at coordinate 12,105 of JAFTDL010000355.1, read as the reverse complement.
CCTGTCAGCTCTGCTGACAGGAAGACAATCCTCAATGCCCTGAAGCGTCTTGACTTTTTTCATTTCATACCTCCTGAGTTATGGGTGAGTTTGTCATTCCATGCCGATGATCGTCGTTTTCATTTCTTCGGGGCGTCCGCCGTTTTTTTCGCGGGGGGCGCGTCGGGCAGGATCTTCTCCAGAAAGATGTTGCGTATGGCGGCGATGTCCGCCTGCGAAACGCCGCAGTCCAGCAGGAAAAGTTCGGCTTTACGCCGGAGGGGATCCGCTTTGCGGCCGTACTTTGCCAGTTCATCGAGCGTGCATTTGAAGACCCAGCCTTTCCTGGAGCGTTTGCCGTAGAGGCTGAAGGAGGTCAGTTCGAATTCGGTGAGCATCTCCTCATCCTCCAGACCCAGAACGCCGAGGAGCAGGAACACTGCGGATCCCGTGCGGTCGGCTCCCCCGGCGCAGTGGATGTAGGCCGGAAAGGTCCCGCTTTTCGCGAGTTCGCGGAAGAGTTCGGCGACGACGCGTCTTCCGGCGGGATGGCCCAGTTTGAGAGATGAGTAGGGCAGAAGGACCTGCCGGACCCCCTCCTTTTCGAAGAGATATTCGGGAACGGCCGGCTCGAGGCCCGCGGGGCCCCGCAGATCGAGGTCCGTCCTGATCCTGAGTATGTTGACGAATATCCGCCGGCCTTCCGGCGTGAGATGCCGCCGCCGGTCGAATTCGCCGCCGCGGTAGAGCAGACCCTGCCGGACGCGGTATTTCCCGTCGGCGGTCTTCCAGCCTCCCACGTCGCGGACGTTGGATGCGCCGGGCAGACGGATCCACCGGGGAAGCGCGTCCGCCGTGGTGAGCGTCGTCATCTGCCGGAGCGTCTTCCCCGATTTGAGCATGAACTCCGCGGAACAGGAGTAGCGGACCCCCGCTTTGAGGTTGTCGACGGCGATGCTGTCCCTGCCCGTGATGTCGAAGCGGCGGACCTCCCAGCCGCCGCAGACGACAAAGACGCCGCGGACCGCGCCGGGGGGCGTGTTCCACCTGAATACCGCCTGACAGGGATGCGAGTCCTCCTGTCCGATCACCTCCGGAGCCGTTACGTCCGCGGGGGACTGATCTCCGAGTCCCCGGCGCTTGCCGATGTTGTTGATGAAAGCGGTGTGGCGCTTGTTGGGGATGCTCAGCGTTTTGGGGCCGTTCAGCCTGATGATCGCCGCCGCCGCTGCCGCCTCCTTCTTTTCCCCGGCCCGGATCTTTTCCATGGAGCCCGCGGAAAAAGCGGACCATGCGGTGCAGACGGCGGCAGCCGTCAGCATCAGCCGGAGCGGAGGAAAGACGGGTCGTGCTTTGAGGGGAACCTGGCCGATTTTCATTTTTGTTCCTTCTTCTCGAATTTTGCCTTCAGCCGTCCGATCTTTTCCCCGGGCGCGGAAGCGGGATCCCCGTCGGCGTGCCGGGGCGAGACCCACGCAAGTTCCGCCGAGGTCAGCGCGGCGGCAAGGGGAACGTCGCCCCACTTGAGGATCCCGGGCACATACAATGCCATGCCGTAAAAGTCGCTCTGCTTTCTGAACACGTACGAGACCGGAGCGTCTTCCAGAACGACTTTCGCGATCTTGTCCGAAAAGACCGAGCAGTACAGGGCGGCAAGCGCCGCCTCGCGGTATCCGTGCAGCGTGATCTTCTTTTCGGGAAAGAGTTTTGCGAGAAAGCCGGCAAGCGCGCAAAGTTCGCCCGTCCACTCTCCGGTGAGGGTGCGTCCCAGCCACATGAGGCTCCGGGCCGTCTGGTGGTAGGCCATGACGCGCTCGGGCGCCGTGACGTTTTCGCTCTGCTTCATGAGGTCCGTCAGCGCGGCGGTCCCGCCGGAGCGGACGGCTTTTTCGACGGCCTGTTCAGGAACCCCCGCCGCGCCGGAGACGTGGGCGAAAAGCGTGATCTCCTTTTCCCCTTCGAAGACTTCAAGGGGCAGAAAACGCCCGTCCGAAAGCGTCAGCTGGAAGCGCCGCCAGCCGTTTGCGGAGGCAAGTTCCACGGAGAACGCGACACGCAGACCCCTGTCGAATTTCAGCACTCCGGCGAGGTTTTTCTTTTCCGCCTCGAAAGAGAACTTTTTGCGCGCATGGAGGGCGCTCCGGAGCTCTTCGCCTTTTTTCTGCAGATAGCGGGCGAGGGAGCAGACCTTGTCGGGCCTCTTCCCGGGGGCGAAAGCCATGAGTTTTTCTTCGTCGATGGTCGTGAAGGCCGGGCTTTCCTTGGGCATGCCGTGTCCGAGCCCCTTGAGGTGGAACTCGAAAAATCCCAGCATGGCCTCGCGCGCCGCGGGGGAGTAGGCGTGGCCCTGATTGAAAATGCGGTAGGTGAAATTGTCGGCCGCGCCCAGTTTTTTGAAGACCGGCATGGCCGCGTCGAAACTGCGCAGCATCTCCTGCGGCGAGAAGGTCTTGACGTCGTACAGTCCCGTGCAGATGAGCATGGCCCGGGGCGCGGTCAGGGCGAGAACGCCCGCCATCTCCGTCACCAGCAGTCCGCCGGGGAGCGTTTCGCAGACGCAGTTTGCCTCGCCGAGATAGCTCTCGAAGGAGCCCACGCTGCACACGGGAACGGCGGCTTTGACGCGTTCGTCCATGGCGGCCAGATACATGGTCTGATTGCCGCCGCCCGAAGCGCCGGTGGCGCCGATGCGGTCGGCGTCGACTTCCGGCAGCGAGGTCAGCAGATCCACGCCGCGCATGTTGTCGGTCACCTGACAGCCCATGAGCGTTTCGCCCAGATCGAAGATGTGTCCGCCCAGCGTCCGGCCGTGGTATTCGTACTCGCCGTGGACCGTACAGCGTTCGCCCTGGCCGAAGGTGTCGGGCGACAGAACGACGTAACCGCATTTCGCCAGCATGATGCCCCGTGTCTGCACCCGGGCGGCGAGGCGGCCCTGCTGCCAGTGGCCGTGCATGTTGATGACGCCGGGGAAGGGACCCTTGCCGCGGGGCAGATAGAGCGTGGCGGTGGTGTACACCCCCGGCCGGGTCCGGTAGATCACGTTGCGGACGGTGATCCCTTCGTGGGTGAAGCTGTTGACGACCCGGCAGTCGAGGGGCAGTTCGGGATCGTAGGAGGCCGCCATGAGTTTCAGCAGACGGGCGCGCAGGGCTTTGCCGTATTTCCCCCAGTCGTCGGGAAAATTCGTGAGTTCCGTGAAGCGTCCGGCGTCGCGGCTGCTGTTCCAGACGGGAGGCAGGGGATTGTGTTTCATGCTGAAATTCCGCATTTTTCTGATCCTTTCATATCCGTTCGGGGCGTTCCCCGTGTCCTTTTACCTCTGAAGACAAGTTCGGGCTTGCCGCCCTCGGGATAGACGACGAAAGTGGCTTCGTCGCCTTTTTTGAGCATGGGGAGCGCGATCCCCGCGATCCGGGCAGGCGTGACCGAACACATCTTCCACGCAATGTCGAAGCCGACGCCGCAGCGCCCGGTGAGGAATTCCACACAGCGGTTCTGCTGGAACCACGCTCCCGCGAGGATCTCCTGACCGGCGACATGGATGAAGCCGTTCTCTTCGATGACGCAGTCGAGACCGCCGATCCGGTGGTAGAGCCCCGGCGCACAGCCGGAGTAGATGTTGGCGTCGGAGACCATGAAGCACTTTTCGGGCGTCTTGCACTTCAGCGCCACATGGACCACTTCGGGCGGCAGGTGAAAACCGTCGCCCACCAGTCCGAGCGAGAGCTCCTCCGTATCGAGAAAGCCCCAGAAAGGATTGCGGAAACGGTGGATCTCCGGCGCCGCGCCGTTGGCGAAGTGCGTCACCGCCGTCGCGCCGCAGGCGGCCGCTTTGCGGATGACTGCGGTGTCCGGGTGGCAGTGTCCGAGGGCGACTTTGATCCCGGCGGACGAGGCGTGCCTGATGAAGTCCATCGCGCCTTCGGCTTCGGGGGCGACGTTGACCATTCTCACGCGTCCGCCCGACAGCTCGTTGAGGCGGCTGAACTCGTCCCAGTCGGGGCTTTTTATGAATTCCGGAGCGTGACCGCCTCTCCAGCCCGGATCGGGCGAGATGAATACGCCCTCGTGAAAGATCCCGGCGAAGAGGGAAGACGCTTCTTTGTTTTCACCGAGCATCCTGCCCAGCGCCGCCGCCGCCCGCCGGAGCCGGGGATAATCTGCGGTCGTGAAGGTCGCCAGCACTCTGCCCACGCAGTTTCTGCGCAGATGCGCGGAAATTTCTTCGAGTTCCCCTCCGGAGTCCTCCGTCAGGTTGTTGTAGGCGTGCGTCAGCGCGCCGTTGTGCTGCAGATCGACCAGCGCGGGCAGCAGACGCGGCAGACCGGGAGTCCTCCCGGCGGGGGTGACGGACGCGATGACCGGACCCGATACGGTCACTTCCACCGCTTCTCCCTCCAGCGTGATGCCTCTGTAAACGTCGGGACCCATACCCTTTATGCCGCGCTTTTCGTTTGTTTCCATTTGTTTCTATTATATTTTAGCACATCGGAGCGGAAAAAGCAAGAGCGGTTTGAAAAAAAACGCGGTCCAATATATATTATTCCGTCGGAGCATAAGGAAAAAGAATCTTGGAACGGAAAAAGGATCAGGTTTACGGCCAGCTCAAGCGGGCGATCATGGACGAAACTCTGCCGCCGGGCAGCCGCCTGCCGACGGAGATCCGTCTGGCCAGAAGTCTCGCCGTGGGGCAGGTGACCCTGCGCAGCGCTCTGGCCCGTCTGGAGGCCGAGGGACTGGTGGAACGCATCCGCAGCCGCGGCACCTTCGTCACCGAACGCAGCCGCCGGCGCACCTTTCTGCTGATCCAGCCCGACGGCACCGAGACCCTCGAAACGCCCAGCCGCTACATCGCCGCGGGGCTTGAGGAGGAGGCCGAGAAGCGCTCCGTGACGCTCGAAGTCTGCCCCGAGAGCCTGTTCGTCGCGTTCACGCCCGGGGAGCGGCGCGAAGTCGTCCGCACCCGGAGCATCAGCGGCGTGATCCTCGAGACCGGGCACCGGCGCATTCCCCCAAACGTCGCGGCGGCGGTCCGGGAGCTGGGTCTGCCGACGGTGATCCCCCACGGTCTGCGGGGTGACGCGTCCGCCGGATTTTTCGTGCTCCGGACCGATGAAAAAAAAGCCTTTTCCAACGCGTTTCTGTACCTCAAAAAACACGGACACCGGCGGATCGCTTCGCTTTTTCTGCAGATGCCCGAAGAGAATCCCGGCGAACTGCGGGGCTTCTCCCGCGGGGAACTTGACGCGTTTCTCGCATCGAACGGACTGGCTTCCGCCCGCCGGTACATCGCGGCCGTGCCCAATGTCCGGGAGGCCATCCGCGAACAGATCGCGGCATGGTTCGGCTCCTCCGAACCGCCCACGGCGATCCTGTGTCACTCGGACCGGATCGCCATGCGGGTGTACGGCATCCTGCGCGAAATGGCTCTCCGGGTGCCCGACGATGTCTCCGTAATGGGGTACTCCAACTATCCCGGAGGACAGCTGCTCACGCCGCCGCTCACGACCGTCGATACCCGGCTCCGGGAGTGCGCCCGTCTGGCCATCGGCAAACTTTTCGAGTCCGGGAATTGGTTCGCCGACGCGTCGGCTCCCCGCGAGGCTTTCACCCCCTGCCTCCTGATCGAGCGCGGCAGCGTCGCCGGGCCCGGAAAAGACAACGGCTGACGGAACTGCCGGAACTGCCGCCGCGCCTTTTTTCAGCACCGTCCCGGCGGATGAAAGTTGCGAAAAAAAACGTTTTTTTTGTTCGAAAAATTTGCGAAATCCCGAATGTGAGGCTACATTATGCGGAAAACTTTTTGGACTTATTCCGCAACATCACAAAAGGGAGGGCAAGATGAAAGATCAACGCCGCAGTTTCTGCGACTTCCTTCAACTCAACAATATTCTGTGCGGCATAAGCGCGACCGACGGCAAAGAGGTCCTTTCCGATCTGATGGCGCTTCTCAAACAGCATGTTCCCGATCTGGACACCGATTTCGCCCGGCGCGAAGTCGAAAGCCGCGAGGCGCTGTTTCCCACCATGGTCGCGCCGGGACTGGCCGTTCCCCACGCCCGCATAAGCGGACTGGCCGAGCCCCTGACGGCCGTGGCGTGCATTCCCGAAGGATGCGACTTCGGCGGCAGTTCTCCCGCCCGGGTGATGGTGCTGCTGCTGACGCCGGTGGACGACCCCAATCTTCACCTGCAGCTGCTCGCCGCACTGGCCAAGGCCTTCGAGGATCCCGCGACCACGGAGAAGCTTTCCAGATGTCTCAGCGCAAAAGATTTCATGGCGTATTTTTCGGGGAGTTCCTCGGACATCGCCGACTACCTGACGGCCAAGGATCTGATGGAGCCTTTCCCGGCTCTTCTTCAGGAGACCGATTCCCTGCTCGACGCCATCGGCAAGTTCGCCGTGACCCGGAGCGAGGAGCTGCCGGTGATCGACAATTCCGGCGATCTGCGGGGCGTCCTTTCGCTGACCGATCTGCTCGAATACAGTCTGCCCGCCCATCTTCTGTGGCTCGAGGACCTGTCGCCAATGTACCGGCTGCAGCCCTTCTCGGACATGCTCAAGACGGCGGGCGAGACCAAAGTGGCCGACGTCATGCGCGAGGAGTTCGTCCGGGCCGAGACCGACGATCCCGCCGTGAAACTGGCCAAGATCTTTCTGGTGGAGAAACTGTCGCGCCTGCTGATCGTCGACCGCCTCGGCAAACCGGCGGGCGTGGTGACACTGGAACATTTTTCTGCAAAACTTTTCTGGGATTGATGCATCATGAGTGAAAGTTCTGATACCGGCCGGATGCCGGTGAAAGACATGATCGTGCGCTTTGCCGTCATGCTGGCGGCGGCCGCGGTCGTCGGGTTCGGCGGCGTCGCGTCGGGCGTCATGACGGGAACGCAGTCGACGTCGTGCGCCGTGTTCATTTCGATCATTTTCGGAACGCTGTTCTTCTGGGGGTTCCGGCTGGCCATCGCCTTTCTGGGACTGGCGGTGCTGATCTTCAGCAAGTCGCTGGATATTCCCACCTTCGTCACGTCGTCGTCGCTCGAGGTCATTCTTTTCCTCGTCGGCATGATGGTCATCGTCGGCGCGCTCCGGGATCTGGGCTTTTTTACGTGGATCGTCCAGCTGATCGTCTCCATGCCGCGTCTGAGCGGAAGAAAGTTCATTTTCGTCACCGCCGCCGCCAGCGCCCTGCTGGCCTGCGCCGTGGACGAAGTGACGTCGATCATTTTCATCTCCACGCTGATCTTTCAGGTCTGCGACAGGCTGAAACTCAATCCCACGCCCTACATCCTCATCTGCGTGCTGGCGACCAACATCGGCAGCTCAGGAACGATGATGGGCAATCCCGTGGGCATTTTCATCGGCACCAAGGGGCAGCTGACCTTCGGCGACTTCATGGTCTGGGCGTTCCCGCTGATGCTGGTCTCTCTCCTTGCGACCATCGGGCTTCTGCTTGTCGTATTCCACAGGGATTTCGCGAAATTCGACGCCCATCTGGCCGACCGGCTCGCCCGCGGCCTTTCGATCGCTCCCGTGGTCCAGGTGCCCTACATGCGCGGGCTGATCCTCATTTCGCTCACCGTCATCGCCATCGCTTCGCACCATCAGACCGAGGAACTGCTGGGACTTGACAAGAACAGCGTTCTTCTGGTCATGCCGCTCATCTGCGCGGGCGTCGTCATGATCCTCAAGCCCGACCGGGCGCGGCACTACATCGAGAAAGAGGTGGACTGGTGGACCCTCGTCTTCTTCATGCTGCTTTTCGCCGTGGCCGGAACTCTGGAACACACCCACGTCGATCAGGTGCTGGCCAACGGATTTTCGCGGATCGCCGGCAAATCCACGACGACACTGGTCCCCTTCATCTTCACGGTGTCCTCCTGCGGATCGGCGTTCGTCGACAACGTGATCTTCGTCGCGGCGTTCAGTCCGGTGATCGAGCAGCTGTCCGTTTCGGTCAAGGATTTCCCGCTGTGGTGGGCGCTTCTTTTCGGGGCGTGCTTCGGCGGCAACATCACCATGATCGGCAGCACGGCCAACATCGTGGCGCTGGGCATGCTCGAGAAGCACGGCGGCAGTCAGATCACCTTCTTCCAGTGGTTCAGGATCGGTCTGCTCTGCACGATCCTGTCGGGCGCCATCGCCGTGGGCGCGCTGCTCGTTCTCGCTCCGCGCATGCCCGACCACAATATCACCTTCACCAAACTTTCCGCCGGATCCGGATACGTTCCCTGCGCGAAGGCGTTCGACGGCGAACTCACCGGTTCTCTGGTCCGGATCAAGGGCGAACTTTATCTTGCCAACTCCAGAGGCGAAAGGATCCGGGTCGTTCTGCCCGACGGCCTCAAGGCTCCCGCGGCTCCCGCAAGGGTCTGCCTCGCGGGCGTGCTGCGCCGGGACAAGGCCAATGTTTCGCATCCCTACAAGATGACGGTAAAGAAGGTCCGCGTTCTGAAAAACGACTGACGAAAAACGGGGAGGGTGTTCCTCCCCGTTTTCCTTTTACGGAGACCCGCAGGAGAAAAGTACAAATGGGATTTCTGACAAAATACCGCGTTCCGCTTCTGTTCGTTTTCGGGACGGTCCTCTATTTCTGCGCCAACATCCAGCGGGTCGCCATTCCCGGGGCGGTGTTCGACGAACTGCAGATGAAGTGGAGCCTTTCCGCTTCTCAGGTGACGTCGTTCGGCGCGTGCTTCATGTACGTTTACGCCGTATTCCAGCTTTTCGTCGGCCTTTTCAGCGACCGCTACGGCGGCGCGCGGGTCATGGCCGCGGGCGGACTGGTCTTCGTCCTCGGGAGTTTTCTCTTCGCCCTTTCGGACAACTATTATCTGCTCTGTTTCGGCCGTCTGCTGACCGGACTGGGCGCCAGCGCCTTCTATCTCGGGCTTGTCGCCGAAGCCATCCGGTACTTCAAAAGGAATTACGCCATCGTCATTTCGATCATCGTCATGACGGGATATGCCGGCGGCATCGTCGCCAACGCGCCGTTCTCCTTCGCCGTCAGAATGTCCGGTCTGCGCGCGGTGCTGACCGGCGTCGCGGTGTTCACGCTCGCGGCGTATCTGTTCTATCTTGCCGCGTTCCGCGAGGTGCGCAAGCCGCCGGTCTGCCGGGATGTGTTCTTCTCGCCGAAAAAATTTCTGCCGATCATGAAAAACCGCCACAACTGGCACGTTTTCTGCTTTTCGGCTTTCAACTGGGGACTGTACTACTCGGTCCAGACCGTGATCGGCAAAAAGTTTCTCGAGGATTACTGCGGCATTTCGGCGGGGACGGCGGCGGTGGTGCTCTCAGTGACCAGCGTCATATCTTCCGTCGCCGGATTTGTCTACGCCATGGGCAGCCGGAAACTGGGCGACCGCCGGCGTCCCTTCTGCCTGCTCACGGGTTTCATGACGTTTTCGGTGTTTCTGCTCCTCGTTCTGCTGACGGCGCTGGACATCCGCAACGGGATCCCTGCGCTGCTGCTTTTCTGTCTGGCCTCGACGGCCAGTCTGTCGAGCATCGTCATCCCGATCATCAAGGAGACCAACGACAGCCAGAACACGGGAACGGCCGTCGCCTTCTCGAACTTCATGGCCTACATTCTCGTCGCCATCTTCGGCAACCTCATCGGCGGCGTGCTGAACCTCTTCGCGCCCGAGCACGTCGGAAACAGACTGGTGTATTCGCGCGAGGCCTATCTCGCCGTGTTCGGCATCATGCTGTTCTTTGCGGCGGGCGTGCTCTGGTGGGCGCTGCACATCAGGGAAACGGGAGGCGGAAAAGCTCCGCTCAGCGAACCTCGCGATCCTGCCGGGGCGGACGGGACGCCTCGAAAAGTTCGATGACTTCCCGCGACGGTTTTTTCGTCAGCAGCGACACGATGACCGCGGCGAGGAGCCCCGCGGCGAATCCGGGGACGATCTCGTAGATCAGGGTTTCCCGGAGAAAATTGTACCACAGGGCGTCCACGGCGGCTCCGGCGACGATGCCGGCCACGGCTCCCGGGTAGGTCAGACGTTTCCAGAACAGGGCAAGGATCATCACCGGACCGAAGGCCGAACCGAAAGCCGCCCACGCGCACGAGACCAGGTCCATCAGCCCTTTGCAGCGGGGATCGCCCGCGATGAAGTAGGCGGCCGCGGCGATGCCGACGACCACGATGCGCCCGGCCCACAGCATTTCCCGGTCGGAGGCGTCCTTGCGCAGCAGGGGCTTGTAGAGGTCCGATGCGAAGGCCGAGGCCGAGGCCAGCAGCTGGGAGTCCGCCGTGCTCATGGCGGCGGCGAGGATGGCCGAAAGCAGGATCCCGGCGCAGAACATGGCGGTCACGGCAAGTCCGGTCCCGGACCCGATCCAGTCGAAGACCGAGCGGACCATGTTGATGAAAACGAGGGTGTTGCCGTCCTTCGATCTTGCGAGGGCGTCGCCGAGAAATTTTCTGCCGACCAGTCCCACCGCCGAGGAGGCGATGAGGATGAGAAGGATCCAGATGCAGCCGATGATCTGCGACTTGCGCATTTCCTTTTCGTTTCTGACCGAGAAGTAGCGGATGAGGATGTGGGGCATGCCGAAGTAGCCCAGTCCCCAGCCGAGGCCGGAGATGATGTCCGAAATGCTCTTCCAGTCGGCCCGGCCGCCGGAGAGGGCGTTGTAGTAATTGGCCGGCAGGGCTGTCGTCCGGGGCGTCCATCCGGAACTCTGCATCATGACGGCGGCGAGGATGGGTATGAACATCAGCGCGCCCAGCATGAGCAGTCCCTGAAAGAAGTCCGTCCAGCAGACGGCGTTGAATCCGCCGAGAAAGGTGTACACGACGATGACGCAGCTTGCGATGAGCATGGCGGTTTTGGCGTCCATGCCCAGCACGGTGTTGAAGAGGGTTCCGCAGGCGTAGAGGCTGGCGGCGGTGTAGATGCAGTAGGTGACGACGAAGACGACGGCCGATATCACCATGATCTCTTTGCGTTTCGTGCAGAATCTGCGGGTGAGGAACTGGGGGATCGTGATGGCGTCGCCTGCCGCGATGGAGCAGCGCCGCAGTACGGGGGCTATGGTCAGCCACGCGGTGACGGTGCCCAGCAGGAGTCCGGCGGCGATCCAGATCTGTCCCATCCCCAGAAGGTAGATGGATCCGGGCAGTCCCATGAGCACCCAGGCGCTCATATCGGAGGCGCCGGCCGAGAGGGCGGAGACCCAGCCGTTCATCTGCCGCCCGCCGAGAAAATAATCCTTTTCCCCCGCGGATTTTTTTCTGTCCCTGAGAAAAAAGTACAGTCCGATGCCGAGCACGAACACAAAATAAAGCAGCAGCGCCGCAAGTTCCGGTATTTTCATGGCGAACTTCCTCTGGATATCTTTTGAAACGGTTCTCAAAAGATATCACGTCCCCGCCGGTTTTGCAAGTCCCGAGCCGGCGATATCGAAAAATGACGGAGGATGACGCGGCGTCCCGTTTGGCTGCCTGCGGAACGGCCGCGTCTCCTCCGTCAATATCGTTTCCGCCGTCACCGGAGTTTTCTGCGCTCGCGGTTGCCGATGATGACGGCGGCGAGGGCGCACGCCACGATGACGATGATGACTTTGACCGCGGTGCCGTGGTCGCCTTTGGGTGATATTTCGACGGTCTGTTTTTTGAGTTTCTGTCCGGAGACCTCCTCCGCCTTTTTGCGTTCCTCCGCACGGCGTTTCGCAAAGTCGACGACTTTTTTCACCTGACTGCGATAGACGGCCTTGAGTTCCGGATCGGTGATGTTCTTTTCGATCATCTCCCGGAGTTTTTCGTTGCGCACGGGGGGCAGGTCGAACTTCTTCATCAGTTCGGCGTGGGTCCGGGCGATCTGACGGACGGTGTTTTCATCGGCCTTCCAGAAGTCCTTGCGGACGGCCTCCAGCATGATGCCCGTCATTTCCTGAAGGGCGGCGGGGTTGTTCTTTTCGAAGAAATCCCTGACGTTGAGTTTGAGTTTGTCATCGACGTAGACTTCCTTGTAGGCCTGCCACAGGTGATCCTCAAGCATGTCGGGTTTCATGACCTCCCAGCCGAGCGTATTGCGGAAAACCTCCGTGAAAGCGCCGGTCGCGGGAGCTCCCTCCTTCATCATCTCTTTGATGTACTTCGGATTGAGCACGGTG
>JAFTDL010000354.1 GCA_017454215.1 Lentisphaeria bacterium | reverse complement strand
CCCGGGCGGAGGGGCGGGAACGTCCTTCCCGACGCCCCTGATATAGCGCTGCCGGCGTCAGATGTCAAGCGGGGAACAGGACGGCTGAAACTCCCGCCGCGCCTCCGGGGCGGGACCTCAGGTGAAGCGCCGCGCCGGACTTCATCGCTCCGGCCGGGATGCGGGGCGCTCCGAGAAGCACAGGGGACGGGGGAGGTCGATACGGAAGCCGTTGGGCGCAAGAAGGCCGCGCTCGCGGTCGAAGTCGAAGAAAAAGACCGTGTCCGAAAATTCGTTGCCCGCGGCGACGAAACGGTCTCCGGCAAAAAAGTTGACGTCCCGCGGGCTGGAACCGCCGGAGAGCGTGTGGGAGACGTCTGCGAGGCGGCCCGCCTCATTCACGGCGAAGACGGCGACGCCGTCGAATCCCCGGTTGGAGGCGAGGAGAAATTTTCCGTCCCGCGACAGACGCACGGCGGAGGCTTTCGTCGCACAGCGCACGCCCCGGGGCAGGGTGGAATATGTCTCCTGCACTTCGAAGCGGCCGTCCGCGTATCGCAGGCGCAGGATCGTGTTGCCCAGTTCCGTGACGAGCCAGGCGGTCCTGCCCGATCTGTCGAAGACCAGATGCCGCGGACCCGAGCCCGGCGTGACGGGGTTTCTGATGACGTTTTCCTGCGCGATCCCCTCTCCCGGCGTGAAGGGGTAGGCCATGACGGCGTCGATGCCCAGATCGATCACCAGCAGGTACTTTTCATCGGGCGTAAAGCCGCAGAAGTGGGCGTGAGGCTCCGTCTGCCGCACGGGATGGGGACCTTTGCCCTCGTGGGCAACGATCCGCGCCGCAGGCGCAAGCGAGCCGTCGGATAGAACGGGAAATTCGGCGAAGTTCCCCGTGCGGTAGTTGGCCGCGTAAACGAATTTCCCGTCGGGCGAAACGCAGAGATGGCAGCAGGAGACGCCGCCGGAGGACTGCACGGACAGCAGTGTGCACTTTCCGTCGTCCGTGACGGAAAACGCGCCGACGGTGTCGGTCTCTTGGCCGCCTCCCGTGACGTACATGGATCTGCCGTCGGGACTCCATGCGATGTAGCCCGCGTGACGGAACGGCGTGAAGGACGTCTGCACGGGTTCTCCGGAGTCCCTGACGTCGAAAGTGTAAATGCCGCCGCGGGGAAGATCGCCCCACGCCGTGATGAAGAGCCGGCTCATGGTTCCCGCCTCAGTAAAGGGATCTGCCGGAACAGTCGATGGCGACCACGAGCGGGAAGTCCTCGACCTCCAGTCTGAAGATCGCCTCCGGTCCCAGATCGCCGAAGGCGGCGACTTCGGCTTTTTTGATGCACCGCGAGATCAGCGCCCCCGCGCCGCCCGTGGCGGCGAAGTAGACGGCAGGCCCCCTCCGCATGGCGGAGACCACCTCCGGCGAACGGGAGCCCTTGCCGATCATTCCGGCCAGATGACAGCAGTCGATGAGCCGGGGCGAATAGGCGTCCATGCGTCCGCTGGTGGTGGGACCGGCGCTGCCGATGACGGCTCCCGGAGGCGCGGGGCAGGGGCCCACGAAATAGATCACTTCGTTCTCGAGGCTGACGGGAAGTTCTTTCCCTTCGTCGAGCAGGGCGCACAGCCGTTTGTGGGCGGCGTCGCGGCCGGTCCAGATCTTGCCCGACAGCAGAACGCGGTCGCCCGCGTGGAGACTTTTCACGGTCTCCGGACCGAAAGGCGCGGTGATTTTTCTTGTCATGATGGAGTTTCTCCTTTTTCAGAGCACGATCCGGGCGTGACGGGCCGCGTGGCAGTTGATGTTGACGGCGACGGGGAGACTTGCCAGGTGGCAGGGATGATGCAGAATGTGGACGGCGAGGGAAGTGACACTTCCGCCCAGTCCCTGAGGTCCGACGCCGGAAGAATTGATCTTTTCGAGGATCTCCCTTTCCAGTTCCGCGTACCGGGGATCGTCGGCGGGTCTTCCCACCTCGCGGAGCAGGGCGGTCTTGGCGAGGATCGCGGCCTTTTCCATGGTGCCGCCGATGCCCACGCCGACCACGGTGGGCGGACAGGGGTTGCCTCCGGCGGAGACCACCGTGTCGACCACGAACTTCACCACGCCCGCGCGGCCGTCGGAGGGTTTGAGCATCTTGAGGGCGCTCATGTTTTCGGAACCTCCGCCCTTGGGGGCGAGGGTCAGTCCGATCCTGTCGCCGGGAACGAGTTCGAGATGCACGATGCACGGGGTGTTGTCGCGGGTGTTTTTGCGGTCGAAAAGGGGGTCCGCGACGATGGATTTTCGCAGAAAATGTTTCGTGTACCCCTGACGCGTCCCTTCTTCGAGGGCGGCGTAGATGTCCTTTTTGTCGAACCGCACGTCGGTGCCGTATTCCACGAACCAGACGGCGAATCCGGTGTCCTGACACAGGGGAAGTCCGTCGGCTTCGGCGATCCTGAAATTTTCCTCGTACTGGCGGAAGAACTCCTTCGCCGGCTCTCCCGCCTCCCGTTTTGCGGCGGCGAGGAGGCTCTTTTTCACATCCTCCGGCAGGAAACAGGCCGCCTGTCCGCAGAGGGCGGAAGCGGCTTCGACGACTTCATCGAATTTGACGGTACGGCTCATGACATTCTCCGGTAAAAATATTTTTTCAGAGACCGACGTAGTGCTTCTGGATCTCCGGCGTGCGTTCGGAGATGTTGGCGAGGCGGTCGCCGATCTTGCTCATTTCGCCCAGCATTTCGATGTAGATGATGCCCGTGTCGGCGGAGCAGTTGCCCTCGCGCAGACGTCTGATGTGGGCGTTTTCGAAGGAGTCGGCCAGTTTGTTGATCTTCTCTTCCTCCTTGAGGGCGGTCTTGACCTGCTTGAAGTTTGGGTCGGCCAGTCCGGCGATGACGTTTTTGGCCTGATCGTCGAGGATGTTCCAGAGGGTCCGGAGATCTTTCAGGGCGGCGTCCGAGAGTTTTTTGTCGGACTCCTTGAGTCTTTCGGTGAGGTTGATGATGACCTCCACGTGGTCGGCGATGCGTTCGGCGTCGTTGGTGCAGTGCATGAGCAGGGGCACCAGTTCGGACTGGGCCACGGTGAGCTGGCGGCGGGTCAGGCGCACGAGATAGGCCGTGACTTCGGACTGCATGTCGTCGATCTTCGCTTCGGCCTCCTCGAGTTTCTTGCAGCTTTCGGGATCGTTCTCGCCCGCGAGGAAGTGGTTGTTGACGGCGACGGAGACCATCTTCCACGCGTTCTCCACCATGATCCGGATGGCGGACGAGGATTGTTTGAGAGCCACCGACGGGGTGTTGAGCAGTCCGGGCTCCAGAGTTTTGACCGCCACCGTGTCGCGGATGGGCAGCAGGGAGTTGCATATTTTCGCCAGCAGTCCCACCGCCGGCAGGAGCACGATGGCGACGGTGACGTTGAAGATGGTGTGGGCCATGGCGATGTGCCGCGGCAGGTTCTGCGGAATGGCGGCCAGCGCGTTGCTGGGGGTGAGATTGTTCACGAGAGCCAGAAAGAACGGCGTCCTCTCCGGGCCCCAGGGAATGTACAGCAGCACCAGCATGATGAGCACGCCGATCACGTTGAAGAGCGTATGGGCCAGCGCCGCCTGTTTGCCCACTCTGTTGGCGGTGAGGGCGGCCAGCTGGGCGGTGACGGTGGTGCCGATGTTGGAGCCGAGGATCAGGGGCACGGCGGTGTAGAAGTTCATCAGTCCGCCCGCGGCGAAGGCGAAGATCAGACCGGCCACGGCGGCGCTGGAGGGCACGATCACTGTGGAGAGCAGTCCGATGCCGACGGCGCCGAGGACCGAGCCCAGAGGCATCATGCTTCCGGGCGTTTTCGGTGTGCAGTCGAAGGTGCGGAAGGCCTCCTTGAAGGAGGGCATGGTGCCGAGTATCTTGAGTTCTCCCGACATGGTTTCAAGGCCGTAGAAGAGGAATCCGAAGCCAAGGATGGCCACGCCCCACCAGTGGATGGTTTTGCGGGGGCGGGCCAGCGAGAGCAGGAACCCCGCGATGATGGCCGGCATGGCGATGCCCGAAAGATCGAAGGCGATCAGCTGGGCGGTGACGGTGGTGCCGATGTTGGCGCCGAAGATGAGGCCGATGGCCTGGGTCAGGTTGAGAAGTCCGGCGTTGATGAAGCCGATGACCATGACCGTGGTGGATCCGCTGGACTGGAGCACAGCCGTGACCACGGTCCCGGCGAGGACGGCGATCACGCTTCTGGCCGAGAAGAAGCGGATGATCTTTTTCATGTTCTCGCCGGCGATGTTCTTGATGCCGGTGCTCATCTGGTTCATGCCGAAGATGAAGAGGGCGAGGCCGCCCAGCACGCTGATGATGACCGAAACGGGATTGATGGCGAAAATGTCCGCCGCCATGCTGTGGTAGACGAGATTCTTTTCGGGACTTTTGATCTCGACGCCCACCCGGTAGGTCCCGGTTTTCGCGCCGACCTTGACTTCGGTGGAGGCGACGCCCTCTTTGTCGGTCACCGCGCTCGGCGTGAGGACCTGGGCGGTGGTGGAGGCTCCTTCGCTGGTGGCGCGGATCCCGAACTTGACGGGCACGCCCGGCACGGGACGGCCGTCGCGCACGATCCTGACGGCCAGCGGCGTATCGGCCACGTCGCCCGAAAGGGTCTCCGAACTGCCGCCCGTGATGTTCACGCCGATGATCAGCCGTGCGACGGCGGGCTTGACCTTTCTTCCGGCGGGGGTGATCTGCAGATAGTGGTCTCCCGATTTCCTTCCGGCGCGCACGGTGACGGAGACTTCGCCTCCGGCGTCGGTCGTGCCCTGCTGGGCGGAAACGAAGATGTCCGAGCCGGGCTGGGGAGAAAAAGTCACCCGTGCGTGGGGGCAGGGCACCAGTTTTCTGCCGCCCGTCAGGGTCTTGACTTCGCTCAGGACCAGAACGCGGACGGGCACGGGGAACTGCTCTCCGGCGAACGCGCACTGTTCGGCGCCCGTGATGATCTTGACGGAGTGGGGGTCGCGGGGAGAATCGGAACACCCGGCAGGCAGAAGAGAGAGAACGATCAGGCACAGCATCGTTCCAACGGATGACAAGAGACGCATAACAGATCCTCGAGAACAAACAAAAATCACAGTTGGCGGTGTACTCGAAATAATATAGCACAAAAACGGGCAAAATGCCAGAACCGCCCTTGCAAAAAGCGGCAAACCGGCTATAATTTAGAGGAGGCGTGCGGTGCGGGGGCCGTGACGGCTCCGCGGACCGGTTTGTCCACGGTTTGTTTTTTACGGCGGAAAGGAGCGGTATGAACGGGATCCGGCGCATTTCGAGGATCATTCTTTTGAGCCTGTGGTCGCTTCTGTTCTTTCCGGCCGTCACGCTGGACTGTTTGTTCCGCAAAAAATGGTCCGCCGTGTGCCGTGCCGCAAAGTGGACGCAGCTGTGGGCCGCCGGGTGCGCGTTTCTCATCGGCATGAAGATCCGGGTCCATGGCGATCCCGGACGGGCGGCGGGGAAGCTTGTCGTCAGCAGTCATACCGGTCCCCTCGACGTGCCGGCCGAGGGAGCGCTCTTTCCCGTGCGGTTCGCTCCGCAGGCGGAAATGCGTCATTGGCCGGTTTTCGGGGCGTTGACGGCCCTGTCCCGTCCGGTGTGGGTGGACCGCAGGCGGCGCACCCTGTCGGGCGAAACGGCGGATGAGATCGCCGGGACCCTCCGGCACGGTCTTTCCATGCTGGTCTATCCCGAGGGGACCAGTTCCGACGGCCGCCACGGACTGCTGCCTTTCAAGTCCACCGCCTTCGAGTCCGCCCTGCGGACGGGGGCCTCCCTTCTGCCGGTGCTGATCTTTCACCGGGCCGCCGGAGATCCGGCCTTCAACCCCGCATGGTGCGGAAATACCGCGTTTTTGTCCCTCGCATGGCGCATTCTGGGCTTGAAAGGTATATACAGTTGCGTGTATATTATGCCGGAGCTCTCTCCCGCACCGGGAGAGACCCGCAAGGAACTTGCCGAAAGAACGCACCGAGTGATGTCCGGGTACTACGAAAAATGTCTGGCGGACTTCGCGGCGGGCGAAACCTGCGGCGCCTGACAGGGAGGAGATTTCGGATGCGGAGAACAAATTTGCGCGTGAATGACAGTCTGTGCGGCTTTGCCGCCGCGTGGGAGATGCTGATAGACATTCCGTTTCCGACGGCGCTTCGCCGTTTCCGCGGCGGGCGGCTGGCCACGGGGGCGGAGACCGCCGCGGGATTCGTCCTCGTCGGTCTGCTGGCCGGGATCGTTCTTGCCGTCGCGGGCTGGATCCTCAACGCCAGCTGGATCAACCGTTATGCGGCTTCGGCGCTCTTCGCCTTTTTTGCCGTGGCCGTCGCCGACGGCCGGGATTCCTTCCGCGGACTGAAACTGCTGGTTTCCGCCGTCTCCGGCGTTTTCGGCGGCCGGGACTGGAGAGAGAGTTTCCTCGATGCCTCCGCCTCCGACGGGGCGTTCGAGCGGACGGCCGGATGCATCGCGGCTCTGACGATCCTGCTGGCCGAGCTGTTCTGCTTTGCCCTTCTGGCCGCGGGAAGAGCTTCGCTGTGGAGCGTCGCCGTTCTCACCGGCGGATGCATCGCGCAGATGGTTTTTTCCACGCTGCCCCGCGCGGGGGGGGATCCGCCTTTTCTCGTCATCGCTCATTCGGCCCGCCGCAAGGTATGGATCCTGCCGGTCCTCGCGGCGCTCTGGATGTTGTTCCGTTTCCCCGTTGCGGCCGTCGCCGCCGTCGTCCTTCTGGGCGGCCTGGGGGGCATGGTCCGCCGCGACTTCGTCCTCACCGGCACGCCTGTGACGGCCGACGTCATCACGCTCATCGGCAAGATCGCCGAACTCGCCCTTCTGCTCTGCGGCGTCATCTTCGCGCTGTGATCCGGTTTCGGCTCATCTTTTTGCGATCCGTCAAAATTCCATCGGCGCGACGTCCGGCAGTCGTGTCCGGCAGCGGCCGCTGTCGCGGGGGCTGTCGGCGGATATTCCGTACTCATCCGTATACATCCGTACCTGACGGCCGTTGAAAAATCATCTCCCGCAGTGTATATCAGGTGCGGGAAACCGGAAACGCTCCGTCCTCCCGCACGGCGGTCCGCTCTTCTCTGCTCAAAACACCCCGATTTTCTCGAAAAGGACGGGGGCCCGGGGGAAGGAAACAGAGTTTTTTACCGCAGGATCTTGTTGCGGTTGCGGTAGTGCAGGGGGGAGATGCCGAAGCGGCGTTTGAAGGCGCAGAAGAAGTAGCTCACGCTCCGGAAGCCGCCGGCGTAGGCGATGTCGCAGATCTTTTCCGTCGAGGTGGCCAGCAGTGTGGCGGCGTACTGCAGGCGGGCTTCGTTGACGATGTCGGTGGGGGTCCTGCCCGTGTATTTTTTGAGTTCGCGGGCCACGTGTTCGGGGGAATAGCCGCTCAATTTTGCCATGACGGCGGGGCCCTGACGGAAATTTTCCGGCAGGTCGATCTTGCGGCAGACGTCGATCAGCCACTCCGGGCAGTTGCCGGGGAGGGGAAGGCTCTCCTGTTTTTCCAGTTCGTAGATCAGGTTGACGAGAAAGAACTCCAGCGTCAGCCGGCTGCCGCGGCTGCGGAAGACGTCGCGCACTTTGGCGTTGAGCCACTGACAGAGGGGCTGGGAGAGGTGGAAATGGAGCGGAGCCGTATCCGTCGGCGAGGCCCAGCGGCGGAGAATGGCGGAGTCGCAGCGGGCGTTGAAGTCGTCGAGGATGTTCCTGCGGAACGCCAGATTGTTGAAGCAGTAACAGCCGTCCTTGCCGGTCACGAAAACGTTGTGCATGTCGTGGGGGCGGATGAACCACAACTCCCTTTCTCCGGTCGTTGAGGTCGTCCCGTTGATCTCGTGGTGACCGCGTCCCTCTATTCCCCAGAAGAGTTCGACGAAATCGTGGTCGTGGAGCCGGGTGCAGGCGCCGTTGGCAAGGCGGTGGCAGGCGACGTGACTCACGATGTCGGGCGTCTCCATCTTGTCCATGCAGAATCTGAAAGACTTCATTGCCGCCATAACAACCGCTCCAATTTCAGGTCAGTTCGTTTTTGTTCTCCGGGTTTCCGGAGCCGGAAGACTTTTCCCAGACCGTGAAGACGTCCTCCGCCGCGAAACGGCTTCCTGCGGAAGCGTAGTCGAAACGGTCTCTGCTCCTGAAAAGATGCTTTTCCGGCTGTTTCGCACAGCGGCAGAGCACCAGCGGTCCGGCGAGAGCCGCGGAAAATTTTCCGTCGCACGAGTATTCCAGGCGTTCGGAGAGATCGAACTCGACTTCGACGGCGTCGCCCGCGCGCCATTGCCGCAAGAGGGGCAGATATGCTCCGCCGGGGACCTGTCTGCCCTCCACCCGGCAGGCGAAATCCCCGGGAATGCGCAGAAGCAGTTCGAATCCCCCCGTTTTTTCCACGGTGATCTTCACCCGTCCGGAAGAGGGATAATTTCCCTTGATCCTGAGAATGCCGTCGGCGGAGAGGTCCTCGTAAAGGTTGACGACGTATCCGCGGGAACTCCGCATGACGGCGACGCAGGGGGCCAGCGCCAGTCCGAAGGGACCCTGAGCCAGACAGCAGTCGTGGCCCGGAAAATCCGCCATCTGGTCCTGCGCGGGCTTTTTCCAGCCGCCGTCGAGAAAGGGATTGGCGTGGGTGAAGGCGGCGCCGTCGGGGGAGACGCTTCCCAGCATGGCGTTGTAAAAGGCCCGTTCCATGGCGTCGGCGATGACGCTGTTCTCTTCTCCGGCCAGCATATCGCGGCAGAAACTCAGCCAGGTCACTGTGACGCAGGTCTCGCCCATGCTTCCCATGTCGCTGCGGTGCTGATTGAACTTGCCGTCATACCAGAATTCCCCGTGGCGGTCCTTCATGCCGCCCGCGCCGGTGACGGCGATCTCGCGCCCGCGGAGCAGTTCCCAATAACATTTCGCGGCGTCCCGCAGACCGGGATCGTTCAGCAGACGTCCGAGGACGCAAGCGCCCTGAAAACAGCTGGTCATTTCATAGGCCTTGCCGTTGGAGATCGCCATGGGCGGCACCATCTGCCTTGCGGCGTAAAAGATGTCGTGCAGATGACAGCAGCCGCAGGAAGCCAGTTTCTTCGCCGCGTCGAGATATTTTTCTTTGCCGGAAATGACGGCGAAATCGGTCAGGTGCCGCAAAATCGAGGCCCCGGCCAGTCCGAAGTGTTCGCCGTAGTCCTGAAAGACGCCGCCGCGGGTGTCGCGCAGCAGGGCGTCCAGCATTCTTCCGGCGGCGGCGATGACCTGCGGATCTTTTCCGTATTCGCGAAGACAGGCGTTGAGTCCGGCCAGCAGGTATTTTCGGCCCCAGACGTCCCAGCCTCTGGTCCTGAGGGCGTCGGGATAGGAACTTATGACGCCGTCGGCGCTTTGGGTCGAGAGAAGATCGGCGACGGTGTTTTCGAGGAGCTTTCCGAGTTCCGGATCACCGGTCGCCCGCCACGCATAGACAGCGGAGCGGACGACTTTGCCCCAGAACTCGCAGCGCCAGCGCAGGTCCGTTTCGTTTCTGAAGCGGAAGGGATCGACCAGCTGCCGGTAATTGATTTTCTTCAGCCGGTTTTCGATCACGCGCTTCAATGCCTGTCCCAGAGGACCGTGCAGACGCACGACGCCGGGCGGCAGCTCCGTGAAACTCATTTTCCGCAGACTCCTTTCAGGGTTCCAGTCTGGCGATCTCGGAAGCGATCTTTTCTCTGGAAGCGTGGTAGTCGGCGAAACTCCAGCCGTTGGGCAGCAGGAATTTGCCGCTGCAGAAGCGTTTGCCGTTTTCCTCCCAGTTCTTTTCGAAGGACGAGGTGAGGAACGGGGACTTTTTGCGGAAATTTTCGCCGAAATCGAAACTTGACTTCAGATCCGCGAGGAGCTTCTCGGCGGACGCGGTGGAGATGCCCCTTTTCTTCGCTTTCGCGATGCGGTTTTCGAGGGTGCAGATGTAGCGCAGATCGTCCACGCCCTCGCGGGTCGCCTCGTAGTCCAGCGAGAAGCCGCCCTTGTGGACCCGGTTTTCGGGGTAGACGTAAGTCCAGTCGGTATGGTCGCAGTCGAGATCGGTGTAGGGATTGCCGTAGATATGGTGATACTCCCAGATGGTCTGGCCCCGGGTCTTGTCCCCGATGGTGCGGAAGAACCAGCCGTAGGCAAAACGCTTCATCGCCGTCTGGGAAAACTGCACGGCGTTGTCGGCGTTGTAGGACCACATCTCCTTGCCGCGTTTCGCGGCTTCGTCCTGCATTTCCTGCCAGGAGTCGACGTACCAGAGGTTTCTGGTGTTGAAGCGGTTGCAGAATACGTCCACATAGGGCGAAAGCACGTCCAGCTCCTTCTGGTAGGGCCGGGCGGTCTTGTACCAGAGATGGGTGTGGAAGAGTTTCGCGCCGCACTTTTTCAGGAGTTCCGCCTCCCAGACTGCCTGCTTGTATCTGTCGGCCATGTTGCTCAGGACTTCGTCCATGCCGTAGAAAAAGACTTCCGGCCCCTGCGCGTCCCTGAGCATCTTCATCAGGGCGGTGACGACGGCGGTGAAGTTCTCTTCGCCGTGCTTTTTGCCGTAGGTATCCTGTACCAGCGGGGCGGTCACGAGGTAGACGGACCTGATGCCGCACTCCTTCATGACGCGGACGAGTCTCAGCGCGTTCGGATCCTGCGGATCGACATGGACTTTCCCCTGCGCGTCGAAACGCCAGGGCATCAGGTCGCGGAGCTGTTCGACGATGATCAGCGAGTTCAGGCCGTGGTCGGCCATTTCGCGGATCACGTCCTCATAGCTGAACTTGCCGTCGAAGATCGTGCGCATGCAGAAGAGCGCGGTGCGGTTCCATCCGATGGAGTCCAGTTTGAAGGGCCGGACTTCCAGCTCCACGGGGATCGGCTGCGCACCCTTTTTCGTGGAGAGAACGAATTCGTCGCGGTAGACGCCCGGTTTCATGTTCTCCGGAACTTTGAGGGTGATCCAGAACTGTTTTGTCCTGCCTTTTTTCAGTTCGGCGGAGTTTGTGCGTTCCAGACATGCCGGGCCGGTGACGAACTCCGAGGAACGCACGTAATTGGTCGTGCGCTTGGGGACCGAGAGGATCGTCGTGATGTCCGCTTTTATCCCGGCCTTTTTGAAGGCATCTCCGCCGGTCAGGGTGATCTTGCCGACGTTCTCGAGGCCGTGGACGCCGAAGGTCACCGGCTCGAATTCGCCCCGGGCGGCCTTGACTTTGAGCGTGAAACTGCCGGGATCGGCGGCAGGGACCGCATGCTCGAAGCAGAGGTCCATCCAGTCCTGCGGAAAGAGGATATAGCCGCGCTTCTTCGAGGCGGCGGTGACGTTCTTCGTTTCGCTCGGGCCGACGAAAAAACGCTCCTTGAGGCGCCCCGAAGAAACGGCCTGCCGGATCTCTTCGTTGTTCCGGTCAAGGCAACTGCCGCCGGTACGCGTCACGGACACGCAATTCCACCGGGGGGAGTCCACCTGGCGGGGAGTGTCGGAGGGGATCAGTTTGACGTACCCGAGGAACAGGAGACTGCCGGGACAGAAAGAGATGCTGCCCTTGTCCATGGGTACGTTTCTGGCGATG
>JAFTDL010000353.1 GCA_017454215.1 Lentisphaeria bacterium | reverse complement strand
CTTCCTCGGGCTTGGTGAAGTGGCTCTCTTCGGCGGCCACCTCGTCTTCCACGCCGGCCAATACGCCGAGTTCACCTTCGACGGTGACGTCGTACTGATGGGCGTATTCGACCACGCGGCGGGTCTGCTCGCAGTTCTCATCGAAGCTCAGAGCGGAGCCGTCGATCATGACCGAGCTGAAACCGTACTCGATACAGCTTTTGCAGGTATCGAAATCCGGACCGTGGTCCAGATGCAGCACGATGGGAATGCCCTTGACGCCGTTCAGTTCCTTGGCGTATTCCACAGCGCCCTGAGCCAGGTAGCGCAGAAGCGTCTGATTGGCGTATTTGCGGGCGCCCTTGGAGATCTGCAGGATCACGGGAGAGTTGGTCTCGCAGCAGGCCTGAAGGATCGCCTGCAGCTGCTCCATGTTGTTGAAGTTGTACGCGGGGATCGCGTAGCCGCCGCTGACGGCCTTCCTGAAGAGCTCACGGGAGTTGACCAATCCAAGGGTTTTGTAACTGACCATTTTGTTGTCCATCCTTTCATGGTTGTTGGTTCAGTGGAAAATCGAAGCTGTCTGTAATATAGCTCCGCATACCGTTTTTTTCAATGCCGTCCGCGTTTTTTTGCGGGGAATTACAGTCCGAGCCGGGCCTTCAGAACATCTTTGGTCATGTAGCCGATGAGGCTCTTCTCGACCCGGCCGTTCCGGAAGAGGAACAGCGCGGGAATGGTGTTGACGCCGAGGGAAACGGCCAGCTGGGGATAGGCGTCCACGTCGACCTTTCCCACGATGATGTTGTCGTTTTCGGCGGCGAGGGCCTCCAGTTCCGGGCCGAGTTTCTGACAGGGCCCGCACCACGCGGCCCAGAAGTCGATCAGCACCGGCTTTTCGGTCTGTTTCGTGAGTTTCTCATAGGATTCGGGCGTAAGATGCAGAACTTCCATGGTCACTTCTTCTCCTTCCAGTAGAGGCGGCAGTGGCAGAATCCCTCGAAAGCGGGATCGGCGATCTGCCGCCGGAATTCCTCGCAGATGCACAGATTTTCGGGCGTCTTTTGGAGACGGCAGGGGCAGTAGCCTCCTTTTTTCTCCAGAGCCTCGCGGATCTTTCTGACGTATTCCCCGTCCGGATTGAGCCGGACGCCGTCGGGCAGTTTCTCCATTTCATCCTCCGATTTTTCCCGGGGAGCTCTTTCCCCGGTGTCACTGCACGCAATATAATGACGGAACACCCCTTTTTCAAGGGGGAAAGCGAATATTTTTCCCGGGTATCCCGCCGAAAAAACATTTTTTTGCCCATTTTGACGGCATATCGACTTGACAAAACGCCTGCGCAGGGTTAGATTTTCAGTTGTCATAAACGCAACAACAACAAAATCGCACGAGGTTTTCGTTTTGGCAAGGGATTCGGAATACATTTTGACCCTCCTCAAGGAATACGGGATGGTCACGGACGAGCAGATCGAGAAGGCACGGCTCAAACTGCTGGAGTCCGAAAGCGAAGAGCTGACCGACGTCGTCGACGCTCTGGTCGCCATCGGCGCCGTGAAGGACGACGAACTGCTGGCCATGCTGGCCCAGCAGTACGGCATGGAGGTCATGGATCTCTCCGGCTACGACATTCCGGCGGAGGTCATCGCCAGTCTCGACGTGGACATCGCCCGGCACTACCGGGTCGTGCCCGTGGCCAAGCACGATGACGTGCTGACCATCGCCATGAGCGATCCCGCCGACATGGAGACTCTCGACACCCTGCGCTATCTGCTCGGCGGCGACATCGACGCCGTCGCCGCGCCGAAAAAGCAGATCGACGCCATCCTCGCCAAATACTACGCGGAAAAAGAGGAGGAGTCCTCTCTGGTCGTGGACGACTCCGACAGTTTCGAGGTCGAGGAGGCCGGCGAAAGCACCATCGGCGGTCCCGAACGCGAGGACGACGACACCCCCATCATCCGGCTGGTCTCGAAACTCATCGTCGACGCCTACAAGATGAAGGCCTCCGATATCCACTTCGAGCCCATGGAGAAACGCTACCGGGTCCGGTACCGCATCGACGGCGCGCTCCGCGAGGTGGACGGTCCCCCGAAATATCTTCAGGCCAACTTCACCAGCCGCATCAAGATCATGTCCCGGATGGACATCACCGAAAAACGCATCCCCCAGGACGGACGAATCCAG
>JAFTDL010000352.1 GCA_017454215.1 Lentisphaeria bacterium | reverse complement strand
GCCGTACGCGGCATCTTCGGCGAAGGCTCCGACAATCAGGGCAATCTCTTTCAGGTCTCCAATCAGGTGACTCTGGGCGAAACGGAGTCCGGGATCGTCGAAAACCTGACGCAGGTCATCCGTCAGCTCATCACCCACGAAAAAGCCGCCCGGCTCCAGCTTCTCGAACGCGATCAGGCCTCTCTTCTCGACCACGTGGGCCGCTCCTACGGCATCCTGCGTCACAGCTACAAACTCTCGAGCAAGGAGGCGCTCAACTGCCTTTCGGGCCTGCGCATGGGCGTCGATATGGGACTCTTCAACAACGTGGATATCCACCGGGTCAACGAAATGTTCCTCACCATCCACCCGGCGCATCTCCAGAAAAACGCGGGCAGAAACCTCTCGTCTGCAGAAAGGGACGTGGTCAGGGCCGCCTACTGCCGGACCCAGTTGTCGAAATAAATTCGTTTTTTTGAAAAATAGTTAAAATATCCTAACTGTTTTTCGCGTTATAGGGGTAGAACGATCCGGCCGCGGGGGGCCGGACAGAAACGTCAAACCAACTTGGGAGGTCAAGTGATAATGAAAAAGATTCTGTTTATGTGCGTCACGGTTCTTGCGGCAGGGGCAGTGATGGCGGGTCCCCCGCCGCCGAAACACGGGGGCGGTCATCATCACCACGGGGGCAGCAGCGGCGTGCGGCTGGCCAGCGACATCGTGGGACTGGTGGGAGCCTCCATCTACACTCTCGGCGCGGTGACCAATCCCCGTCCGGCGGTGGTGGTCGAGCGTCCCGTGGTGACGGCGCCCGTGGTGGTCCAGCCGGCCCCGGCTCCGGTGGTGGTGGCTCCGGCTCCGGCGCCCGTGGTCTACGAAACGGCGCCCGCGGTCTATCCGGCGCCGGTGGTCTACCGGCCCGCGCCCCGTCCGGTGGTCTACCGGCCCGCGCCGCCGCCTCCGCCGCGTCATCATCACCACGGCCCCAGATGGTGACGGCTCCGATCCTGCCGAAAACGCCGGTCTTTCCCGCCGCGAACGGGAGGGCCGGCGGATTTTTATCCGGAATACTGTTGCCAAAAAGCCTTTGACGTGCTATATTCTCTCCGGAAAGAGGAACGCATTCGCGGTTTTTGACCGTTATTCTTGAAAAAGGGAGTGAAAATGAGCCGATTCCGTTACAATCGCGTGCTGCTCAAGCTCAGCGGCGAAGCCCTCAAGGGGGATCAGGAGCACGGATACCAGTCCGAAGCCATCAGCGCCATCGTCAAGCGCATCGGCGCCGTACACGATCAGGGCGTGGAGATCGCCCTCGTCGTGGGCGCGGGCAACCTGTGGCGCGGCCTCGCCGGCAGCAGCGGCGGCATGGACCGGGTCAGAGCCGACCACATGGGCATGCTCGCCACGATGATGAACGCCATCGCCCTTCAGGAACACTTCCGCATGGCCGGGGTGGCCACGCTGATCCAGAGCGCCTTCGGCGTCGAGGGCGTCATGCCCCGCTACGACTGCGAGACCGCCCGCAAAGCACTGGCCGCGGGCCAGCTGGTCATTTTCGCCGGCGGCACCGGAAATCCCTATTTCACCACCGACACCGCCGCCGCGCTCCGGGCCATCGAGACCGAATGCGACGCGGTCCTCAAGGCGACCAAGGTGGACGGGGTCTACTCCGACGATCCGCGCAAAAATCCCGACGCGGTGAAATTCGACGAACTCTCGTTCGACCGCGCCCTGGAACTGGACCTCAAAGTCATGGACGCGGCGGCGTTTTCGCTGTGCCGCGACAACGGTCTGCCCATCGTCGTCTTCAACTTCGCCGAACCCGGCGCGCTGGAAGGCGTGCTGTGCGGCGACACTTCGCGCGGTACCATCGTCTCGTGAAAGGCGCACAGACCATGGACATCCATCCCACAGCCGTCATCGCGCCCGGCGTCAAGATCGGCAAAGACGTCCATATCGGCCCGTACAGCGTGATCGAACCGGACTGCGTCATCGGAGACGGCTGCTGGATCGACTCCCACGTCAAGATCGGCCGCTGGACCACCGTCGGCGAAGGGAGCCGGATCTATTTCGGCGCCCTGGTGGGCGACGATCCGCAGGATCACCGCTTCGTGCCGGACACCTTCGCCCCCACCGTCATCGGCAAGCGCACCACGATCCGGGAATACGTGACGATCCACCGCTCGCCCTTTGCGGGCAGGCTCACCTCGGTGGGTGACGACACGCTGCTCATGGCCTTCGTTCACGTGGGTCACGACGCCCGCATCGGCAGCCGGGTCACCGCGGCCAACCAGACGGCGTTCTCGGGACACGTCATCGTCGAGGACGGCGCGGTGATCTCGGGTTACGTGCTGGTCCATCAGTTCTGCCGCATCGGCGCGCTGGCCATGGTCGGCGGCCGCACCATCATCCGGCAGGACATCCCGCCCTACTGCATGCTGGCCGAAAACGAATGCATCTGCGGTCCCAACGTGGTCGGTCTGCGCCGGGCCGGGTTCGACAACGCCCGGCGCTTCGCCATCCGCAAGGCCGTGAAGACCTTTTTTTTCCGCGGACTCAACTCCGCCAACGCCCTCGAGGAGATCCTCGCGGAAAATCCCGACAATCCGGATATCGGCCACTTCGCCGAATTCATCCGTGCCACCGAACGGGGCATCATGCCCGGAGACCCCAAACTGAAATCCATCGGCTCAGCCGCCGATGAAGAGGAGTGAGGAATGAAAATATCCCTGAGACCGGCCGCGCTCATTCTGGCCGCGGGCGTCTGCTGCGCCCTGCTCCCCGGATGCGCAAGTGAAGAAGAAATGCTCGGCAACAGCCGGCGGCTCGACGGTCCCGTCATCATCGGCGCCGTGCTGCCCCTCACCGGCAAATACCAGTCCCAC
The DNA here is from genome assembly GCA_017454215.1 of Lentisphaeria bacterium. Lineage (GTDB taxonomy): Bacteria > Verrucomicrobiota > Lentisphaeria > Victivallales > Victivallaceae > UBA1784. Next base: position 42,925 of record JAFTDL010000352.1, on the reverse strand, counting down.
GGCAGACGCATGCTCAACGGCATAAAGTTCGCCGAAGAGGAACTCAACAACCGCCGCGGCATCAGCCGCCGCCGGGTCAAAGTGCTGCCTTTCGACACCGGCAGCGACTCCCGCGGCGCCGCCGAGGCCTTCGAAGCCGCCGTCGCCGCAGGCGCCAACGGCATCGTCACCGGACACAACACCAACGAGGCCGAAGCCGTTTCGCCCATCGCCGCCCGGTGCCGCATCCCCACCGTCATCTCCATGGCCACCTCGGACGCCACGGTCGGCTCCAGCCTCTACATGAAACGCAACGCCTTCACCGACAAGCAGCAGGGCGAAGCCCTCGCCGCCTACCTGTGGTACTGGCGTCAGCTCGTCCGCATCAGCGTGCTGATCGACACCGATCCGGGCTCGGTCTACGAACGCAACACCGCCGGAGCCGCCGCCCGGGCCTTCCGCGAACTGGGCGGCAACATCACCATCATGCCCGAATACCGCGGAGACGATTTCTCCGCCGCCCTCAAGGCCGCCCTCATCACCGGACCTCAGGCCATCGTGGTTTCCGCCCGCGGTCCCCGGGCCGCGGCAGTCATCCGCGCCCTCCGCAAAGAGGGCTACGCCGGAACCATCTGCGGACTGGATTCATGGGACGACCCCGGACTCTTCGAAGGGCTCAAGAACCTGAACAATATCGGCGACTGCCTCTACGTCTCGTACTTCTCTCCCGAAAATCCCACCGAGGAGTTCAAAGACTTCCGCGCGGGCTTCAGGCAGAAGTTCTACCACGATCCCGGCAACGACGAGACCATGACCTACGATGCGACGAAACTGCTGGCCATCGGACTCAACAACGCCAGAACACCGGAGGAATTCGAGAAAAACTGGATGAGCATCCACAACTTCTTCGGCGCGGCGGCCACCTACACCATGCTGCCCAAGGGCCGGGTGGACCGCACGATCTTCATCAACGCCGTCGAACCCGGCCGCGAAGGCCTCCTTCCCCGCGGCCGCCTCGTCCGCAGTTTCATGTACTCCAAACTGGAGTCCTACCGCTACTGACCTCCGCCGAAAGCCCCCGGGTCCCCTGTCCTTTTCAAACCGCTCTATTCCCGATAAAGGTCGGTGGTTCCGGGGGAAGGGAAAACCTCTTTTCACGGGGAAAGCCGAAACGTCGGCCTCGGTGTGACTGCGGCTTGCCCTGACGGGGAGCCGCAGGAAAAGATCAGTTTCCTGTCCGGCGCGTCCCCAAAGGGCAACGCGCCGTTATCCGCAGCCGGGTGCCACCCGCCCTTCCCCCGGCCCCCATCCTTTTCGAGAAAAGCGGGGTGTTTGGGGACCGGATCACCGCTCCGTGTCGGCAACAGAGGCTTTCAAAAGAGCGGACCGCCTGTTGAGATCAGGGAACGCAGGGACGGCGGTCAGAGTTTTTTCAGGGGGTAATCGCTGAAGACTTTCACGCCGCGGGCGCGGATGGCGTCGAGGCATCTGCGGTTCTCGGCGGTCTCCACCGTGAAAAGCGCTTCGATCTTTTCCCATGAGGAGACCAGATTCATGGCGCTTGCGCCGATCTTACTGTGGTCCGCCATCAGGATCACCCGGTCGGCATGGGCGATCATGCTGCGGTTGATCCCGGCGATCGCTTCGTTGTGGTTGAAAAAGCCCTCGGGCGTGACGCCCCGGGCCGAAAGAACGGCGGCGTCCGCGTGATATGCCGCCGCGGCGGTCTCCGCGTTGGAGCCGAGAAAAAGCCCGCTCTCGGGCTGAAAACAGCCGCCGGTCACGTGAACCTGCGGTCCGCCGCCGGAGGGAAACACTTCGGCGATAACATTGCACAGCGGCAGGGAATTGGTGATGATCACCTGCCGGGGATCCCTGAGAAAGATCCCCAGATGGGTCGTGGTGGAGCCCCCGTCGACGAACAGGGTCTTGACGTTCCTGACGTACTCGTGAACGCGCCAGGCCAGATACCGTTTTTCTTCGGAATACCACTTGGCCCGCAGAATGAAGGGGATCAATTCGTCCTGCCGGTTCGCCAGACGCCGGATGCCGCCGCGGAGCCGGATCACGCCGCCGTTCTGCGCGATCTCGGCAAAATCCCGGCGGATCGTCGCGGGACTGGCATCAAAAAGCCGCACCGCCTCGTCCACGGTCAGCATTTCCTTTCCCGAAAGATACTCCTGTATCCGTTTTCTTCTTGCGGCAGTTCCCATGATCCGTTTTCCTCCGCCGGATAATTTAGCACTTGGACCGCCGCTGTTCAATCAAAAAAATGATCGAAAGGGGCTATTTCGATCATTTCCGGAAGAAAGTGATTGACTTATCCCGGGAACACGATTATATTCCGGACCATCATCGGAAGATTGGAACCGGGAGAAAAAAGATGCGGACCACAGCGGTAAGATTGTACGGAAAGCGGGACCTCCGTCTGGAGACCTTCGACCTGCCGGAGACCGGAGACGACGGGATACTGGCGAAGATCGTTTCGGACAGCGTCTGCATGTCCACTTACAAAACGGCGGAACAGGGCGCATCCCACAAGCGGGTGCCGGACAACGTGGCGGAGAATCCCGTGATCATCGGGCACGAACTCTGCGGCGTGATCCTCGAAGTCGGCAGAAAGTGGGCGGACCGCTACCACGCCGGAGAGCGTTTCGCGGTCCAGCCGGTGGTGGATCAGACGGTGAATTACGACACGATCGGCTACTCTTTCGGCACGGTCGGCGGGGATTCGGAATACGTCGTCATTCCCGGCGGGATCGTCGAAAAGGGGTGCATTCTGCCGTACACGGGAGACGGCTGTTTCAAGGGCAGTCTGGCGGAGCCGATGAGTTGCATCGTGGGCGGCTTCCGGGCGTTTTATCACAGCGGGAAAGAGGAATACACCCATGAAATGGGGATCGTCGACGGGGGCAGAATGGCGATCATCGGCGGCACGGGTCCCATGGGGCTGGGAGCGGTCGACTGCGCGCTGCACGGCGGGACGCGCAAGCCGGGGGTCCTCATCGTGACGGACATCAACTCCGAGCGGCTGGCGCGGGCGGAGAAGATCTTCTCTCCCGCGGAGGCCGCGAAAAACGGGACAGTGCTGAAATTCGTCGACACGGGCGCCTGCGACGGCTTCAAAACGCTGATGGAGCTCAGCGGCGGCAGGGGTTTCGACGACATATTGTGCATGGCTCCCGTGAAGGCGGCGGTGGAACTGGCGGACAGGGTCCTTGCGAGGGACGGGTGTCTCAATTTCTTTGCGGGACCGATGGACAGGAGTTTCAGCGCCGACTTCAACTTCTACAACGTACACTACGGCTCGACGCACGTGACGGGCACCTCGGGCGGAACGGTGACGGATCTGCGGATCGCCCTGCGTCTGATGGAGGAGGGCCGCATTCATCCGGAGGTGATGATCACGCATATCGGCGGATTGGATGCAGTGATCGACACGACGCTGGATCTGCCGTCGATCCCGGGGGGCAAGAAGATGATCTATCCGGGGATCCGGTGTCCGCTGACGGCGATCGCTGATTTTTCTTCAAAAAAAGACGATCCGCTGTTCGCGAAACTGGCGGTGTGCTGTGAAGCGCACGGCGGTCTGTGGAACAGCGAGGCGGAGGAGATCCTGCTGAAACACTTCGGAGCATATTGAACAATAAAACAATAAAACAAAAACACCGCGCGCAAGCGCGCATCTGCCGGCGGGCGCTGCCCGCACGCGGTCCAGCGGCGGGACGCTGGTCGCCGCGCAAGCGGAGAAAGTTCCCATAAAAACAGAAACAGAAGAACAAAACACCGCGCCGCGCATCCCGCCCGCGTCGAAACACATTTTTTCGAGAGAAAGGAGTTAAACATGTCTCTTGTCAACATGAAGGAAATGCTTCAGGACGCGTCGAAACGCAAATACGCCGTGGGGATGTTCGATGTGTCCGATCTGGAAATGATCCGCGCCGTGGCGGAGGAGGCGGAGTCATTGCGTTCTCCCGTGATCCTCGCCGCCCTGTGTCCCGATGTGGAAGGGTCCCGTCTGGACTACTGGTTTGCGCTCGCGCAACTGGCGGCGAAAAGGTCTTCGGCGCCCGTGTGCATCCATCTGGACCACGCCGCCACCCTCGACCAGGTGGGGAGAGCCGCCGACATCGGATTCACCTCGGTCATGCTGGACGCCTCCGCTTCGCCCTTCGGGGAAAACATCCGGCGCACCCGTGAAGTCGTCGAAGCCGTCAGAGCCCGGAACATTTCCGTGGAGGCAGAGCTGGGTCACGTGGGCAGCGGCTGGGTCGGCTCCGGCGCGGACGGCGCTTCCGATCCGGATATGCTGACCGAACCCGAAAAAGTCGCCGAATTCGTCGAAAAGACCGGCGTCGACGCTCTGGCCGTCTCCATCGGCACCGCCCACGGCGTCTACATCAAAGCCCCGCAACTGGACATCGACCGCCTCGACCGGATCACGGAAGCCTCCGACATCCCGCTGGTGCTCCACGGCGGCTCGGGCACCCCCGAAGACCAGCTCTCTTCCGCCATCGCCCACGGCGTCTGCAAAGTGAACATCTTTTCGGAACTCATCGCGGCATGGAATCAGGCGATGCTCGAAGAACTGAGCAAACTTCCCCACATGGCTGCATGGCCCTCCCGCCTGCGCCCCGCTCCCGACGCCGCCATGCGCGAAGTCATCCGCAAAAAGATCCGCTTCTTCGGCAGCGCGGGCAAATGCTGAAATGACAGACAAAAAGGCGCAGAGAAGGGAAAAAAAGTTTTTCCTCCCTCCCGGTCCCCCGCCCCGGATTCACTTTTTGCGGCGGTATTGGAGAGGGGTGACGCGGTAGCATTTTTTGAACGCGCGGAAGAAGGGGGGCATTTGCGGGAAGCCGGAGAGTTCGGCGATCTCGGTGAGGGTAAGTTCGGTATTTATCAGCAGTTCCGCGGCGTGTTCGAGGCGGAGGTTGTGCAGATAGGTCATGGGAGGGACGCCGAGGGCGGCGCGGAAGTGGCGCTGCAGAGTGGCGGTGGACATGGCGGCGAGGCGGCAGAGGTCTTTCATGGTGAGGGGACGCTGAAAATTCTGCTGCATGAAGGCGGTGAGTTTGAAAATATCGAGAGGGGGAAGTTTTTCCTCTTCGGGGATCTTCCAGACTTCGCACAGGCGGCCGATGATGGCGACGAAGATGCCCATTTTGCAGCAGTGGCTGTCGCTTCGGGCGAGGAAATTCAGCAGGGTCTCCAGTTCGGAGAAGGTTTTTTCGTCGAGGCGGGTCATGGGAAAATCCTCTTTGTCTCCGGGGACGAATTTTTTGAGGAACACCTGTTTGTAGGCGGCGGAAGCGTAGAGTTCCAGCAGGACCGAGGGGAGTCTGGGGGCGTAGAAGAGCAGGTTGAAGATGATCAGATCGTGCACTTCGGTGTAGGCATGGTGACCGCCGATGGGAATAAACAACACGTCTCCGCGCCGGACGGGCACGGGGGGATTTTTCTCCGACTGGTGCATGCCGCTGCCTGAAATGACGAAGATGCACTCGCAGAACTCGTGCTCGTGGGAGTGCGACACCTCCTGCGGAAGCTGTTTGCTGACGCGCAGCGGAAAGCCGGGATCCTTTCTGAAGATCCAGTCGGTCGTCTTGTAGTAACTGCGGTCCAGCATGATTTTTCTCCTTCCGATCGCTTATTATACCCGTTTCGCGGGCGGATGTCAACAGTTTTCGACGTTATTTGAGAAAATAAATCATCAAAAAAGAAAACCGGTCATTGCCGGGAAGCGGTTTCTCAAGTAAAATATGAAAAGAAAACCGAACCGCATTGAAAACAGGAGGCAATGATGAAAAGAGACACCTTTCGCGACGGGGCAAAAAGCATTCGGGCGACGGACAAGGGCAGGACGGATGCGCGTTTCACGTTGATCGAACTTCTGGTCGTGATAGCGATCATCGCCATTCTGGCCGCGATGCTGATGCCCGCTTTGCAGCAGGCGCGGGAGAGGGGGCGGGCCATTTCCTGTGTCGGCAACCTCCGGCAGACGGGGCAGGGACTGACGTTCTATGCCAACGACTACAGCGGCTGGGGGGCGGGCTACAGCAAGGTCATGAGCAAGACGGACGGAGTCTACTGGACCGTTCTTCTGTGCAGCGCGTATGATCCGACGAGTTCGACGACGCGTCCCGGGAAGTTGGGTTACCTCAACATGACGGTCCATGTCGAGGGTGTGAAGATCGGCAAGACGGTCCCCACGGGCATTGCGCGCTGTCCGTCCACGACGCAGGGATTCCGGGGCGGGACCTCCTACTTTCTGAATATGGCTCTGGGCGACGGAGGCGGCACGACCGGGGTGACTCCGCAGTGGAGCGGCGACTGGGTCGCGGGGATGTTCAAGCTCAGCGGCGTACGCGGCACGGCGTCCTACTCCAAGATGGCGTGGGTCATGGACGGTAATTCCGCAGGGATCGACTCCGGTCTCGTCAACTTCCGGCACTCCGGAAGCTACAACATGGTCATGTGCGACGGTCACATGGAGACGGTCGCGATACCGCAGCAGCAGGCATGGGTCGGCGCCGCACCCGCCAGACTGCAGACCAATGCCATCCGCACGGATGTGCAGGAGGGTCACCCGCAGGTGATCCTGCGCAACTATGCGCCGTTCAACGGGACGGCTCTCAAGTAAATTGCCGGCATGGGAAGTCGGAAAATGGGCAAAACTCTGCTGCTGACGGTTCTGCTGCTGGCTTCGTTTTCGGTCCTGCGGGGGGATCACTGCGTTTTGAGCAATCCGGATTTTTCCGCGGTGTCGGGCGGGAAAGTCATCGGCTGGGAACTGGCCCGTCCCGTGTCTCCCGGTTTCTCCGGTCCTGCGGCGGCGGAGCTCGGTGAAATGCCGGACGGCCGCGGTTTCAGGATCGTTCAACGCGGTCTGAACAAAGGACTGGCGTCTCTGTACGGAAGCGGTCTCGAAATGGAGTATTCGGTCATTCTCAAGGCGGAGGAGGTTTCACCCCGTACCCGTCTGCTGATCTATTTCGAGTCGATCCCCGACAAATTCTGTGCGCTGGCGGATTTGAGGGAGTATCCGGTGCGCCGCAGTTTTCGTGTCAGGGTGCGGTTCCGACTGCCCGATAAACCCTTCAGGGCGCCGACTGTCAATGTCTGGCTCCGTGGGAAGGGGCGGGTCCTGATCGGCAGCGCCTATTTGGGACCGGTGAACATCAGAAGCGGCAAAGCTCCGGTTCTGCCCGGAGAAAAGACGGATCTTGCGTGGACGACGACGAAATTCTGCCGGTACGCATGGGCGGTCCTTCCGACACCGGCCGATCTTCTGGGCGGGGCGGCGGATCCCGGGCGCTGGCGGTTCACCGACGGCGCAAGATACGACGGGAACGAGTCCGCCGTCATACTGCCGCGCCCCGGAGCGGAAGCGGCGGTTTCCGCGGCTCTCGAAAATGCCGGAAAGGGGACGGATGTACGGTTCACGATGACGGTGAGCAGCAACAGCGATCCCTCCACACGGTTTGCGGTCGGGGCGCGCTTCGAGCGCGACGGAAAGGTGCTGGCGTTTCAGAAGTCTCCGGCGCAGACGGTCTATGTCGGCTGGGAGACGCGTCATTTTCAGTTCACCGTTCCCGACGGCAAACCGGATCGGGTGAGTTTTTCCGTACGCTGCGTGTCCGGCGATACGGTGAAATTCTCGAGCGCTTCCTGTTCGGATGCGCCGCCGGAAAAGCGGGACGACGGCTGGTACCGAACGCAGGCCTGCTATGCCCGGGTGACGGATTTTCCGGTCAGGAACACTTATTTTCTTCCCGAAGTGCCGAAAAAACTGTCTCTTGAAATTCTGCCCGCCGCGCCGGTCCTCGTCGCCGAACTGAAGGCGATCGGGGGACCCGTTCTGCAGAAAATCGCGGTGACCGGGCTGGTTCCCGGCGTTCCTGCCCGCCGGGAACTGCAGCTTCCCCCTCTGGCGGCAGGAGCATACGAACTTGCTTTCACGGGGGAAGGCATGCCGGGCGACACGGAGTTTTTCCGGATCCGCGGTCCCCAGACCCGCGGCGCAAGTTTCGACCGCAACGGCTGGCTTCTGCTCAACGGGAAACCGTTTTTTCCCATCATGATGAACCATATCCCCACCAGCAGCAGCGATTTCTTCCGCGTGGCGGCGGCTTCGGGGATCAATACCGTCTGCTTTCTTCAGGATCTGCAGAACCGCCGCGGGGCGGATTATGCTCTTGCGCAGGCAAAAAAACATGATCTGGCCGTGATGGACTGGGTGAATCAGGCGGATTGGCGGGGCAGTCCCGAAGAACTGGCCGAGTTCCTGCGGCGGATGAAGGTGCGGTATGACGCCTTTCCGAAGTTCATCGGTCTGCTGTCCGACGAGGCGGTGGTCCGGAATGTCCCGCCGGAGCGGGCGGTGCGCAACAACGGAGTCGCGTTCCGCGAATTGCCGGATTATATCCTCTGGGAAAATCACGCGCCGCGCATCGACGGCAAGACCAGTGCGCCGAAGAGGGAGTTTCTGCCCTATGTCCGGCGTTTCTCCACGACGTTCGACGTCTTGAGCGTCGACATCTATCCCGTTCCCGCGCCGGGCGTCGCGCACAACCGCCTCGCCAACCGGAGACTCAGCTGCGTCGGAGATTACACGGATTTGGCCAGGGCCGCCGGATGGAACAGAAAGCCCGCATGGATGATACTTCAGGCCTGGGGCTGGGGAGAAAACACCGCCGTCAACCGGCTGGATATCCTGCCGCGTCCCGATTACCGGGAACTGCGCTTCATGGCGTGGGATGCCATTCTGCGCGGCGCGACCGGCATCGACTGGCACAGCGAGGGAAGATATCCCCACCGTTACGGTCCCTGCGACGAGATATACGGCGACTGGTGGGCGGATTTCGCATGGGTCAACCGCGAACTTGCCGCCGCGGGAAAGATCCTGGCCGGGAGCACTCCGCTGAAACTCTCCGGCAAATTCCCCGAATTCATCGCGGCCAAGGCGTGGAAGAACGGGGAACGGGTCCTGTTCGCCGCCGTCAACGAACTCGACCATCCCGCCGTTGCCGAATTCACCTGCCCGCTTCCGGAAAAACTCCATGAGCTGCGTTCCGGCAAAGAGTATCGCGGCGGACCCATACGGCTGGAGGCATACGGCGTCGTTCTGCTCTCGACCGAACGGACCCCGATCCCCCGCGTGAAATTCTCCGAACAGGACGGCGGACCGTCTTACTGCGAAAACCGGAACATCACGCTTCCTGCGGACTGGATCATGCCGGTCAGGGCGGCCCGAGAGACCTTTTTCCGCGGAACATTCGACGTGAAGACCGTGCCCGGCGACGCGAAAATCCTCTTCAACACCAACAGCGCATGGACCCTTTACGTCAACGGAAATAAGATCGACCGCGGCGACGAGCAGCGAAAACTTTTCGAATACCGCATCCCGCAATGGCTCCGGCCCGGAAGAAACGAGATCACCATGAAATGCGTCAATCGCGGACACCGGAAAACCGGGCTGGTGTGGACGGTTTTCGGAAACGGCGGAGACATCCTCATGGCTTCCGGAGCCGGGACCCTTTCCTCCGCCGGGAAACCAAACGATTTCGCGCCGTGCAAAGTTATCGGCCCCCACCGCGATTTTCCCAAGTGGAAATACAAGGGCTGTCTGGAATTCGTTCCCCAGCGCCCCGGCGGCCGCTGACGGGACGCGGAAACAACACCGGGGACCGGATGTAAACATGGAACATCTTGCGGGACAGTATTTTTTGAACACGGATCTGCGTGAGGAGGAGATCCGCGAACAGATCGGGGAGCTGTGCCGGGCGGGGTACGAAGTGATCTTTCTGCACGCCCGGGCGGGACTGAAGACGCCTTATCTTTCGCAGGACTGGTTCGACGCGCTCGACGCGGCGGCGGACGAACTGATCCGGCACGGCGTCAAATTCGCCATCTGGGACGAGGACAACTATCCCTCGGGCGACGCGGGCAACAGGATCTGCAACGCCTTTCCGGAACTGGCCTCCTCACAGCTGAATTTCCGCGTGATCGAGGCGAAAAAAGACGTTCCCGTGCTGGAATATTTTTCCGTCGACGGCGCCTTCGCCGGCTGTTACGCCGTCACCGGAAACGGGGAAGTCACCGACATTTCCGGCCACTGCGGAACATTGAGAAGCAAGTGGAACCCGGCGAGGATCCAGACCACGGCCTACTCTCCTTACGCACAACTGCCCCTGCCCCACCGGCGGCGCTCCATGGATACGCCGCGCTTCGCCCTCGCCTGGACGCCCGACAGGGACTGCAGGATCGTCTGCGCGGAACAGATTTACAACGGCCCCGGACGGCACAGCAGCGACCTGCTCGCCCCGGAAACCACCCGCGTGCTGCTGGACCTGGTCCACGCCCGCTATGAACGGCACTTCGGCGGCAGGATGCGGCACTGCGCGGCCTCCTTCATGGACGAACCGTCCCCCGCCGGTGTTTATCCGTGGACCCGCCGCCTGCCGGAAGAGTTCCGGCGCGATCACGGCTATGATCTGCTCCCCCTGCTGCCCCATCTGGCGCTGGACGTGGACGCCGGTTCCGTCAAAGTGAGAAACGACTACCGCCGGACGCTCCGCCGCCTGCTGTGCCGGAACTACCTCGAACCCGTCAGAAAGTGGCTCAACGCCAGAAACATCGCAAGCACAGGCCACCTTACCCGCTCGGAGTATCTCTCGTGGTCGGGACTGTTCTGGCCCGATGAACTGCGCTGCTTCAGGCATTTCGACATTCCCTGCTGCGATCCCCTGGGCGCGGGCGTCGGACGGCCGGGATCAATGGCTCACCATATCGGCATAAAGACCGTCACCTCGGCGGCCCGGCTCTTCGGCAAACGGGCTTCCGGAGCCGACGCCTTCGCCGTCGGAGGCGACGCCGTCAGCCTGAGAGACCTCGAATTCATGCTCAATTATCATCTGGTCATGGGCGTCACCTGGTTCAATATCCACGGCCTCTATTACACCCTCGACGGCGAACGCCGCGACGAAGCGCCGCCGTCGCTCTTTTACCAGCACTCCCAGTGGCCCCACATGAAAAGTTTTCTGGATCACCTGAAACGCCGCTGTGAGGAACTCTCGGGAGAGCACGTGTGCGGCTTGGAAATGCTCTATCCCTCAAGCGCCCTGCAGAGCCGTCTGCCCGGGGAGCCGCCCTTCGACGAAAAACTGCACCGGACCGCGGAGGAACTGCTTTCGCATCAGCGGGATTTCGAGCTCATCGACGAAGAAACGCTTCTCGAACAGGATCCGGCGGCATTTGCCGTGCTCCGCCCGTACTTCGTGCTGGCCCACACCCCCGTGATCGGGAGGACGACCGCCGACTGGCTGGAACGTTATGCCGCCCGCGGAGGAAAAGTCTTCATCATCGGCGTCACGCCCGAGATCATTCCGGAACTTTCCGCGAAAACGAGGGAAAAATGGCGTTTCGCCGCCCCCTGCTCCGCGGCGGCGTGCATCGAACGGATCCCCGGACTTCCGCTTGACGGCAGAGGATGCGGAAACATCCTTTCAAGACGGATCCGCAAGGCGGGCCGGGAACGGCTCTTTCTCTTCAACCGCGGTCCGGAGACGTTCCGCGGCACACTGGACGGAAGTCCCCTTGAGATCGCGCCCGGAGAAGCCGGGTTCGCCGACGAACTGCGCCCGAAAGAAAAAATTCCCGCTCTGACCGTTTCCGAGTGGGACCTTGCCTTCGGCCTCAACTGCGTCCCGCTCAACCTGTGGCGGACCCCGGAGGGGACGCGGATCGATCTGCTGAAAAAAACCTCCTTCGACATGGAGAATTTTCCCGCGGGAAAATTCTCCGCCGAGTTCACCGTCGAAGACAGCCTCGAGCCCGTTTTCTTCACCACCGAGGAGTCGGCTCTGGCCCGGGGAAGTTTCGAAATCAACGGCGCTGCGCTGACCGGATACGAAAAGGCCCGCTTCCGCGACTGCCGCGAACGGGAGTGCAACATAAGCGCCCTGCTGAAAAAAGGGGTCAACACCGTCACTTTCAGCGGCGCATTGTTCGAGAACGCCCCGTACCTGCGGGGACGTTTCAAGACCGCGTTCCCGCCGGACCGCGACGGCGTCGTGCTCTCCCCGGCGCCGGAAACGTTCCGGGTCGGGGGCACGGGCGATTACGCGTCTCTCGGTTACGGCACGTTTTCCGGAATGGCCCGGTACACGGGCAGACTCCACGCGCCCGAAACCGGCCGGTATGCGCTCGAATTCGACTTCTCCGACGAGTCCGTGAGGATCGTGATCGACGGCCGGGAGACCGGGACACGGCTCGCCCCCCCGTACCGCACGGAAGTCGAACTCGCCGCGGGAGACCACTCCCTCGTGCTCGAAGTCTGCACCGCTCCCGGTCCCCGGGACGTCATGAGCCCGAGATAAAGCCCGGCGGGTCCGGGGAAAGGGAGATCCTCTTTCCCCGGGAAAAGCCGAAACGCCGGCCTCGGCAAACCCCCTTTCCCTCCCCCGGAACCGCCGGTTTTATCGGGAACAGAGCGTTTTGGAAAAAGACTGGGGGTCGGGAGAGAAAAAAAGGGTTTCCCTCTCCCGAAGATCAGGCTTCTTTCGAAACAAGGAGCTCAGTAGACGTCTTTGATGTCCACGACGTTGAGCTGGGGGGTCTCCTGATTCATATGGCGGTTGATCTGGGGAGTGGCCAGGACGTCGAGCAGTTTATCGTGGAACTGTGAGACGGGGTGGTTGAAAGCGATGAAGTCGATCTGCCCCATGCGTCCGGAAAAGGTTCCGCGTGTATGTGCGCCGCCGCCCACGGGGGAGCAGCGGACGACGCGCAGTTCGTTGAACCGGTACACGGGTTTCGGATTGCTGTGGCCGAAAGGCGAAAGTTTCGTGAGGTAGTCGAAGAACTCGGGAGAGAGTTCGTGGATCTCGGCTTCGCCGTCGTAGGAGATGAAGCTTTCGAGGTCCTCCACTTTGACGCGGGACCGGATCTCCTTGTCCATGGCGTCGAAGAAGGGGGCGATGTTTTCGACTTTGAGGCCGATGCCCACGGCCATGGGGTGTCCGCCGTAGCGTTCGAGGAGGTGCGCGGACTTGCTCAGCACGTCCACCAGATTGAGGCACGAGACGCTGCGGCCGGAGCCGTAGGCCTCGTCGCCCTGAATGGTGAGCACGATGGTGGGACGGTTGTAATCGCGGGCGAGGCGCGAAGCGACGATGCCGATGACGCCCTGATGCCAGTCGCGTCCGGCGACGAGAAGGGCGTAGGGACTCTGCCACGCGAGGTTGCGTTCGATCTGTTCGCAGGCCTCCTGATAGATCTCCTGTTCCTTTTCCTGCCGGATGCGGTTGAAGGACTCCAGCTGCGAGGCGCAGTTGTAGGCGTCGACGATGTGTTCGGACTCGAGAAGCTGCAGCGCCACGTTGGCGTCGCCGACTCTTCCCGCGGCGTTGATCCGGGGGGCCATGCGGAAGGTGATGTCCGAGGGCGAGAGTTCGGAACGGAGTTTCGAGCTTTCGATCAGGGCGCGGACGCCGGGACGGAGCTGGCGGCGCAGGGCGTCGATGCCGAATTTGACCATGATGCGGTTTTCTCCCTGCAGGGGGACGATGTCCGCCACGGTGCCCAGAGCGACGTAGTCGAGGACCTCTTCCAGCCGGGTCTGGAAGCCGCCGAGATTGTTTTCTCTGCCGTACTTGATGAAGGCGTGAGAAAGTTTGAAGGCCATTCCCGCACCGGAGAGGACCTGAAGATCCTCGAGTTCCGGGTAGACCTTGGGATTGATGACGGCCAGAGCGCCGGGCAGTTCGCTGCCGGCTTCGTGGTGGTCGGTGATGATGACGTCGATGCCGCGTTCGAGAGCCACGTTGACGGCGTCACAGCTGGTGATGCCGCAGTCGACGGTGACGAGCACGCCGCAGGGCCCGAAAGCGTCGAGAGCTTTGGTCAGCGATTCCGGGGTGAAGCCGTAGCCGTCGTCGAAACGGTGGGGGATGAAGGAGTGGACCACGCCGCCGTTCTGCCGCAGGACGAAGGCCAGCAGGGCGCTGGCGGTGATGCCGTCGGTGTCGTAATCGCCGTGAATGAGGATGGGCTCACGTTTGTCGATGGCCTGCCACAGACGCGCGCAGGCCTCGCGGATCCCCGGGAAACGGTACGGATCGCTGAGATTGCCCAGTTTCGGGGCGAGAAAATCCCCGATGTCCTTGATGTCAATTCCCCGGGCGGCGAAATAGACGGCGGTCAAACGGGGCAGACCCAGTTCGGTCTGCATCCTTCTGATCTCGTCTGTCTTTTCAACCCCGGCCGACTTCCAGTTTTTAGAACCCATCTTTCCTTCTTTCAAAATTAACACGCTCTATAAGATAACCCCTCAAACCGTTTTTCGCCATACCGAACGCAAAAAAAACGGCTTTTTTCCCGGCCGGGGGGTGAAAAAAACGCCTGAACGGTGTATAATATGGCGGATGAACGGGACTCAACGGGGAAGGACGGAAGGATGGAGCCTCTCGAAAAATATATCGACGGCGGCGGAAAGGAAGCGGTGCTTTCGCTGCACAACCACAGCGTCTGGAGCGACGGGGCGGGAACTGCCGAAGAGATGTGCCGGGCCGCGAAAGAGGCGGGCGTCCGGGTGTTCGGCCTCTCCGACCACTGGGTCGTCCATCCGGATCCGGAACTCATGCCCGTGTCGTGGAGCATCGCGCCCGGGAAACTTCCGGCGTACCTGGAGGAACTGGCGCGGCTCAAGGACATCTTCAACGACGAAAATTTCACGCTGCTGGCCGGACTGGAAGTGGATTTCTTCTTCGAGAACTTCGAAGAGGTCCTTGCGGGACTCGACCGCCTGCAGCCGGACTATCTCATCGGTTCGGTGCACTACGCGGGACGTTTCCCCATCGACAACTGTGCCGGCGACTGGAAGGCGCTTTCGGCGGACGGGATCCGCGCCGTCTGCGAAACCTACTGGAACAAAATGCTCGGCGCGGCGGAATGCGGACGCTTCTCCCTGCTCGGCCATCTGGATCTGCCGAAAAAATTCGGCTTTCTTCCCGATCCCGGAGCTTATCTGCCGGACGCCCGGCGCGTCCTCGACGCCGCGGCCGCAAGGAACATCCCCATCGAACTCAACACCGCGGGGTGGTCCAAGGAGTGCCGCGAACCCTATCCCTCCCCGGAGATCCTCAGGGAAGCCCGCGCGCGGAACATTCGCGTCATAATCGGCGCGGACGCCCACTGCCCGCAGCACGTGACCCGCAATTTCGCCGCGGCGGCGCGGCTGCTCCGCGAAACGGACCGCACCCGCTGAAAACGGCGCGGGAACCGCCGTCCCTGTCAGAAAAACGGAGCGTTCCGCGGTCCGTCAGGACTGTTTTCGGGGGGAGAAGAGGGAGACGTCCAGATCGAGCTTGGCGCGGCGGATGTCCTCCATGAAGCTGGGAATGCTCCCCGTGGGCTCGAAGACGCCGGTGATGCGGTTCCGGGCGTCCCAGCCGGTCTGACGGAAGACGAAGATGTCCTGCATGGTGATGATGTCGCCCTCCATCTTGACGATCTCGCTGATGTTGACCACCTTGCGGCTGCCGTCGCGCTCGCGGGTGATCTGCACGATGATGTTGATGGCCGAAGCCACCTGTTCGCGGATGGCGCGCAGAGGCAGATCGAATCCGGACATGAGAACGAGAGTCTCCAGACGGGCCAGGGCATCCCGGGGCGAGTTGGCGTGGATCGTGGTCAGACTGCCGTCGTGACCGGTGTTCATGGCCTGAAGCATGTCCAGCGCTTCGCCGCCGCGGCACTCGCCGACGACGATGCGGTCCGGCCGCATGCGCAGAGAGTTCCGGACGAGGTCGCGGATCGTCACCTCTCCCCGGCCTTCGATGTTGGGCGGACGGGCTTCGAGACGCACGATATGCTCCTGATGGAGCTGAAGTTCCGCGGCGTCCTCGATGGTGACGATGCGCTCGCGGTTGGGCAGAAAACTGCTCAGCACATTGAGCAGTGTCGTTTTGCCGGAGCCCGTTCCGCCCGAGATGATGATGTTCTTCCGTACCGCCACGCAGACGGCGAGAAACTTCACCATCTCGGGACTGATGGAGCCGAAATTGACCAGATCGCGGGCCTGCAGGGGCGTTCGGGTGAATTTGCGGATGGTGATCGTCGGCCCCACCAGCGACAGCGGCGGAATGATGGCGTTGACGCGGCTGCCGTCGGCCAGACGGGCGTCCACCATGGGGGAACTTTCGTCGATGCGCCGGCCCAGAGGGGCCACGATGCGCTCGATCGAGGCCAGCACCTGATTGTCGTCGGCAAAGGCGGCGTCGGTGCGGTAGAGCATGCCCTTGTGCTCCACATAGACCTGATTGGGACCGTTGACCATGATCTCGCTGATATCGTCCCGGGCAATGAGGTACTCCAGCGGCCCGAGGCCGATAGCTTCCTGGATGAGCTCCTTTTCGATGACTTCGACGGAAAGTCCTTCTGGCAGTTTGACGTTGAGCACCGAGAGGATCTCGCGGATCATGCGCTTGGCCTGATCGGCCAATTCGCTTTCGGAAATTCCCGACAGAGCCATCTTCTTGAGATTCATGCGCTTGAGCAGTTCCTTGTGAGCCTGGCGCTTGATCTCCTGAACGAGGGGCCGCAGCCGCGGCGGCACGCCGGAGACGGTGAGGACCGGGATCTCGCCCCTGTCGGGGGCAAGAAAATCGTCCGTCTCCGGCGGACGCGGCGCGTCCTTTTGCGGCCGGGACTCCCGTGCGGACGCGTCCGCGGCGGGTGCGCGCCCTATGGTGATCTCCACGTTTTTGCCCAGCCGGAGGACGCTTCCCGGAGCGAGGGGCGTCATCTGATTGGCGAAAAGCGGTTCCGCGCTGCCGTTGACATAGGTGCCGTTGCTGCTGCCCAGGTCCATGACGGTGATGGCGTTGTCCGACACGATCAGCTGGGCGTGGCGGCCGGAAACATCCGGCGAATCGAGAGGGATGTGGCAGTTTTTCCCGGCGCCGATGAGATAGGCTCCGTCGGGAAGGCTGGCCCGCACGGGATTTTTCCCGGTCCGGCGGATGATGATCTCGGTCACTTCATCCTCCTGTTGCGGCGGTCTTCGCGGCGTTTGTTGTAGCCGGGTATCTCTTTTTCGAGCAGTTTGAAGTTGACGCTGCGCTTCTCGATGTCGCGGGCGATCCGGGTATCCTCGAAGTTGCGCAGAGAGAGGGTTATCTTGCCCTTCTGCGAGGCGAAAATGAGCATTTCCACCTCGTCGGGCATCAGCTGCAGCGTGACGGTGCCGTAGGTCCGCGGGGCGTTCTGTTCGGCGGCCGCGGCGGACTGCCAGCGGCTGCCCACGGCAAGGACTTTCACGTCCTGCAGGATGGTCAGCGTGACCGTGTCGAGGGCGCTGTCGCCCCGCACGTCGGGGAAACGGAAGGTCCCGATGACGTCCACGTTGTCGTTGGGCTGGATGAGGTTGTTGACCGACGAAACGGGATCGACGGGAATGGAGACCGCCCGCCAGCCGTCCTGAACGATGCCGCTGAAACCGTTGCGCCGGGAACCGAACTTGATGTCGGTGGTCTGGAGGATCTGTCCCCTGTTGATGGAGGTGTCGAGTTTGTGGTTGACCACCCTGTACAGCTGCGACCAGGGGATCTCGCGGCTGTTGGCCATGGCTTCGCGGCGGCGTTTGACCGTGTAGCGGGCCACGTCCTTTTCGGTCAGCGTCTCGCCCTCGACCATGTTGCGCGTCACCTGAATGAGGATCGCCGTTTCGGAGTCCCCCGCGATGCGCCGTTTTTCCGCCTCGATCTGCTGATAGGTCAGCACGAAAGCCAGCAGGCCGAAGATGACGGCCAGCAGAAGCAGCATTCTCTGTCGCATGACTGTTTTCCCCCTTATTCAAAAGACTGGACTTCGACGGCGTCGAGCGAGAGCGCCTTGGCATCCTCTTCGTAAATGAGGCCCTGCGCGAGGAGTTCCTCAAGGGAGCGGCGCATGGTGATCATGCCGTCCTTGAAACCGGTCTCCATGACCGAGGTGAGCTGACTGGTCTTGCCGTCGCGGATCAGCGCCTGAACGGGCGGGGTGCCGATGAGGATCTCGAAGGCAGCCACCCGTCCGTCGGTGTCGGCCCGCATCAGGAGCCGCTGAGAAATGATGCCTATGACACAGCTTGAAAGCTGGAGCCTGATCTGGTTCTGCTGCTCCGAGGGGAAGGTGTCGATGATGCGGTCGATGGTCTGGGCGGCGCTGTTGGTGTGCAGCGTGGCCATGACCAGGTGGCCGGTTTCCGCGGCGGTGAGGGCGGCGGATATGGTTTCGGGGTCGCGCATTTCACCCACGAGGATCACGTCCGGATCCTGACGCAGGGCGGATTTGAGCGCCCTTGAGAAACTCATGGTGTCGGCGTTGAGTTCCCGCTGCTGGATCAGGCTCTTCTTGTTCCTGTGCACGTACTCGATGGGATCCTCGATGGTGATGATGTGTTCGGCCCGGGTGCTGTTGATGCGGTCGATCAAACTGGCCAGCGTGGTTGATTTGCCGCTTCCCGTGGGACCGGTAACGAGAATGAGCCCCTGCTTTTTCTCGCAGAGATTGACGATCGGCTCCGGCAGATTCAGCGATTCGGGAGAGGGAATGTTCGTCGTGATGACGCGGGCGACGATCCCCACGTAGCCCCGCTGGTAGTAGGCGTTGACGCGGAAACGGCTCACCTCCCTCTCGCCGTTTTCATCGGGTTTGCCTTCGACGGTGAGGGCCAGGTCGAGTTCCTTGCTCGTTTCGAAGGCGATCTTCTGCTGGGGCGTGAGCATGCCGAAGAGGAGACGCCTGGTGTCCTGCGGCCTGAGTTTCGGCAATCCCAGCGAACGCAGTTCGCCGTGGACGCGCATCATGGGGTGGGCGTTGACCGAAATGTGAAGATCGGATGCCCCGAGCTTGATGGCCGAACGCAGAAGTTTCGGCAGGTCCACCACGTCTCCTTCGGCGGCGTCGTCGGGGGTGCCGTACTGTTTTTCGTTGGTCTGTGAATCCATTCCTTTGACCAGCAGTTCGAGTTCGTCGGGCGTGTCGCTGAACTCCGCGGCGCGGGCGGCGTCGAGGTAACCGTCGCGGATCAGATAGAAGAGGGCCCGGTTGAAACTGACCGTTCCGTTGCCGCCGGCACGGCTCAGCGTTTCCCGGATCGCGGCGAAATCCTGTTCTTCGACGAGTTTCCTGACCGCGTCGGTGCAGCGGAGCAATTCCACTGCGGCGACCAGTCCCGCGCCGTCCTGACGGGGGACAAGGCGCTGGGCCATGACCGCAACGAGCACACGTCCGAGGTCGGAGGCGGCCTGCGTCCGCTCCTCTTCGGGGAAGATCCTGATGAGTTTCGTTATCGCCGAAACGGCGTCGGGAGAAACCATGACGGCGATGACCAGCTGGCCGTTGAGGGCGGCTTTGACGGCGGCCCGCACGGAATCCCGGTCGGGCAGATCGCCGACGGCGATGACGTCGGCACTTTCATGCCGGGCGCTGCGGATGGCTTCGGCAAAATTTCCTCCGGCCACGGCCCGCTGGGTAACGACGCCCGTCTGGTCCGGAAAGAGAAATTCAACGGGGTTTTCCAGCGTGATGATGTGGCGGTTTTCCGTCATGTTGATCTGGTTGATCAGCGCGCCGAGCGTGGTCGATTTGCCGCACCGGCTGGTGCCTGCAACGATGACAAGACCGTGTTTCTGCGCACAGATCTCTCCCAGCACCTGAGGCAGACCGAGAGATTCGATGTAAAGATCGCCCCCGGAGGGAAGCGGGCGGGCGGCGAAACCGGGTCCGCCCGAGGTCAGGAAGAAGTTCACCCGGAACCTTTCGCCCGTCGAGAGAGAAAAGGCCGATTCCGCGCTCCCCGTCTGCTGATAACGCGCCTCGTCTTCCCCGGCGATGACGCTGCGGCGGAAATCGTCGATGTCTCCGGCCGCCGCGGGCTGTTCCCCGCTCACGGTCAGTTCGCCGTTGATCCGGAAAGAGGGGGCCTTGCCCGAAGTGATGAAAAGATCGGATGCCCCGCTGGTGGAGGCGTAAACCAGAAGTTCTCCGATGGTCATGGGTCATTTTCCTTTATTTTCGGTTGTTTTTTCTGCGGCGGAAGAATTTTCGGACGCGGACGCCGCGGGGGGCGGCGTCTTGATCCGCGCCATCAGGCAGCTTCTGCGGGAAGATGCCGGAATACGCTGAAAAGTCATCCGGTCGATGACGCGGGTGAACACCAGCACCCGGTCCACGGCCCGGTCGGCAAAGGCCTTGTCCCGCGCGACGGTTTCGTGCAGGGGGGAGATGCAGAGCAGATATGCGGCCAGACCCGAGACAACGTAGCCCGAGAGAAATCCCGTAACGGGGACCAGCAGATTTTTTTTGCCCGGCAGATGATATCCGCCGCCGCCGTGGGAGGAGAGATCCGAAGCGATCTTAAGCAGAACCGAGCAGCACAGAAACGCCGCGCCGCCGATGGCGATGACCGGGGCCCAGGGGGAAAACTCCCCCGTCAGCAGCGGCAGGACCGCCCGGTGCAGGGATCCTGTCCACAGCGCGAAATAGACCGAGGCCGACAGAGCGACGAAGAAACGCCAGTTCTGAAAAAACGGCGACTGCAGGGCCATGAGAGCGAAAAGCAGGGGAATGCCCATGAAAACGAGAAGTCCTGTCATATTGTGTCTCCGTCGAGAGAAAGGGTTATCCGGTCGATCTCGTCCAGCGAGGTGATGCCTTCGGCGGCCAGACGGGCGCCGTGGATCGGCAAACTGCCGGATGCGCCCCTCGCCTGCGCGAACTGTCTGATCTTCGACAGCGAAACATTTTCCTGTTCCAGTTCTTCCCTGAGTTCGCTGTCGACGACGAGCATTTCGAAACAGGCTGCGCGGCCCTGAAAACCCGTGCCGCCGCACTCGGGACAGCCGACGGCCCGGCAGACGCCGGAGGGATCGATTTTGTTTTCGGCGAAGATGGCGCGCCATTTTTCGGGAAGTTCCGGCAGGGGTGCCCGGCATTTTCTGCACAGTCTGCGGGCCATGCGCTGATTGACGATGATCCTGACCGTGGCGGCCAGACTGCGCAGGGGAACGCCGAGGCCGGTCAGGCGGTCGAAGGTGTCCACGGCATCGTTTCCGTGAATGGTCGAGACGATCAGGTGTCCGGTTTGCGCCGCGTGAACGGCGATCTGCGCAGTCTCCTCGTCGCGTATCTCGCCGAGGCAGATGACGTCGGGATTCTGGCGCAGGGCGTTGCGCAGAAGACCGGCAAAGGTGATCCCCGCGGCGGCATTGACCTCCATCTGGCTCACCCCGGGAATGACGCGCTCCACCGGATCTTCGATGGAGATGACGTTTTTGAGCGAAAAGTCGATATTTTCGATCAGCCCGTACAGCGTGGTGGTCTTTCCGCTGCCCGTGGCGCCGCATATCAAGATCATTCCCGACGAGAGAGAAACGGAGCGCTTCAGCAGCCGGAGCTGATCGTCGCTGAAACCGATCTCGTCAAGTGTCCGCGGGGCGGACCCGGCGCCCAGCAGACGAACGGTGAGTTTCTCTCCGCCGGCGGCTCCTGCGGAGGCGACGCGGAACGACACAGGTCTGCCGGAGATCATCGCCGAAAACGCGCCGTCCTGGGGGCGACGTTTTTCGGCGATGTTCATTCCCGCGGCGACCTTGACGGCGCTGATGACATTTTCACCGAGACCGGAGACGAGGGGTTCCTGCGCAACGAGAATTCCGTCGATGCGGAAACGCAGCGCGGTGCCGCCTTCCGGCGCCGGATCGAAGAAAACGTCGCTGGCGCCTCTCTTCGCGGCTTCCAGAAAGATATCCTTGAAGGCGTCGACGGCGGGGTTGTCGCAGTCGTCTCCGTACAGCGGACTGCCGCGGGAGTCGAGGATCGTGATACCGCCGTATCTGGCCCGGCGTTTCACCCGCACGAACACATTCTGCAGACGGGTCTCCCAGAATTCTTTCCCGGCCGTGACGAGCAGAAAGACGGGGCCGAAAAAGAGGATCAGCCACTCGATGCCGTGCTTCCCGTCATCCTCTTTTTTCCTCCGCCATTTCGCAGGAGACGCGTTGACTTTGTCCAGCACGCGGATGCCGCACAAAAGCCATGCCAGCAGAAGAATGAGTGTGACGGGATTGTACTCCAAGGCGCTCTCCCCTCGGCCGTCTTACTTTTTCAGTTGGGCAGGAACGAAGAAGATGGTCCCTTTCGGCACCGTGTCTCCGGCGAAATTATCGTTGAGACTGCGCAGTCTGCTCTCGGTGGTGTTGTATTTGGCCGCGAGAGCTTTAAGGGTGGTATCCTCGGGGACCTCCAGAAGATCCGTTTCGTTTTTGGCTTCGTCGGCGGCGGGCTTGGCCGCGGGCATGTTATTTTCGAGGTCGTCGGCAAGCTTGTCCGCCGTTTTCACGCCGTCCGCCGGCGCGGCGGGCGCAGTTTCGGCAGGAGCCGCAGCCGCGGCGGCGGACTTCTTCGCCTTGGGCTTGGCCGCGGCGACCGCCGTGCTTCCCGCGCCGGGGATCACCAGCTTCTGACCGACCCTGAGCTTGCGGCTGGATTCGACCGTCAGGTCGTTCGCCCTGAGCAGATCGGACAGCTTCACCTTGTTGCGGCGGGCGATGCGCTCCGGAAAATCTCCGGGCTGGACCACGTAGACGCCGCCTTTGGCGGACGTGGCGGAGGTTTCGGCTTTGCCTTTCTTACCGGCTTTGCCGCCGCGGGACTCGGAACTCCGCGCGGCTTTTCCTCCGGCGGGAATGACGAGCTTGCGGCCCACATAAAGCTTTTTGGCGTCCTTTTCGGTCATGTTGTTGGCGTCGAGGAGGGCCTTGACGGAGATGTTGAAGCGGCGCGCGATCTTGCCGGGATTGTCGCCGACCTTGACCACGTAAGTGCCCTTTTCACCGCCTCTGACCGCGGAACCCCTGCGGGAAGCGCCCCGGCCGTCGGAGGCAAGTCCCACGGGATAATCTCTCTTTTCCATCGGTGCGAAAGCCGGTCTCGCCGGCGCCTGAGTCCGGGCCGGAACGGGATCGGCCTCAGTCGCCGCGGCGGGAGCCGCCGCCGGTGCCGGTGCCGGGGAAACATCCGGTCCCGGCTGGGGAACGGACTGCGTGCCCTGCTGAGAACTCATATCATCCATCCGGCGTGTCTGGGACACATCCGCTTCGTCTTTGAGAGGCGCATACTTGCGATCATCCATCACCTCGCTTCGGCATCCCGCCAGGACCGCCAGACCGGCAAACGCCAGAAAAACACCGCTTTTTTTCATTTTCACACTCCCGCCCTTTTCAAAATTTGATGTTGAAATACGTTGACCGTTCGCATTGTGACAATACTGAATATAATATACGGAGGAAACAGCGAAATTCAAGGCGCATATTTCCCATTGTCGAAGAAAAAATATATTTTTTCGGCTCTGTTCCCCGCACGGGCCGGTGAAAGGCCCGGCCCGTATCGCGCAGACGGGTAACGGACCGCTCCCGTATCGCCGGGAACAAAGCATACCGGAAAACGGCGAGGTCGGCGTAGGAAGCGGGGAGGAAGCGGCAGAGGGCGTCGGGATCGACGGCCATGTTGGCGCCGACGGCTCCGGCGCTGACGCAGATGTAGTCGAAAAGCCGGGCCGTTTCGTCGATGAAGGTGGGAAAAAACTTTTTCATGCCCACGGGAGAGCAGCCGCCGTGAACGTATCCGGTCAGGGGCAGAAGGGCCTTCTGCGGGATCATTCCGATGCTTTTTGTCCCGGCCGCCGCCGCGGCTTTTTTGAGGTCCAGCTCCGCCGCGGCGGGGACGACGAAAACGAAATGCTCCCCCCTGTTGGAACAGGTGACGAGAGTTTTGAAGACCTGATCGGGGGATTCGCGGAGTTTTTCGGCGATGGCGAGGGCGTCGATGCGGCCGTCGGAAACGTCGTAGAAGCGTTCCTCGCAGGCGATCCCGGCTGCGGAGAGCAGACGGAGGGCGTTGGTCCTGAGGTTCTTCATGCCAGGGCTCCCGCAAGGGCGGCGAATCCTTCGGGGGCGACGCGGTCGGGGCGGATCTCCCACGCGAGCCCGGCGGCGGCAAAGGCCTTTTCCACCCGCTCCCTGCCGTAACTCGCGGCGAGGACTTTGCCCATCTGCTTGCGGCGCCGGGAGAACACGAGTTTGGTGAGCCCGGCGATGCGGCGCAACTCCTCCGGCGGCCGTGTGCGGACGCGGGTCAGCGAGACGAGGGCCGATTCGACTCCCGGCTCCGGATAGAACACCGCCGCAGGCACGATCTTCTCGATGCGCACCTCGTGATCGAGGGAGGCGCGCACCGAGAGCGAACCGTACTCCTTCGAGCCGGGAACGGCGGCGAGACGCTCGCCCATTTCGCGCTGGAGCATGAAGAGCATGAATCCGGGGCCGCGGGGGATCTCGAGCATGCGGGCGATGAACACCGAACTTATGGCATAGGGCAGATTGGCGACGGCGCGGAAGGCGGTCCCTTCGGGAAAGAGGGAGGCGTAATCCACCTTGCAGGCGTCGGCTTCGACCAGGCGCAGCCGGGGGTCCCTGTATTTCTCGCGGAGGTAATCGGCGAGCCGGTGATCGAATTCGACGGCGGTGACCCGGGCGCCGGTCTCGAGAAGTCTGCCGGTGAGAGCACCGAAACCGGGTCCGACTTCGAGGATCTCCTCGCCGCGGACCGGGGCAGCGCGGCGGACGATCCAGTCAAGCAGATTTCCGTCGATCAGAAAATTCTGTCCCAGACCGCGGCCGGGGCGCATGCCCAGCTTCTCCAGTTCGGTCAGGAGTTCCTTTTTTCTCACGGTCAGCCCAGATTTATGTCGGGGAACTTCTTCCCGGGCTGGTGGGGCGGAGCGGGAGGCGTTTGGGCCTCTTCAGGCGCGGCGGCGGCCTGCGGAGGCCTGGGCGCGGCGGCGGGGACGGGTTCTTCGACGATCTCGAAATCCCCGGTCATCTCGGCGCGCTTGAGTTCGAGCAGTTCGCCCTGCTGGCGGAGGAGCCGACGCTGTTCGCCCAGCTGTTCGCTGAGGGTGGTCTGCAGTTTCTTGAGCTGGCCGGCCAGCCCGATCATGTTGGCTTCGTAGTCCTTGCGGGCTTCCTGAAATTTTGCGTAAAAATGGGATATCTGGGCCACGAGGATGAGCAGTATGACGCAGATCATGATGGCGACCAGCCAGAACGAGGACAGTGAAACTTCCATTCCGTGCATTTTTCAAATCTCCTGTTGATGATCCGGAAACTCTTTCATTCAGTAATATAGCGCTTTTCCGGCGCAAAGTCAACCGTCTTTCGGACCGGGACCGGCGGTTTGTCCGTCAGAAGAGGGTGAAGATCGCCTGACTGACGCATTCGGTGAACGACAGCATCGGCGAATCGTGATCGCCGCGCCACACTTCGCGGTAGACGAAACCGGGGGACTCCGCCATTTTTCCGGCCAGTCTGCGGGACTGCGAGACCGGAATTATCTCGTCGGCGGCGCCGTGGCAGAGCCATACGGGCATGGTGAGATTTTTCCACCGGGCGAGAGTCGAGTGAGTTTTCATGAGTTCGCGGTCGTTTTTGTAGGCCGTGCGGATGGCTTCGGCGATACGGCCGCAGACTTCGGGTTTCTGACGGCCGCACCATGAAACGTAACTTGCAAGATCGGTCGCCGCGCCCAGCGCGATCACGGCATCGGCCAGCTCCGGATGGTGCGAAGCGAAGATCAGTCCCCCCGTGCCGCCCATGGAGCCCGAGGCCAGTATGACCTTCCGCCATTTGAAGCGTTTCTTCGCAAAAGTTATCAGTTTGGCGAGGTCTTCCACCGCTTCCGGACACATCCACGCGTTGCCGCGCAGATCGGGCGAAAGCACGCCGCAGCGCAGTCTGCGCAGAAAATCCCGGTCATTGCCCAGCTGCTTCCAGGTGAAAAGCTGATCGCCGCCGCTTCCGTGTCCGTGCAGGACCACGATGCCGATGCCGAGGGGATGCGCCCCCGGGACCGCCAGCGCCCGGTCCTCCAGACCGTCCGCGTCGCTCCGGTAGGTTATTCTGACCACGCCCTGCGGAAAACGGTCGAAACTTCCCGCGTCGGCAACGGTCGGCGTACGCCTGAAAGTCGATTCACAGTTTTGCGTTTTTTTCATCTCGGCTCCCCGGATATGCGTGCTTTCCGCCGGAGGACGTTTCCCCTTCCCCGGCAGGTCATGCCCATCGCCGTACAATATACACCTGACGGCGGGATTTTGCAACACCGCCGGAGCGCCGGAGCGTTCTTCCGGCGGCCGGGATGCCGCGGCGGGGCGCGTCACTCTTTTTCGGCGGCGTCCGGCGGGGCTTTGCCGTCGTTGCGGGCGCGGAACTGTCCGGGGGTGATCCCGCAGTGTTTTCTGAAATCGCTGATGAAAAAGGAGGCTGAGGAATATCCGCAGCAGGCGGCGATTTCGGCAACGGTCATATCGCTCATCAGAAGCAGCTGCCGGGCGTATTTGCGTCTGATCCGGATCATGTAGGCCACGGGCGGCATGCCCGTATGTTTTTTGAATTCCCTGATCAGCGTGAATTTGCCGACGCCGAAGCTCGCCGAAAGTCTTTCAAGGGTTATCTGCTGATTCATCAGATCGTTGACGGATTTCTCCAGTTTTCTGAAAAAGCCGCCCTCCGGACTTGTCATGCGGACGGCGCTGCGGATCCGGCAGACAAGTTCGTAGAGCCTGATGCTCAGCTGTTCCTGAGAAGAGGATCCCTGTTTTTCGAACAGAGTTCCGATCTCCTCCAGCAGGGCTCGGACCGCGGACGGCTGCTGGAACCTGATCTTCATGCCGTGCCGGCGGATCTCGCGCCCCAGCAGCATCTCGAGGAGAGGACTTGTGCGGAAGATCAGGTAATACTTGGTCATGTCGTTCGTCGGCGGGACCTTGTAGGTATAGGGCACTCCGGGCGGCGAGATGAGCAGACAGCCGGGTTCCATGAGGATTTTTTCGTCACGGGTGATGATCCGGGCCTTTCCGGAGAGCTGAAACTGCACGATCCAGTCCTGCCGCACGATATGGATCTCGGCGCCCCGTCTGAAAAGGGAATGTCCGAAACAGAAGATATCCAGCGGCATGCTGTGACTGTCCGCCCCGGAACCGGAGAGGATCGTCTCCTCATCGTAAAAGGGGCGTCTCGCGCGGATCCTCCGCACAAGGGGTATCGCTGTCTTCATCGTCACTCTCCCGACGGCCCTGCCGGAATTCCCGACCTGTCTCCGCACGCCCTGCGAAAGTGCGGAACAGCCGGATCCCCGGGGGTCTCCCGGCGGCCGGCGTTAATATACTGCGGGTATCCGGAATATTCAAATTAAGTGAAATGCTCTCCCGGGCACGGAGCGCAAAAATAATGAAACTTTTTGCAAATATTTTGATATGTGAAGAATTTGCAAACGGGGGCGCGGTCATGTATATTCCGGCTGAGAAAAAGGAGCCGTCAATGAAAATCAAAGTGATCGTTCTGGGATTCGGGTTCATGGGCCAGACCCATTGCGGAAACCTGCTGAAAATGCCCGATGTGCAAGTCGCGGGCATCGTCGATCCGGCGGAGCCTCTGGAGCGTCTGCGGACGGTGAAGGGAAACCTGCAGACCGTGCCGCCGGATGCCGATGCGGTGCGCGCGATCCCCCATTTCACCGATCCCGAAGAAGCGCTGACCTGCGTTTCTCCGGATGCGGCGGTCATTGCGCTGCCGACGAAACTGCATCACGACGCCGTCATCCGGTGTCTTGAAGCGGGACTGCATGTGTTTGTCGAAAAACCTTTTGCCGTGAGCCTGCGGGAATGCGACCGCATGGTCCGGACCGCCGGGAACGTGAACAGACAGCTCGCGGTCGGTTACGTCGTCCGCTGGATGAAGGAGTACCGGTTTTTGAAACAGACCGTCCTGTCCGCGCGCCTCGGCAAATTGAAATATCTCAAAATGACCCGGATCACGGGGATCCCCGAGTGGGGGAACTGGAACGATCCGGAGTTCATCCGCGCTTCCGGCGGTTCGCTGTTCGATCTGGTTTCCCACGACGTTGATTTCGTCCGGTCCTGTCTCGGGGAACCCGAACGGATCGAATCCGTGAGGGATCTCGGCGGCTCCCAGTTCAAAATGATCTCGTCCGTCCTGCGTTTCAACGGCGCCGATGCGGTCGTCGAAGGCGGGTTCGTGACACCTCCCGGGTATCCGTTCGGCCGGAGTTATGCCGCGTATTTCGAAAACGGCACGCTGATCAGCCCGGAGGCGGGAAAAGTCTCGGAGTACCGGAAGGACGGGACCGCCGAATACGATTTTCTGCCGGACGATCCCTATTTCTCGGAGATGGAAGACTTCATCCGGGCGGTAAGGACCGGTGATCCGTCCCGGATCTGCACCGGAGAGGACGCCCGCGGCACGATTCTGTGCTGCACGCGGATCGCGGATGAGATGAACTATCCGCTGCCGGAAACGAAGGAGCGGAACTGACGATGAAGCTCTGCATGATGTCCTGCATGATGCCGGGCGCCGCGCCGCGAACGGTCGTTCAGACCGCCGCGGCGTGCGGCATGGATGCGATCGACTGGGTTTGCAGACGTCAGTATGCCCCGGCCAAACGGCTGCGGAGCTTATCCGAAGACGGCGGCTTGAAGATCATTGCCCATACGACGCTGGATTCGGCATTCGTGGACCGCGATCCGGATGCGCTGGACGATTTCAGGCGCAGTCTCGATTTCGCCTGCGATCTGGGTGCGCCGGTCATGATGCTGCCGCCGTTTCCGAGAAAGGGCCAGATCTCCATGGAGGATGACCGGAAAGCGTGGATCGATTTTTATGCGCAGGCGCAGCCGCTGGCGCAGGCGGCCGGGATCACGCTGACGGTCGAGAGCACGGGACTGCGCAACAGTCCGATCACCACGGCGGCGGAAACGCTTGAAGTCCTGCACGCCGTGCCGGGACTCATGTGCACGCTGGATGCCGGAAACATGGAAACCGCCGAGCCCGCGGTAAATTCCTATGCCGTTTTGAAAGATTACGTGGTGCAGTTTCATCTGAAAGACTGGAAGATTTCCGACCGGCCGCGGAAAAACTTCGATCTGAAGCGGTGCGGAAAATATTTTGCCGATGCGGTGATAGGAGAAGGCGATCTGGACCTGAAGGCGTTCTGGAACACCGTCGACGCCCGCGGCAGAGAACTCCGCGTGAATCTGGAAACGACCGATTTCGAAAGAAGATCCTCCGCCGCCGCGGTCCTCAAAAAGACGGCGGATCTGTTAAGGAACTGGTAAACCGGGAGCTGACGGAATGAAAAAAATGGAGATCGGTGTTCTCGCCATGCTGAGGAAAGGAGAAAATCCTTTCCCGGCGATCCGTGAACTGGGACTGACGACCGCTCAACTGCAGAACTGGGATATGGCCAATCTGAATCCCGGAACCGCGGCAAAAACGAAGCGCGACATCGAGGAGTCCGGGATACGTCTGGCCGCTTTCTGGGCCGGATACACGGGCAGGATCATCTGGAACTCCTACGGCGGTCCCGAAACCTGCGGGCTCGTTCCCCGGGACCAGCGGGCAAGGCGCATCGAAGAACTGAAACGCGGAGCCGATTTCGCAAAAATGATCGGCGCTCCGGCGCTCATCACCCATTGCGGATTCATTCCGGAAAATCCCATGGATCCGTTATACCGGGAAACGGTGGATGCCGTCGGGGAGGTCGCGCTTCACTGCAGGGAACTCGGGATCGGTTTCTGGTTCGAAGCCGGACAGGAGACGCCGCTCACCCTGCTCCGCACCATGGAAGACGTCGGGCTGGACAATCTCGGGGTCAATCTGGATACCGCGAACCTGATCCTGTACGGGCGCGGCAATCCCGTGGACGCGCTGGAAGTCATCGGAAAGTATGTGCGGAACCTGCATATCAAGGACGGCATGTTCCCGACAGACGGCCACAGTCTGGGAAAAGAAGTCCCGTTCGGCGAAGGCCGTGCGGATTTCGACCGGATCATCGCCAAGTTGTATGAATTGGATTTCAGCGGTGAACTGATCATCGAACGGGAGATCTCCGGTCCGCAGCAGATCGCCGATATCCGGCTGGCTGCCGGAAAGCTGACCGCGCTGCTGGAAAAATACGAAGCCTGCCGGAAAAAGTGATGGGATCCGCTGCGGTCTGACGCCCCGGGGAGCATGTCGGTCCAGGGCTGTCTGACCGTTTTTCGGAAACGCGCCGTTTCCCGCACCGCACGGGGACGGACAAGGCCGGCGGGATGCGGCTTCCGCGGGTCCGCTCCGCCCGGCGGTCCGCAGCGGCAAAGTCATTTTGCATCCGGACACCGGAATACCCAGATGCCGCTGCCTGCCGGCGGCAGGAGATATTCGAACGATCCGTTTTGCACACGGACTTTCTCAGAGGTGAAAAGTTCTTTCCCCGAAGCATTTCCGATGCCGGCCAATCTTTTCATGTCTATGCGCAGACGGCTTTTTGCGGCATTTTCTTTTCCTGCCGCGATCACGATCAATTCACTGCCGCGCCGATAGACGGCATAGCAGACATGTTCGTCATTGACCGAAGCCAGTTCCCTGCAGTCGTCGCGGCAAATGAATCCGGCAATGACCGGCAGCTGACGGTTGACGCGGATCATTTCCCGCCAGGTTTCCCGGACCGGAGCAACGCCGATATAGGGGAAGAACACCCGGTATCCGGCGGCCAGAGCCGCATATACTTCCGCTTTGTACTCTGCCGGAGTCGGACACTCGCGCTCATCCGATCCCTGATTGTCGATATTGAAGATCTGACCGATCGGACGCCGGACGATACGGGAGGCATGGCTGATGCGGAACAATTCATCGCAATGTTTTCTCAGGTTGCGGGTATAAACATCCACGATGAAATAATCCGCGGCATCGACCGAACCGAACGGTTCACCGTTGGAATCCCAATGCGGCGGCGCCCAGAAGCCGGTGAGCGGGCGATAGGGATCTTCTTTTCGCAGTTCCGGAAGGAGCTTTGCCGCCCGGTACGAATCGACGATGCCTTTCCCCCGGCGGTAATATCCCGGTTCGTGATACGGCGCATAAGAGAGGATGCCCGGTTTCCCGAAACAGTGTTTGAGCATCTTTCCGGTATATTCGATCATGATCTTTTCGGTCTCTGCGCCGGTCATGTTTTCGGACCGTTTGCCGTAAAAGCCGGGAGGATACAGCGGTTCGAGGTCCGCGAGAAAGAATGAACCGTGTTTTGCCGCGATTTTCAGCCATTGTTCCTCTTTTACCGGATCGCGCAGCGAAAATGCGGTCTTCACGCCATTGAATCCGGCTTTCAACGCTCCCTCGAACAGGCGATCCATATCCGAATCACGGTCGGGATCATACGCGTAACGGTCATTGGGGCCCGGATAGTACAGCATCGGGAGCAGTGGTTTTTCCGCACTCATCAGACAGCCGGTCAAACGGTTGATCCTGATCATTTCAGGACGGAACGGCTGTTTCCGGAAAGATTCATAGCAGCGGATACCGGCAGCTTCACCGTTTTTCAGGGCTGTCACCCTGATCCTGTAATCGCCGAAGGGGATCTTGTCGCCCGGGATGCAGATATTTCCGGAGGTCGTCCGTTCGAACACCGTTTTCCCGTTTCTGTCGAGAACGGAAATCCGCAAATCGTCATACCGTTTTTTATCCAGTCTGACGAGAAGATCGACGGTACGATCCCGTTCGGTGAAAAAATTGTATTTCGGATAAACGAACATCGCCGGATCATGCCGCGCAAAGGAAGAAAACAGCAGATAAAGTATCCGCGAGGCCTGATAGCAGGCATGTCCGTTCTTCCCGGCGACCGTCAGCCGGATCCGGGTCTCCGAATCCATCATTTCCGCATAGTTCTGCGGCAGAATGATTTCGCCGGATGTGCCGTTCAACACCTGTTCATGCCTCCAGAAACGCCGGTTCTGCCGGAAAATGACAACTTCCAGATTTCCGGGAAGCATTTCCTTTCTGAAATTTCTGAATTCGAAATGCAGCTTCCTTTCGTCGATGGACCCATAAAGCTTTGCCAGTTCCGGCGAAGGCTGCGGTTTGACGGACACGCCTCTCAAAATACCGAATTTCGCGGTATTGTGACGGCTTTCGGGCATCGACCAGTCCAATGCCATTCTCCGGTAACGGCGGTGATCGTAACAGCGCCCGAAGGCGATCTTCCAGCTTCTGTCGGAATGGAACATGTTGAGCGGGACTTTGACATCCGCGGTCCAGCGGTCGTGATGTCGAGTCACCCGGGACGTTATTTCCAGCATTTCGGTTTCCTTGCCGCGTCCGGAATAACTGTGTCCGTTTTCGTTGACGGCATAGTGGACGTATGTGCCGTCCATTGCCGTATCGGTGATGAACAGTTCAAAGGTATCGCCGATATTCCGCCAATCCAGACTCGAACGGCTGCCGGGTTCGATCGCCGGATCTTTTTTTCCGGTGAAACGGATAAAAATGTATTCCCGATTGTGCAGGATCCCGACATGTGACCCGACAATGCCCAGCCGGTTTCCTCTGCTGACATGACGGATGGGATAAGCCGGAGCCGCAGACCAATCCGCTTCGGACGGCTCTCCTGAAATTTCCCGGCTGACGGCTTCCGCGGCAGCCTCCCGGTTCTCCGTGACCGGACGGACGGCGGGACGGGGATCCGGAGCTTTCCACGGCTGCGGTTTTTCCCCGAGGATCAACTGCGGTGCGGAATAGAGAAAACGTCCGTTGTCCGGCGAATAAACGCACAGGGACGGACTGCCTGTTTTCAGATCGCTGGTGAATGAGTAGCGTTTCCAACGGTCCGTCAACAGGAACTTCGCCGGACGGTATGTGTTGAAGCCGAAACGGACGGCGAGCTGCGCGTTTTTCCCGGGGACAGCATTTTTGGCATAAAAGGAATAGGTGTGCGCCAGCTGCGGTTCCGGCGGCTGGATCAGCTGCGGAGATATCTGCGCTCCGGCAACTTCCAGCACCCCGGCATCCGGCAGCGGCGGCGTTTCCCTGCTGAGTCTGAAAATATAGTTTTCGGGCTCCGCCGCTCCCGTGTGGAGATTCGGGGTCCAGTTGTCCGGAACTTCGCGGTAACGGGTCATTGATTTGAAATCACTGTTGGCGATCAGATTCTCCTGCGGCAGATGATTCCCCTCTTCGATGGAAATGCCGGCAAACCACGCCGTTCCTTTGCCGATCACCCGCGTCAGCACCGGCATACTGGTCGCTTTGCCGCTGTTGAGCAGAACGCTGACTTCGGTCCAATCCGAAGTCTTTCGGAAAACCCGGGAACGGGCGGAACGCTGGACCCCGTCGATGACCGGCAGCGTGGTGAAATAAAGGTAAACTCCGGCGCTGCCGTCGGTTTTGATCCAGCCGTGCAGGGTATAATCCGTATCGGGCTTGAGTTTTTTTCCCTTAAATGTGTAATTGACGGCATAATGTTCTTTTACGGATACCGCCTTCAACGCGTTCCCGCCGCCGGGAGCGGCATTTTCAACGACGGATACACCGTTTGGGTCCCGTACATTCCAGCAGTCAAGTCCATTCCGGAAATCGCCGTTCTGCAGCAGTTCGGGCCGGGCGTGCGACAGCAGAGTTCCGGTCGACAGAAGCAGAAGCGATATTTTTTTCAGCATTTTATGTTTCTCCGATCGAAAAGATTTGGGCATCCGCGGTGTTGCGGCCGGCGGAAAAGCGGACTCCGGAAGATCACTTGACGAACTTACCGGCGGAAGTGGAGGCTTCGAATCCGACACACTGCCAGCGTTCGCAATTCGGAGGCGGAGACTGCGGATACAACGCTTTGCGTGATTCGAGAGCGCCGTAACTGAACTCCTCCACATGCCCGTCCTGCATTGCCGCCTGAGTTCTTCCCTGCTGAACGATCTCCTGAAATACGGTGCGCTTCCGGAAATCCGCCGTGCCGTGACGGTATGCGGGACTGTACAGAGAATAAGTGAAGATATTTTCTCCGGACCGGATATGGTCCAGCGCAAAGATGACCATTGCCGGCCTCTTCATCTCCTGGATTTTACGGGTCATTTCCCAGCTCCGGACGGAACCGGCATATTTATAGGAGCCGACCAAAGCGACATTGGCCGCATAATGACAGCCTGTGAAACCCTTGTTTTTGTCGGAGGAAAATGGGATCGGTTCCGCCGGACAAACAAAAGATCCGGCCGATTTCGTATTGCCGTAATACGTAACACCGAAGTTTCCAAGTTCTTTGTAATACCCTCCCAGTACGGCATACCAGGCTGCCGTGGAGCCGTTGTAAGGCATATCGCCGGGGATTATCCAGCCGTCCATCGCTTCGGAATACAGTGCGGACGCCAGGCCGATCTGCTTCAGATTGTTCCTGCAGGCGCCGCCCTGGGCGGACAGCCTTGCCTGATTCAGTGCCGGCATCAGCATCGCCGCAAGAATGGCGATGATGGCGATAACGACAAGAAGTTCTATCAGCGTGAAGGCGGACCGGACGACGCACCGCCTGCCGCAGGACCGAAGTGCCTTTCCCGCTCGCGGCGCACACTTGACGGATCCGGGAAAATCATAACAATCGTTTGACGCGACAGCAGCATTTTCTGAACGTTTCATCGACACATCCCCCTTCTGTTCATGTTTCTCGATCCGGTTGTTCTGAATGTATTTGCCCTTGCGCAATACTAATTTAAGACAGGGGAATGTTTTTTGCAAATCCCGGGGATATCAATATGTTTGCAAAAAATATCAATTTTGAGATCGGCTGCCCGGCCGTCAGACGTCCGTTCCGCCCCTATGACCGATCCGGGGAAGCACGGTGACGTCGGCCGCCGTGCCGTGAAACGGTGTTTTCCGCAGATTTCCGGCCTCACGGGACGGCGCCGTCGGGAAAAACGGCTGAAAAATACTGATCGGACGCTTTTTTTGCTTGACAATGTCCGCAGTCGGTGATATTTTCTTCGATCCCGGAGGACGAAAACATGAAAAAATTTCTCTTTTTCGCAGTCGTGTCGGCGGTCCTGACCGCGTCCGCCGACGAGAAACTTTACACGGACAGCTTCACCCGTCCGGCGTGGCGGATCGTGAACACCTCGAAATACGCCGAAACGAAAAACAGGACCCTGCTCCTGCCGGATGACAAGCCGTATTTCCGCACCGTTCCCAAGGTCTGTCCCTTCGGCGCGAAGATCCGTTTCTCCATCGAAAAGACCGACCCCGGCTCCTACCGGCTCGGCTTCATCGTCTATCCCGGGGAGAAGGGCCAAAAGGCCCTGCGGATGACAAGCGGGGAACTCTCCGGCAAGGGCGATTTTACGGTCGAACTGCCGGTGCGGGCCCGGAGCGTCGCGCTCGTCATTCAGGGCGCGGGCAGT
The DNA here is from genome assembly GCA_017454215.1 of Lentisphaeria bacterium. Taxonomy (GTDB): domain Bacteria; phylum Verrucomicrobiota; class Lentisphaeria; order Victivallales; family Victivallaceae; genus UBA1784. The sequence continues at coordinate 7,638 of JAFTDL010000352.1, read as the reverse complement.
TACCGCAAAGCCGAAGCGGTCCGTCTGTGCGACCCCGCGTACCGTCTCGAGGCGGTTCCCCCGTACCAGCTCGTTTCCGGGAAGCCGGAGCCTTTCGTGTTCAAACTCTACCGCAACGAAAAGGAAGTTCCCGGGGCCGACATCCGCGTAAAGGGGGCCGACGCCTTTCACCCCCTGTCCGGCGCGACGGCCCGCGCCTTCGTCGACAGGGGAGACCCCGCGCCCTTCGACGCCGCCGCAAAGGATATAAAGATCGACAAGCCCGTCAGCATCCTCTATCTCGGCGATTCGCTGACCTTCTTCGATCTGGGCCGCAACCACGCGGACAAGGTCGGGTATTTTCTCAACAAATACAACCCCGGCAAGGTGAAGATCTGGAATTACGCCTGCGGCGGCGATTATATTCAGCGCGTCCTCATGCGGCTCCACGGCAAGGGCTTCCGGCCCGGAGAAAACCGCCATCACGACCTCTGGGCCCGCAAGTACGACTGGGCCGTCGTCTTTCTGGGGCACAACGACACCAAAGCCTCCAGCGCGAATCAGTACAAAGTGCCCCTGATGGTCCCGGCAAAGCAGAAGGAACTCTACACGCAGCTGATCTCCGAACTCCGGCAGAAGGGGATCGGACGCATCATCCTCTTCTCTTCGACCTCCTCCAACTTCGACGTCTGTAAAAAGATCGCGGAAAAGACCGCCCGTGTCCACAACCGCTTCGGCGATCCCGTCCATATGGAAGCTTTCAACCGGGTCCTGCAGACCCTCGCCCGGGAGAACGGCCTCGAATATCTGGACCTCTACACCGAAATGAAGGCCATGCCCGACAAGGCCGCCCTGACCCGTCCTCAGGACGGTGTCCACCTCACCGACCGCGGCCACGATTACGTCGCCCTCAAGACCCTCCGGTTTCTGAAAGAAAGCCGGAAGTGATCTCCGGCGGGGAAGAGATCACTCCCGGGGAACGGCCGGAAACGGCTATTTCGCGACAATTTCCTGCTTATCCGCGTCATAACGGAAATTTTGAATCTCCCCGTCCAAAACGAAAAGTATTGCCTGACGCACGATCGGGTATGGCACGATGAACCATTCTCTCGGGGAGTGTCTTATCCCCTTGTTGTCAAAGATGTCGATATTCAGACAGGTTTTGCCAAAGAAATTGTGCAGCAGCGACTCCATTTTTTCCGGATTGAGATTAAAACAACGGAAGGTGTCAACTATTTCAACGGGAGCCATCAGATAAGTCGGTTCCTGTTCCGCATTTGCAATACGCTCTTCCACGGGTTCGGTGCAATATCCTATTTTGTAAAGGTCGGCAATCGCTTGAATCCTTGCATCCGAACTTTTTGACTTCAACGCCGGTCCGGGCATAGTTGACTTTTACTAAATCAGGCATGGCCGTCGAGCTCCTTTGCGTCCAGTAGTTTTCTTTCCCGCTCGATTTCCTTTTTCAATTCATCTTCGCTGGGAAGATAGAGCAGATATTTGGAGGCGAAAAGTTGTTTGCTCTCGTGAAGAACGGAGTATTTGACGATTGCCTCGTTGCGTTTGGAGCATAAGACAATGCCCAGAGTTGGGTTGTCGTCTTCTTTGCGGTATTGTTCCTCATACAAGCGGATATAGCCGTCCATCTGTCCGATGTCTTGATAAGTGAGTTCTCCGAGTTTCAGGTCTATCAAAACATAGCATTTCAAAATGCAGTTGTAGAAAACAAGGTCTATATAAAAATCCTGGTCTTCAAAGCGGATACGTTTCTGCCGGGCGACAAAACAGAACCCTTTGCCGAGTTCCAGCAGAAAGGTCTGAAGATTGTTGATGAGACCCTGTTCAATGTCCTTTTCGTGAAGGTTGGGATAATCTTTCAAATTGAGGAACTCCAGCACATAGGGATTGCGGATGAAACTTTCCGGTTCCAACTTGGCAAGAGCCATGTTTTCATCGGCATCCGACTTGGTGGATTGCTTATCCGCGGAAAGCAGCATTCGGTCGTAGTATAATACGGAAATCTGCCGTTCAAGTTGTCGGCTTGACCAATTTTCGGCAACAGCTTCATTCATATACCAATCGCGGGCAGCCGGATTATCCACCCGGAGCAGAAGGCGGTAGTGAGACCAACTCAATTCGTGACGCAGTGTGTCACAATTCGGGAATGCTTTGTAAAAGAGCCTCATATAGCGAAGATTGCTGGCATCAAAGCCTTTCCCGAACTCCGCGGTCAGCCGCTTTGCCAACTCGTCCAGAACTTTCTTGCCGTATTCGGCGCGGGCTTCTCCGTTTTGCTCATCCTCCACGATAAGCCGGCCGATTTGCCTTGCACATAGGGTGAATATACCCCTCCTTCCGGGAAAAGTCAATTCCGGAAATGTCCCGTCTTGCAATATTTACGGAATCCCGTTGAAACGGCTCCATATCTTCCATCCTCAAAACACCCGGCGTTTCGGCGAAAAAATGTCAGATTTCATTTGAAATATGTCAGACCGGTGTTATATTACATACTCAGGGACGCGGTGTCCGGGTTCGGAGGCGGACGGAAAAATGCGAAGGACGGAGAAGAAAAAGACGGGGAAACCCTTTTCGAGCAGTTCTCTCATACGCTATCTGCGGGGAGAGATCTACGCCGGACGCTGGCGGCCGGGAGAGAAACTCGAAAGCGTGAGACAGCTGGCCGAACGCTTCGGCGTGGGACGGCAGATCGTGCTGTACGCGCTGGGTCAGCTGGTCAAACAGGGCGTGCTCGCAAGTTCCGCGCGCCGGGGATATTTTCTGGCGGACGGATTCCAGCCGAGCCGGTTTCACCGCATAGGATACCTGAGAAACGACATCAATCCGCTGCGCTCCGTTCTGGATCATCCCCTGTACACGGCGGCGCTGTATTTCGGATATCAGCTGATCCCCTTCGACAACTTCGAAAGCGACGTTCCGGCGGAGGAACTGCTGAAAAACGCCGCCGACCTCGACGGGATCATTCTCACCGGAAGAGGGATCGCCGACAGTCTGCTGACCGGGTTCGCCCGTGGAAATCTGCCCTACGTCGTGCTGGGGGAATACGCCGTTTCCGAAAAGCATCCGGCGGCGGGCGCCATTTCGATCTGGCGGGAAAACCGCAAAAGTCTTCTCCGGTTCCTGAAAAACAGGAGTTTCCGGCGGATCGCCGTGATCGCGGGACCTCATACCTCTTACTCCGACCGCAGGTTTGCCGAAATATATGCGGAGTTCTTCGAGCGGAATGCGCCGGGATCCCGGGCGGAGACCGTTTTCGCCCGCGAGGACGGGTATCCCGAGATCAGCCGCCTCCTCACGCCGCCCGCGGAAGTGCCGGAACTGCTGTTTTTCTGCGGGGAACAGTGTCTCGGCTATCGGAAATTCGCGGAAGAGCATCCGGGATCCCCGCGTCCGGAGGTGGTCGTCAACACCGGCTGGTCCGTCGCGCTTCCGCCGGGACTCGCCGATCTGGAACTTCCCGGCCCGACGCCGGAGGAGTACCGCCGGATCATGGCGGAACTCCTTCAAAAACTTCATTGCCTGTAAATATTTCGCAAGGGGGAACGTCATGACAGCGGTGAAAAAAGCAATGGATGCGGTGCCGGTGCGGAGAATTCTCATCGGTCTTGCGTGTCTTGCCTGCGGCGGCGTCGCGGCCGCCGGAGCGGGCAAATCCGCGGCGGAACTGCTGGCGCGGCAGTGGCCGGGCAACGCGCGGATCAATATCCCGGAGATAAGAAAAGCCCCCGCGATCGACGGCGTCATCGATCCGGAAGAGTGGAAAAACGCCGCGGAATTTGCGGGATTCTCGCGTCCCGACGGCAGCTTTTACACCGGCGGCACGGGGTTCGTGCGGCTCATGCGCGACAAGACCCGCCTCTATTTCGCCGTGCGCACGACGACGCCCAACAACGACCCCGGCGGCAGTCTGACCGCAAACGTCACGGTCCGCGACGGCGGCGTCCATCAGGACGATTCTCTCGAGTTCATGCTGATCTCCGACCGGGAGCCGGGCAAGATGTATCACTGGATCGTCAACTCCCGCGACACGGTCTTCGACCGGATCTGCCGGGTCGCCCCCGAAACGGGCGCCGACACGGCGTGGGATCTCCGCGCTCTCAAGTGCCGCTCCCGGGTGGACAAGGGCTTCTGGGATCTCGAAATGGCCCTGCCGCTCGAAGAAACGGGCGCCCCGCAGAAGTATCTGAAACTCAACGTGGGCAGAAACTGGAGCAAGGACGGTCCCTCGCTGCTCAATCCGGGCAAGTACTTCGACGTCAAGCGCATGATCACGGTCCGCTGGGACCGCGGATGCGGCATCCTGCGCCAGAAGGATCCCGGCGGCGTGGGCAGAGGCGAATGGAACATCGCGCTCGCGGCGGACAATCCGGCGCATACCGAACTGTGTCTCGCCGTTCTGCTGCGGCACTTCACCTTTGCGGACAAAAAGAAGACCGTGCATCAGGATGTTCTGAAGGAGATCCGCATCCCCGCCGGAAAGAGCGGTGCCCTCTCCGCCGTTTTTCAGGCCCCGGGAGCGGCGCGTTATCACTTCTGCGCGGTCCTTTTCGACCCCGGAAACGGCAAGATCCACGGTTCGCGCTCCTTCTCCGGCGCCATGGGCAATTCGGACCGCCATCCCGTCAGCGTGGAATTTCGGCTGAAGGGCAAGGGCGGCGGAGCGTGCCGTTACTATCCCGGTCTGGACAAGGCGACGATGCATTTCCGTCCGGCCGGGGGAACGGCGTCCGGCGTATCTCTGATCCTGCCCGACGGCAGAGAGATCGCGGGAAAGCCCGAGAAGGATCTGCTGCGCTTCTCCTTCCCGGTGCCCGCGGCTCCCGGAAGTTACTCCTATGCGCTCAGGATCGGATCGCAGCGCCATGAGAACGTGTTCCGGCTCGAAAAGAAAAACTTGCCGTGGCTGCACGGAGATCTGGGCAGGGACAGGATCATCCTGCCGCCCTTCAAACCCCTCGCGGCCAAGGGGAACGTGCTTGAACTCGCCCACAGCCGGATCGAGCTCGGTCCCTCCGGCTTATGGCGTGATTTCAAGGCGGAGGGGGTCTCCATGCTGGCCGCTCCGATGCGCTGGGAGGCGGTCATTGACGGAGTGGTGAGCCATGCCGCGGCCGGAGAACTCTCTTCCCCGGCGGCGGAAGACGCGGGCTATGCGCTGAACCACCGCTTCCGCACGAAGATCGGAGACAAATTCATGCTCTCGGGCACGTCCCGGGTCGAGTACGACGGATTTCAGTATCTGGACATGACCCTCTCGGGCTCTCCGGAAGCCCGGCTCGAACGGCTGACGCTGCAGATCCCTCTGCGCGACGCGGAAGTGCCGCTCTTTCACGCCGTTTCCAATTTCATCCGCGAGAATCCTTCGGGGAAGATCCCTGCGGGCGAGGGCATTGTCTGGGACGGCTCCAAGCTGCCCCGGCGGCTCGTCGCCGGACAGGAGACGCTTCATCCGCAGGCGGTGCCCTACCTCTGGCTGGGCGGCACTTCGCGGGGAGCGGCCGTTTTCATGGAAAGCACCTTCGGATACGCCCTGAGCCGCAAAAAGAGCGCCGTGCGTCTGATCCGCAGGAACGGCGTGCTGACCGTGGAATGGGACATCGTCAATGTTCCCGTGACAGTCAAAAACTCCCGCAGGTTTTCTTTCGGGCTGATGCCGACGCCGGTGAAGCGGGCCGATCCGGAAATGCGCCGGTACACCCACGACAGCCGGGGCATCGGCGCGCGGACCATGAAGAACTTCACTTTCATCGGCCGGCAGCTGATGGGGTTTTCCCTGTGGAATCATGAGGCTTTTGCCGGGGATTATTCGCTTTTCCGCGCGGCCTGCCGGGCGGTGCGCAACGGCGGAAAGGACGACATGGCCGAAGAACTGGACCGGTGGCTCCTCCGTTACGAACCGCAGATGCGCGCCGAGATGAAGCGGGTGCCCAACGCGGGGAACTACCCGGAGCATTACCGCAAGGTCCGGATCAATTTCCGCCGTTCCCAGCTTCAGGATCCGGCGCGGCGTCCGTCGCTGCCCTACAAGTACAGCGATCCGAAACTCACCTGGATGTTCGAGGATATCCCCGAGTATTTCCGGGCCGAGTGGTACAATCCGGCTCCGCAGAGTTACTTCGGGGCCCGGAGGATCTCGCTGACTCCCTCGGCCGTGGATTACATGGTCCACTGTCTGGATCTGGAGCTTGCCAACGGCGCCCACGGCATCTATCTGGACGACATGTATCTGATGCCCGATCCCAATCCCGAGACGATGGCCCGGACCGATGACGACGGCGTTGTGCATCCGGCCATGGGGATCCTCGCCATGCGCGATCTCGTCAAACGGGTGGCGGTGCTTCAGCACAAGCGCGGTCTTTATCCGCGGCTGCTTCAGGTCCACATGACCAATGCGCTGCTGATCCCGTGCTTCAGTTTCGCGACCAGCACTCTGGGCTGGGAAAAGAATTACGGCGAGACGCCCCTGCCAACCCGCTTTGCCGTGGACGACATCCTCGCCACCGGGACCGGACTTCAGGTCGGCGCCGAAAGCTGTGTGCTGGGCGGCATCAAACGCCGGAAAACGCCGCACAGGAAGTGGCCCGAAGTCTGCCGGAGACTGACCCGTTCCCTGATCGCCCTGTCGCTGCCTTTCGGCGCCAAGTTCAAGGCCCCGGTCACACGGGCGGCGGATGACGGGTTTTACTTTTCCGTCATTTCCCTTGCGGGCGAATTCGGTTTCTGGAAGCCGGAGTGCCGGTTCGTTCCCTTCTGGGAGCCCGACGCCGCGGCACTCCGGGTGGATTCTCCCGACGTGCTGGCCAGTTCCTGGCGCTTCCCCGGAAGGGTCCTGCTGGTGCTGGGGAACCTCTCCGGCAGGGAGCAGGAACTGCGCCTCGCGGCGGACGCCGGAAAACTGCGCCTCGCTCCCGGATACAAGCTCAAAAACGCCGAAACGGGCGAAGAGGAGTCTCCCGCGCGGATAAAGATGGAGCCTTACGATTTCAAACTTCTCGTATTGGAATAAAAAACGCGGCGACCCGCGGTCCACAGAAAGGAAAATGATCATGTCGAAACGCAAACTTCAGTCTCAAGCCTCATCTTCCGCGCGCGAAACGCTTTGCCGCTTCACGCTGATCGAACTTCTGGTGGTGATCGCCATCATCGCCATCCTGGCGTCGATGCTCATGCCCGCGCTGCAGCAGGCCCGCGACCGGGCCCGCACCTCCAACTGTCTCAGCAACCTGAAACAGCTGGCGCTGGCCGGACAGCAGTACAGCAACGACTACGAGGACTTTCTGGTCTTCGCCAGCGGCACCACCACCACGCTGGTCTACAAGTCGATCGCCTGGTATCAGCAGCTTGACGCCTACTGCCCGTCGAAGGTTTTCAACTGTCCCGGCGGTCCCCGGCACACCCGCAAATTCGATTCGGGCGTCAAATTCAGGGACGGCTCTCTCTTTCAGGGGACCTATTCCGTCCAGCGGGTGACCGGGCGCGGCGGACAGGCCGGAGACATTTTCCGCAAGGTCACCGACGTTTCCAAGCCCTCCCGGGTCCCCATGTATCTTGACGGCAACTACAAATCCGTGGAGGAAAAATACCTGGCGAAGCAGTTCAACCTGATGGTCGAGGAGATAATGGACGGCTTCAGCATAAAAT
>JAFTDL010000351.1 GCA_017454215.1 Lentisphaeria bacterium | reverse complement strand
TTGTGCTTGATGGAGTAGATCGTCTTTATGCTTTCGAGCACGTATTCGATGGGATTCATCACGGGATGCTCGCCTGTTTCGAGGGCGAGGCGCTTGTGCCCCTGATCCTGCAGGGCGATGACCTCGTCTTTTATCTCCTCCTGCGAGAGTTTGCGCCGGGGAATGGTCTTGTTCTTCATGTGGTACGGGCAGTAGGTGCATCCGTTGACGCAGTAGTTCGAGAGGTACAGCGGGGCGAACATGACGATGCGGTTGCCGTAGAAGCGCTGCTTGATCTCTCTGGCGAGGGAAAAGATCTTCTCGTTGACGTCGCCGAGGGTGCAATCCAGCAGGACCAGCGCCTCGCGGTGGGAGACGCCCTTGTGTTTTTTTGCCTTGGCGAGGATCTCTTCGAGGAGGGCCCGGTCATTTTTGTGCGCGTCGGCCCAGGCGAGGGTCGCGCGGATCTCGGTATCGCTGATGAATTCCTCGGCTTTGGAGGACTTGGGGTCGTACATGATCTATTTTCCTTTCGTGTAAACGGTTTTCACATTGACGCCGGGCAGCATGCCCAGTTTGCCCGAGAGGGCGCTGATGACGTCGGGAGGCGCGTCGACGACGACGCTGATGATGCTCACATGACGGGAGCGGTAGGGGATGCCCATGCGGCCCACGATGAATTCGGCGCATTCGTGGAGAACGGCGTTGATCTTCTCCGTAGCGGAGAGGTCCTCGACGATGATGCCCACGAGGGCGATGCGGTTTTCTTCCATGCTCTTCTCCTTTCGCGTCGGGCTTTCCGCAAAACCTCTTTTTCCGGAGAAGGCCGGTTGTTCCGGGGGAAGGGAAACCTCTTTTCCCGGGAAAAGAGGTTTCCCTTCCCCCCGGGCCCCCATCCTTTTCGAGAAAAGCGGGGTGTTTCGGAAGCCGATCCGCCGGCCGTCCGGCAGCGCTTCCGCCGCCGTTTTACCGACCGATGCCGTGAAACAGAATCTTTTGCGGAACCCTGTTCGTCAGAAAAATGAAAAGTGTTCGCCGCCATGCGCCGCGGGAGGTTCCCGCCGACGGTCCGGACGACGGTAAAATATACTGCAAAAACCGCACTTTTTCAAGTTGATTTTGCGCGGGGACCGGACTATATTAAACCGGCAAGGAGGTGTTCTCTCATGGCGGAAAAAAGAAATCATGTCGTCTGGATGCTTGAGGAACTGCCGCGTCTTCGCGCCTCGGGCCTGATCCCGGAGGAGACAGAGAAAGTCCTGCTCGACCATTACCGGGCGAAACTGGAAACGTTTCCCGCGCCCCAGAGGATATTCGCGGCGGTGCTGGCCGTTCTCGGGATCGTCATGGTGGCGGCGGGGATCGTGCTCTTCGTCAACCACAACTGGGATATGCTCCCCAAGGCCGCCCGCATGGGCGTGTCGTGCATCCCGCTTGCCATCGGAGCCGTGCTCGGGTACGTGACGATCCTGAAAAACAAAGGTCAGCTGTGGCGAGAGGCCGCGGCCGTGTTCACCGCCACGGGGTCGGCGGTGCTGACCGCGATGCTGTCGCAAATCTATCACATCAACGGCGAGATGAGCGATTACATCTTCCTCGTCCTGCTGCTGGCGCTGCCCCAGCTGTATATTTTCGACAGTTTCGTTCTCGCGTGTCTGTACGTATTTTTCTCGTTTTTCCTCGTGGGGAACGGCGACGCCGAAGCGTGGCGCTGCGGCATGGTCGCGGCGGGCTTTGCGCCGTTTCTTGCACGGCATCTCGGGGAGAACGCAAAATTCGCCGTTCCCTGCCGGTATCTGACCCCCGCCGCCGCGCTGTCGGCGCTGATCGGATGCGCGGGCTCCCATTATATCGTTCTGCCGGTTCTGGCCCTGTGCGGCATATTCATCGTTGCGGGCATGGATCTCGTCGGCCGCGGGGAGAGACTTGTGCGCGTTCCGTGGCTGCTCCCGGCCTTCGCCGTGCAGATGTTCATTCTGGGCGCGGGCAGCTGTGAAGAGGATGTTTTCTCCTTCGGGTCGAAATTCCAGTCCGCACAGTCGCTGTGGGTCTACTGGATATTCACCGCCGCCGTGCTGCTGCTCTTTGTCTTCATCTTCATGCGCAGACGGCTCTCGGAAGAACGGGCGCTGAACGCCCTGTTCATTCTGCTGGCGCTGATCCCCTTCGCGACGGACGCGCCCGTGATGCGGATCGTCTGCAACATCGCCCTCGGTCTGGGCGGGATCGTCTGCATGCGCGGGGGCTTCGTCCGGCGCTCTTTTCTGCTTTTCAACGGGGGCGCGGTGATGCTGACGGTGCTGACTGCCTGCCGCTTCTTCGACTCCGAGATCGGCGTGCTCTACCGTTCGGCCGGACTGATCCTGCTGGGACTGGGCTTCATCGCCGCCAATGTCGTCTACATGAAAAAAAGCGGGAGGGCGTGACCATGGGAAAAGGCAAACGGATGCTGCTCGTCTTCTACACGCTGTCGCTGGCGGCGATTTTGCTCTACCCCGTTTCGACGGTGCTGAAGATCGAGTTTCCCTCGGAAGCCCCCGCGGAGATGAAGTTCCGCGTGCGGGCGTTCGACCCCTACGATCCCCTGCGGGGCCGTTACGTGCGGCTGGATCCCCTGCCGAACGAAGTGAAGGTCCCGGAAGACATGAACTTTCGTTACCGGGAAAAGGCGTTCCTCGTCCTCGAACGGGGCCGCGACGGCTTCGCCCGTGCGGTCCGGCTGACGAAGGACCGTTCGGAGATCGGCGACGGCGAGATCTTCGTCAAGGTCGGAAGAGTATTCCGCAAGTACGACAAAAAGAACAAAAAGACGGCGGTCTGCCGTTTCGATCTGCCGTTCCGCTTTTTCTACCTCAACGAACTGGACGCGCCGGAAGTGGAGAGAGAGCTTGCCAACCTCAGCCGCCCGGGCAGGGACGGGGACTTCGTCCTGACGGTGCGGTTTTTCAAAGACGGCCTCTTCGCCGTCAAATCGCTGGAAATTCAGAAAGGAAAAAAGTGATATGCGCCTGAATCCGCTGTTTCAGGAAGGCGTCGTGCTGCAGCACGGCAAAACGCTCCCGGTCTGGGGAGAGACCCTGCCCGATGCGATCGTCAGAGGCGAACTCGCGGGCACCGAGGTCTTCAGCAGAAGTTCCAGCCGGGGCGAATTCACGCTTTACTTCCCGCCCCTGCCCCCGGGAGGGCCCTTCGAACTGCGCGTCGGCGCCGGGGAAGATCCCGCCGAAGAAACGGTCGTGCGCGACGTGCTTCTGGGCGACGTGTGGCTGGCTTCAGGACAGTCCAACATGGAGTATCCCCTCAACGCCGGTCCCGCGTGGTGGCCGGGCAACGCCTGGGGGCCGGAATCCACCGCAAGACGGCAGGAGAAAAAACTGAAGGAACTGCTCGCCGACACCGATAAATTCCGTTTCTTCACGGTGGGGCGCTGCGTTTCGGGCGCGCAGGAAAAGGACGCCGAAGGCGTCTGGCGGCGCATGACGCCCGAAAACGCGGGCGACTGCTCCGCCGTGGCCGCGTGGTTCGGCCACGTCCTGCGGCGGGAGACCGGCATTCCCGTGGGGCTGATCGTCTCCAGCTGGGGCGGCACCATCGCCGAAGCGTGGACCAGTCTCAACGGACTGACCGCCTCCCCGGTCACGGCCCGTCTGGCCGCGGAACTTGCCGCCTGTCATCAAAAACGCGAGTTCTGCGCCGTCAGGGAAAAAGTCGACATCCTCGCGAGCGACGCCGTTCAGCCCGATCCGGGCAATGCGGGGTTCGGCAAGGGCTGGGCCGCGCCGGAATTCGACGACTCTTCATGGAAGGAAATGACCGTCCCCGGCAGCTGGATCCAGCAGGACATTGCCGGCAACGGCGCCGTCTGGATCCGCCGGAGCGTCGAACTGCCCGGGGACTGGCTCGGACAGGACCTCATTCTGCGCACGGGCGGCATCGACAAGCACGACATCGCCTACGTCAACGGCTGTGAAGTGGGCCGCACCGGCAAGGATCTGGAGTGCGAATACTGGAACCGGGAACGCAGATACCCCGTTCCGGGGCGTCTGGTGACTTCGCGCCGCCTCACCGTGGCCTTCCGCGCGTTTTCGTTCATCTACGACGGCAGTTTCTCGGGGGACTTCAAGCTCATCCGCGTCTCGGACAAGTCGGAGTTGTCCATCTCCGGCACGTGGAAGGCCGCGCCCGAGTTCGACCGGGGCCGGATCAACGTCCGCAAAGACAGCAGCACCTTCGGCGCCGGAAATCCCAACACGCCGGGGATCCTTTTCGACGGCATGATCCGCCCCCTCACCCCCTGCGCCCTGCGGGGCGTGATCTGGTATCAGGGCGAGAGCAACACCGGCAACAGCCGGGAATACGGCGAGGTCCTGCGGCGGATGATTTCAGACTGGCGCTATTTCTTCCTCGCGCCGGACCTGCCGTTTTTCATGGTCCAGCTGGCGGGCTACATGAATCCCCGGCCCTTCCGCCGGGCCGGCCCGTGGGCCGAAGTGCGCGAGGCCAAGCGCCTCGAATCGGAACGCGATCCCCATACCTTCATGGCTTCCGCCGTCGACTGCGGAGAAGAACTTTTCATCCACCCGCAGGACAAGGAATCCGTGGGGCTCCGTCTGGCGCAGAGCGCGCTGCATCACGTCTACGGCCGGACCGACGTCGTCCCCTCGGGGCCCATGATCCGCGAGGCGAAAATAGAGGGGAGCACCGTGCGGCTGCGCTTCGATTTCGCAGAGGGCCTGACCCTGAAGGAGGGAGAGCAGACCTTCTATCTTGCCGCGGACGGAAAAAACTTTTTCCCGGCGGATTCGGCCGTCGCGGAAGGCGATTCGGTGCTGGTGCGTTCCGCCGCCGTTGCACTTCCTGCGGAAGTGCGCTACGCCTGGTCCGACTTTCCGCCGACGCCCCTTTACAACGGCGCGGGACTGCCCGCGTCGCCCTTCAGGATCGAGGTCCGCTGAGCATCCCCGGAACCGCCGCTCCGTGTCGGGAACGGAGTTTTTCCGGAGAAACGTTCATTATTTGACTTCGAGTTCGCTGGCCCGGGTGCCGTGGGGCTCCTCCAGCAGAATGCCCTCCCTGTCGGCGAGAAACGCCGCAAGATGGGGCGAAGCACAATGGGTCTTGAGCGCGTCGGCGTCACGCCACTGTTCGTAAATGAGAAAACGGTCGGGATCCTTTGTCGCGTGGGGACGGTAGCAGATGTTGCCCGGCTCCCGGATCGTGACCGCGGCCAGTTCGACCAGAGCTTTTTTCATCTTTTCCCCGCAGCCGGGTCTGGCGTTGACGGGACAGAACAGCGTGATGACGTCGGACATGTTTTCCTCCATATTTTCCATCAGTTCATCGAAAGATGCGGACTTTCCCTTAATATACCGCTCTTTTACGGCTTGTCAACATTTGCAAACGGCTCCGGCAGGAGGTATATTATCCGACCTGAGATCAGGGAGGATAAATGGAACCGGCGGTCATACAGATACTCGATCTTGCGGGAACGTGTGTTTTCGCGGTCACGGGAGCGGTCAAGGGCGTGAGGAAACACCTCGACATCTTCGGCGTGACCGTTCTCGCCTGCTGCGTGGGCGTGGGCGGCGGCATCATCCGCGACACCGTCATCGGCCGGGTCCCCGTATCCGCGCTGGCCAATGAGAATTACATCCTCGTTTCGATCGTTTCCGGACTTGTCACGTTCGCCACGGCCAAACAGTGGATGAGGATACGTTCCTTTCTCCAGATCGGCGATGCGGCGGGACTGGGCATTTTCACCGCGCTGGGCGCCCAGCGGGCCTTCGAGGCGGGACTGGGCAACACGGGGATCATTCTCTGCGGCGTCATCACGGCCATCGGCGGCGGCATCATCCGCGACGTGCTTTCCGGGACCGTTCCCGTGGTTCTCAGGAGCGATTTCTACGCCACGGCCTCGATGATCGGAGCGCTGATCTTCTGCATCCTGATAAAATTTTCCCCTCCGTGTTCGCTTCTTTTCATCGTATCCGCGGGAACGGTGACTCTGCTGCGTCTTCTGGCGCTGCACTACAACGTCCAGCTCCCCGCCGCCGGCTACCTCACCCGCCGCAGACGCCGCCGCTGAAAAAACGTCCCGCGCCGGGAACGGGACCCCGGAGAAAAATCAGAGAAAATGACCGCCGGAAAAGTTGACTTTCGGGCGGTTCGATGGTATATTAGACCGGTATAATGTAATCAATTATACGGAAGGAGTCCATTCGATATGCGTTACATCGACGAATTCATGGCGGCGTTCCCCTATGAGGGACTGACTTTTGACGATATTTCCCTCGTGACCCAGTACGCGGATTTTCTGCCCCGCGACACGGATGTTTCGACCCGCTTTTCACGCAATATCAAACTCAACATTCCCCTCGTCAGCGCGGCGATGGACACCGTCACCGAAAGCAAAATGGCCATCGCCATGGCCCAGCTCGGCGGCATCGGCGTCATCCACAAGAACCTCGATCCCGCGTCTCAGGCCGAAGAGGTCCGCAAGGTGAAGACCTATCTCAACGGCCTCATCACCAAACCCGTCACCTTCAACGTCAATCAGACCGTCGAGGAAATGCTGGCCGAAAAACGCCGCAAAAAATACTCCTTCAGCGGCTTCCCCATCGTGGACGATCAGAACCGCCTCGTCGGCATCATCACCAGCCGCGACGTCAAGTTCCTCACCGACTACAAGATCAGGATCGGCGACGTCATGACGAAAGATCCCGTCACCGCCGGCGGCGAAGTCACCATGCAGGACGCCTACCGCATCATGATCGACAACAAGGTCGGCAAGCTGCCCATGGTCGATAAGAACGGCGGTCTGCTGGGGCTCTACAGCTTCCTCGACGTCCGCACCCTCATCGAGCGCGACGAACCCGATTACAACCGCGACTCCATGCACCGGCTCCGCGCCGCCGCCGCCGTCGGTCCCTACGACGAAGCCCGCGCCGAAGCCCTCGTCGCCGCCGGAGTCGACGCCCTCGTCATCGACACCGCCCACGGCCACAGCAAGGG
>JAFTDL010000350.1 GCA_017454215.1 Lentisphaeria bacterium | reverse complement strand
TCCCTGCTCCATGCAGTCCGGACTTTCCTCAGCCGGTCAGCGGACGGCGGGATGGATCCCGCCGCCTCCCGGCCGCGATTGCCCGCAAACGACATGTTCCCGTTCTTATAATATAATGTCTGTCATGGAATATGCAAGCGGATATCCGTTTTTTTCCGTTCCGTTCAGAGAACGCCGATGCCGTAAAGAAATGCGAAGATCACCAGTACGGGGGTGACCCACCTGATGGCGAGCGACCAGAGGATCGCCGGGGTGAACAGCGACTGCCGCGGATATTCCCGATTCGAGAATCCGGCCAGCAGGACCAGCAGATCGGTGTCGAGTCGCCCGGATTTCGTGCCGCGGCGCACCTCCTTCAGAGCCCGTTTGCTGCCCCAGACCCAGCCGCAGAAGACCGCGATGGCCAGTCCGCCGAGCGGCAGCATCCAGTTGCTGGCGAAGTTGTCCGCAAGTTCGAAGAACGACGGCCCGGCATCGAGGAAAAACATCTTGAAGAATTTCTCCAGCGGCCTCAGATGACGCCAGTCGGCGCAGCCGAACGCCGAGAGCAGTCCGGCCAGATAGACGCTGACGGCGACCAGCAGCGATGCTCCGTGACGCGAAAGTCCGAATTGCCTTGTCGCGTATCCGACCAGAGGTTCAAGCAGACTGATGAAACTGGTCAGCGCGGCAATGGTGAGCATCATGAAAAAGAGGCCGTTCCACAGCCATCCCAGATTGCCCGGCACGAGATTGAAGGCCGACGGCACCACCATGTAAACCAGTCCCGGTCCCTGGGCCGGATCGAGTTTCATCGCGAATACCGAGGTGAAGATGGCGACTCCCGCGAGAACGGCCGCCAGCGTATCGAGTCCGATCACCAGCAGGGAACTGCGGACGATGTTGACGTCGCGCTTGAGATAACTGCCGTAGGTCATGGTGATGCCCATGGCCAGACTCAGCGTGAAGAACGCCTGTCCCATGGCGATGAGGACGCTTTCGGGCCCCAGCGCCTTGAAGTCCGGCGACAGGAAAAAGCGCAGTCCCCTGGACGCGCCCGGCAGGGACACGCCCCGCAGGACCAGTGCGCCGAGCAGAATGAAAAGCAGCGGCATCAGAACTTTGGAACTTTTTTCGATGCCGTTTCTGACGCCCGCGAAAACCACGGCCGCCGCCGCCGCGACGAAAAGCGCGTGCGCGGAACAGAGCGAAAACTCCTGTCCCTTCGCCGCGCTCACGATGGGCTTGAATACCGACGCCGCCTGATCCGGCGTGGCAAATTCGAGACCGCCGGCAAAGGCTTTGAACATGTAGATGACGGTCCAGCCGCCGATGACGCCGTAGTAGGACATGATGATGAAGGGAACGATGACGCCGACCGTGACGCCTATGCATTTCCAGCCTTTCACGGCCAGAAAGATCCCGAAGAAAAGCAGCAGAAGCGCGTGTCCGGGACGGCCGAAAAGGACCATCAGCAGGCCGCTCAGGATCAGAATGATGCCGAGACAGTCCGTCACGGGCGTCCTTTTGCCGGCGGTGAAGCGGTCGAACGCCCATGCCGGATGACAGCCCGCCGCCCGGCCGATGGCCAGTTCGGCGATCATCAGCGGCAGTCCGACGACGAGGATCGAAACGATGTAGACGCAGACGAAGGCCGCGCCGCCGTTCACCCCCGTGACGTAGGGAAATCTCCAGATGTTTCCCAGACCGATCGCCGATCCCGCGGTCGCCAGAAGAAATCCCCAGCGGGACCCCCATTTTTCCTTGTTCGGTTCCATTTTGACCTTTCCCTGCTTCTGCAGTTATGTTGTTGTCGTTGACGATGAAACAGTTGAAAAAGAACCGCCGTCGTTTGCGGCGGCAAGGGCAATACCCAGCATGAGACAATAACCGGTCATCGAACTGCCGCCGTAGCTGATGAACGGCAGGACCAGTCCCGTCGGCGGCAGCAGCGCCAGATTGACGCCCATGTGAACGAGGACCTGAAGTCCGAGAAAAACCGCCGTCCCGGCGATGAAAAGGCGATTCTGTCCGGCAAGCTCCCGCCGGACGGCGATCCTGTACAGAGAGCACAGCAGAACCGCGAAGAGCAGGGCGGGCACGGCCGCGCCCGCGACGCCGAGGGTCTCGAGCAGAGTCGCCCCGGCGGAATCGTTGTAGGAGAAGGGCAGATACGCGTTGCTCCAAACGGCGCTGCCCATTTTGGAACCGAACCAGTGACCGCGGGAAACGGCCAGTTCGAACTGCCGGACATGCCATCCGCTGCCCGCGGGATCCCGGTCGGGAAAGAGAAACCCCGTGAAACGCCGCAGCACATAGGGATGCGCGGCGGCGATGCACACGCCCGAAATAAGTGCCGTCCCTGCGAGAAGGAACAGGTGTTTCCACGGCGCCCCGGCGATGAAATAAATGATGACGAAGGCGAGGGCGTAGATCATGACCGTGCCGAAGTCGGGCTGAAACCAGATCGGCAGCAGCCACAGCGCCGTCAGGACCGCCGAGGCGGCCAGACGTTTCGCTCCCGCGGGGACCTGACAGAACACCGAAACCAGGGCCAGCAGAAAGAACGGCCGTCCGCACTCGCTGGGCTGAAAACTCAGGATCCCGATGCGGAACCAGCCGCACATGCCGTTGATCCGGGTCCCGAAGATCGGCAGGAGCATGAGCGTGATCCAGAAAAAGAAAAACACCTCGGGCGCAACGGCGCGCCAGACAGCAAACCGGATATGGGCCGCCAGCGTCAGCAGTCCGATCCCGGCCGCAAGAAACAGAAACTGGCGCACGACCAGACGCAGCGGCTCATCCGCGGTGCTCTGTCCGCTTGAAATGGTGAGCAGTCCGCAGATACCCAGCAGGAAGGTGCACGCGGGAACGAGGTTTTCGCTTGTGAGATGTCCCTTCATTTCCCCGCGCCTTTCCCCGTTTGCCGGACGGTGACCGGAACGACGACATTCCGGCCGTGAACGGGAGAAGCGGTCAGCTTCCACGTCGAGCGGATCCAGTTCCTTCTGCGGTCGAGCATGACCTGGCCTTTGCCGTTTCGTCCCCGCAGCAGGTGATCGTATTTTTTCTCCCAGCCGGAAACGCCGACGCCGTTTCTGACACGGCCGATCTGTTTTCCGATCTCTGCGGAGTTGACGGTGAGCCGTCTGGTTTTCGAGCGTATCCTGACCGGAAATCCGCGCAGGATCAGAGGCTCCAGCGCCGCGATCTCCTTCGCTGTCAGGCTGAGACGAAGCACGGATGAACTGCCGGTCACCGACGAAAAAACGCTGTCGGGAAATATTTCGCGCAGTTTTTCCTGCTGGCGCGGCAGAAAGTGTTCTCCGGCAGGGAGGGCGGACCACAGCTCGAAGTGCCGTTCGCTCCACGCAAGCGGCACGTTGTTTCCATCCAGAATGCTGCCCCGCCGGGCGGGAATGGAAACGTTTTTGAGCGAGAGTTTTTCACCCGCGCGCAGAAAACGGCCGCGTGAAACGACGCCTATCTGGAGCGCCCGCAGGGCAATGACTGAAAAGAGCAGAAAGAAAACCGCAGCCGCCGCCCGCGACCGCGCATGAAAAAGTTCCGAATTTTCCACGTTCCACTCCGCCGGATAACACCCGTTCTCTGATCTGCGACCGCACTCCGGTCCTTTCCGGAACACTCTGTTCCCGATAAGGGGCGATGATCCCTTCTCCCCGGGCCCCCTGTCCTTTTCAAAAAAACGGGGTTTCGGGAGCGGGATCCGCCGACCCGTGTCAGGAACAGAGCTTTCCGGAAAAAAAAATATACTCCGTTTTTCCGATTTATGCAAGTCCTGCGGTTGAGGATCTCCGCCTGATCAGAATGTTCCGGCGCGGAAATTCTCCCGGTACTGCCGGGGAGAAACGCCGTATTTTTCGCGGAATCTGCGGTAGAATGCGTAAGTTCCCGAAAAATTGACGATCCTGACGATCCGCGAAATCGGTATGTCCGTTCCCTCCAGCAGACCGGCCGCGGTCTTCAGGCGGGCGTTGATGACGAACTGCAGAGGCGTCACGTCGAAAAATCTCCGCCATTCCCGGTAGAAGCACGTATAGGACATGTCGTTCTGCTCGGCGAGAACATGAAACTCGGGGGGCTCCGCGCAATGGACAGTCAGCCACAGGGCGATGTCGTTCATTTTCTGCTCCATCGTCTGCGTCACTGTTTCCTGCCGGCCGGCCATAAGGACCTCTTTTATGAGAGAAAATCCCAGCCAGTCGAGTTTGTCCGCAACTCCGGCGGAATTCATTCCCTTCACCAGACTGACGATCTTGTCCATGATCGAAGATATCTGCGGCGTGACCGTGAAGGGCAGGTCGCCCCGGGGCGGGATCATGTCCGCCTGTCTGAAAAGCTCCACGCTCTCGGGGGGATAGAGCAGCGCCAGAACGTCTCTGCCGCGTTCGTCCCGCGTCAGGATCGTCTGCTGCGGCAGTTTCCAGACGGCATGAGGGAAGGGCAGATGGATCGGCTCGCCGTTGATGATGTCTTCGCACACGGCGGACTTTGATTCGAGCCGCAGACACACCTCGAAGTGATCGCTCGGCGCGTATCCCCGGCTGGCGTGGAGGACCAGATCGCGGCAGTAGAAAACTTTGGAAAGACGGTAGGGAAAACCGCTTTCCCGTTTCAGCTGTGATATGTCAAGATCGAACTGATACATTTACCGGTGATCCCCTCTGCGCGGCTTCTTCGCCGCCGCGATACCGAAATATAACGGAGTTTTCCTTCTTTTGCAAGCGGTCCCGGTCTTGCGGCCTTGAAAAACTCTCCTTTTTTTTCGCCGGCCGCGGGATCCGCCGATTGACAATTTTCGCCGTATCGTGTATAGTACAGCCCCGCCGCGGTGTTTCTCCTGACCTCCGCGGCAATCTGAAGACCAACAGAAAGGGTGTGCGAATGCTTAAAAAGTATCTTCTTCTCGCAGCCGTATCCGCCGCTGTCGCGGTGTCGGCGGAAAATCTGGTGCGGAACGGCGATCTGACCCAAGTGGAGAAAGGCTGGTCCTTCTCCGCGTGGACAAAAAGTCCCGGCGGAAAAAAACTGGGTGACGAGAACGGCAAAAAATTCATCACGCTTTTCAATCCGGGCGATACCGGGTTCTCCACCATGTGCGTCCAGCACATCAGACTGGAACCCGACACGGAGTATCAGTATAAGTTCTCCATGCGGACCAGAGACGTGAGACGCCACACGCCGGGCAAGGTCAATCACGGCGCCGGGATAAGCATCACCTGCGGACGGGATATTTTTTCCGGAGCTTCGCAGAGGTGGTTCAATATCGAAGGCACCACCGGGCGGACCGTTTATCAGGGGCGCTTCAACTCGGGAAAGGTCGGAGACAAACCGGTTTCCCTTTACTTGAGCCTGACTCTTTGTTCCGGTTCGGCCGATTTCACCGACATATCGGTGGAGAAGGTGAAGTAGACACTTTTTCCGGGTCTGTTTTTCCGTTCCCCGCAGCCGATGTGCTTTGCGGGGATTTTTTTCTGCCTTCGCCGTCGTCTTTGCTTGTCTGCTACGATTTGACGCATGTTTCGGCAGGATTTGACATTGACAATGCTCCCGATCCCGTATATAATATACCCGTCACCGGAGAAGTGTGTGGTCAAAACCATTGCCGACAGAAGCAGTTTAACGGAAAAAAGGAGCGTTATATGGAAATGTTCGATCGCAGAAAAACCCAGGATGTCCGGAGCGGATTTACCTTGATCGAGCTCCTGGTCGTCATCGCCATCATCGCCATATTGGCCGCCATGCTCATGCCGGCATTGCAGTCGGCGCGGGACAGGGCCAAGAGCTCCAGCTGTATGAACAACCTGAAGCAGATCGGTACGGGAGTCCAGCTGTACGCAGGGGCGAACGACGACTGGATCACCCCCTCGTGCAACGGAGACAGCAACCGGGGGCTGTGGTATTGCCTGCTTTCCGGCAGAAAGACCGACGGAGAGCCGCACAGCGTCTGCGGTCCGGGATACGGATTGACCTACAACGGCTACATCGCCACCGGCAGTTTCGCCTGTCCCGCCGAGGCCGGAAAATTCCACCCGAGCGATGATTTCCGCTATACCCACTATGCAGTCAATCCGTGGCTGGCCGGGTATATCTCACTTGCCGATTACAACTTTTTCCGCAAGACGACTTCTCTCACGCAGGCGACCAAGGCGATCTACTGCTACGACAGCGGTGTGAAAAATCAGATCGTCGCCGCCAGTCTGCTTTATGCCCGCTACCGCCACGGCGCCAGCGAGACCCGTCCTTACGGCAGCACCGTTTCTCCCGTTTCCAACGGCAGATGTCAGGTGGCGTACATGGACGGACACGCCGGGGCCAGAACAGGGGGCGTGTTCCTCAAGGACGGCATGACCGCAAGCGACTACAAAGTTCCGCTCAAGGTCGGATTCGACTATTATAAGGTTCACGGTTCGATCAAGGCGCTCTGAGCCCGACCGCAACATAAGGAAACACATTCCATGAAAAAGACTGCTGTCATCTGGGTCCTGCTGTGCCTTTTCGCCCTGCAGGCGGGGGAGAATCTGCTTCAGAACGGCAAATTCACCAACGGCGCGAAATCCTGGACTTTCGGTTCGTGGACCAAAAGTCCCGGCACCCGCGAGATAAAGAAGGAGGGCGACGGATTTTACCTCTCGCTCACCAACGACAAGGACAACAAGTTCGCGACGCTCTGCGTCCAGCAGCTGAAACTCAAACCCGACGCCACCTACATGTTCAAGTTCCGCATGCGGACGAAGGACGTGAAGCGCCAGCTGCCCAACAAGGTCACCCACGGCGCGGGCATCAGCGTCACGGCCGGGAAGTATCTTTTCTCCGGCGCCGCCCAAATGTGGCACATGATCGAAGGCACCACCGGCTGGACCGACTACCGGGGCACCTTCAAGACGGGAAAGCTGAAACCCGATCAGCTCGTTTCGTTTTATCTTTCGCTGACTCTGGCCACGGGGACCGCCGATTTTGCCGATATAAGTCTCGAAGAGGTCGATGAAAAGGCGGCCGCTTCCGGGCCTGCGGTAAAAAAAAAAAGATTGAATCTCGTCCCCGTTGACTTTCAGAACGGGAAGTACCGCGTTTCACAGAATTTCATCGCCACCTGGGACTGCACTTTCACAGGAAAGAGACCGGCAAAAGCGCAGTCCGTTTTCTTTGAACTTCCCAAAGGCTTCGAGATCATCGGCGGCGCCGCCACCCGTCCCGCCGACGACAGGGGCGCGGTCTGGAAATGGAGCTGCGAAACGCCGAAACGCGAAAAACTTGCCGGCGGCATGACCCGTTACACCTTTGTTCTGCCTCCCCACGTGATGAAGGACTGGAACGCGTGGAACAACTCCTACCGGGTGTTCGTCCGGGCGACGGGCGAGCCCGGGAAGAAGGGGGCCGGCAGGTGGTACGCCGAAGGCGATGCGCCGCAGCCGCTGCTTCTCGAGATCCTGCCGCCGCTGGATCTCGGCGGAAAAGTTCCCGAAAAATTCATCATCTGTCCCACCTTCGTGCCGAATCTGATCGGGGCGCCCGACGAGATCGGCGAACAGCACATCAGGCTCTGGAAGGCCCTGTCCGTTCCGCAGGTGATCTGCATCGACCCATGGGCGTGGCGCCGGGCGGATCAGGAGGTCCTGCGCAGGAAGACGGCGGGCTTCCTGAAATCCATGGAGGTCGGCAGCATGGGCAGCATGCCGCGGCTGGGGTTCGCCCGGTGGAAACGCAATGATCCCAAGGCGCGGAACGTTAAATTCCCGCTCTGCTTTCCCCGGTCACCCCGGGAACCCGACGAGGTGCTCTGCCCGGACTACCTGATCCGCGACCCGGAAGGCTTCATCTGGGACAACTATTTTCCCACGCTCCTGCGCGAGCGTGCGGGGAAAACCGAAATGGACCTCATCGATCTCGACCTCGAACCTCATCCCACCCGCCATTGCTTCTGCCCGGTCTGCCGGAAAGAGTTCGCAAAGTTCGCCGGAATGAAGACTGTTCCGACCATGGAGCAGATCCTCTCCCGGCACACGGGCGTCTGGTTCAAGTTCAGGATCGAACAGCACCGGCAGATCATTCAGCGCTATTACGACGCCTGCCGCAAGCACTTCCCCGGGAAAAAAGTCACTCTGGTAACCGACATCCTGCACCACACCGGTTCCCTGATCGCCGACTGGTGCGCCGTCGACTGCCGCCTGAGCGACAACATCGGTCTGGACTACATGCGCAACATGCCCTATTTCGAGGGCGTCAGCTACTACGACTCCACCGCGTTCAACCGCAGGCATCTGAAGACGCCGTGGTTCCCCTTCATCGACCCCTCCGAGGTCTCCCGCCGGTTTTACATCCGCTATACGCCCCGCGGCGTGAAACTCAACATCGTCGCCACCGCCATGCTGGGAGGCGTCGGCATCGGTTTCTGGCCCAACGACCTTTTCGACGGCGCCTATCTGCACGAAATGCTCCGGGCTTCCCGCATCGTCGGGGCGGCCGAAAAATTCTACATGGAGGGCACCCGCTGCGACGATGCCATTGCTTTTTCCCCGAAAAACACGGTCCGGCGCAAACTCTCCGACGACGGCGCCAGTTTCGTCATGCAGACGCCGGATTTCATTCCCAGTCTGCGTCATACCGTGCACAAACTGGGGGACAGACTTCTGCTGACGGTCATCAACTATCACCCCGGGGAAAAGGTCATTCTCGAACTTGCACCCCAAGACGGACGGCTCGTTCCCGCCGCGCTTGCCGGATGCTCCGCGCCGGAACGGACTTCCGACGGAAAATATCTGGTCAGGATCGCAGCCTGCGATGCGGGTATCTGGGAGTTTTCCGCCGAAAACAAAGTTTCTCCCGCGGGCAGGATCACCGAAGAACTGCGGAAATTTCTCGACTCCGCGTCGGGAAAGACCGCGGAAAAGGATCCTCTCGCCCACGGTCTGCTGCGGCCCGAAAAACTGGCTATGCTCAAGCTCTCCGGCTCCAGGCGCAGCATCTACATCAACGCCGACGATCAGGCTCTTGTCATGGGCTGGCGTTCCGCCGCTTCGGCGCTCAACGACCTGCTGGCCCTGCGGGGGACCCGCGGCCGTCTGGCGGAACTGGTCGTTCCTTTCATCTCCGGAAGGGAGAAGTTCTCCGCCCGGAAGAGGGGGGATGCACTCGAATTCCGCTATACGGTCCCTGCGCCCGAGGACGCCAATCCCGAGGCTGAAAAGTATACCGGCGTGGAGATCGTCAAGCGGATCTCTCTTGCCGACAAGGGAAATACCGTTGTCTGCGAATGGGAGATCGTCAACAAGGCCGGTTCCGGCAAGGCGATCGAATTCTTCGCCCGCGTGCGCAACGTTCCGATGCCGGGAACGCTGATCCCCGAGGGAAAGCTGCCGGGCGCCGCCGCCTGCGTCACTTCGGGAAAACTCTCTTCTCCCGTCGGTTCCCAGACTTCGACCGTGTGGCACAGAAAGGACGCGCGCCTTGAGTTCTCCAACGCAAAAAAAGAGATATGGAACGGGGCAAAGGTCCGCTTTGCCGTCAACTCCTTCGGGGAAGAGGAAGCGCTCGACTTCAGGTTCGACGACGGCTGCTACGGCGTTCATCTGTGGCGGGAAAGCGCCGGGATCCTCACGGTCGAACCGCTTTATCACTTCAGTATTCCTCACGGCGGGAAAGCCGTCATCCGCCAGAGCGTGACTTATCGCGGCGTCGGGAAGGCGAAAAAGAAAACAGATGGATTCTCGGGGATCGTCTTCGAAGATAAAAACGGCAACGGCAAACGGGACGACGGCGAAAAAGGTCTTGCCGGAGTCCGCGTCTCCGACGGCATCGACATCGTGCGGACCGGTGACGACGGCACGTTCAAGCTCGCCAAAAACTCGGACGCAAGATTTGTTTTCGCTTCCCGTCCGGCAGGATACAGGTGCAGCACTCCCTTCTTCCGCAGCGTCGGCGACGACGATTTCGACTTCGGCTTCGTTCCTGCGGGAAAACGTCAGCTGGTGTTCTTTCAGGTGACGGACACCGAGGCCCGCGGGCCCGAGGCCTGGCTGGGCGAGATCACCGATCTCGGCCGGAAGGAGAAAGGCGATTTTCTGCTCCACTCCGGCGACATCGTGGGGCTCCCCGTTCATGCCGAAAAAATGCCGCTGTGCGGGATGGACGTCTTCGTCATTCCCGGCAATCACGATATGGAAAAGAAGGGGACCGAGCACACCCGCGAGGCCTACGAAAGGAATTTCGGCCCCGTCTACTATTCCTTCGACGCCGGAAATTTCCGCTTTTACAACATCGTCTACGAGCGGAATCTCAAGGATCCCGACAACCAGTTCAACTGGCTGAAGAAGGAGCTTGCTCTGCTTCCCGCCGGTAAAAAGATCGTCATCCACCGGCACGAACCGCCCCAGTACGGCGACCGGGTGATCGAGCACCTCATGGCCGAACACGCTGAAAAGATCGCGGGCTTCATCTGCGGACACACCCACAGTCTGCTCTGCCGCAAGTTCAACGGCATTCCGGTCTGGGAGTGTTCCCCCGCGCCCAGCGGCGGACTGGACGGTTCGCCGCGGGCTTTCCGCGTTTTCAGGGAAAAGAACGGCAAACTTGTTTCGGAAACGGTCTATTCCAATCCCGGGAAGATCGGCGGCCCCGTCGTGTCTCCCGACCCCGCCGCGCCGGAAGTGAAACTCGGTTCGCCCTACCTCATGTCCGGACGCGGCAGCAGCCGCAACGCGGTCGTGCCCGGGAAGATCGGCACGCCTCTTCTGCTCCGCTGGAAAGCGGAGACGGGCGGAACGATCCACCACGCCTGTCCCGTCATCTCCGGCGGCAGGATCTTCGTCACGGTCAGCGACAACGACACGGCGGAAAATTCCGCAGTTTTTGCCTTTGACGCTTCCAGCGGGAAGCTCCTCTGGAAAGGGACCGTCGGCGCGGCGGTCAGGGGCGGCGCGGCCTGTGACGACAAAGCCGTCGATGTCTGCGGCGCGGACGGCAAGATCACCGCATTGCGCCGGAGCGACGGCAGGATCCTCTGGAATACCTCCGTCGCCGACGTGGAAAAGACCAACGGCATGTACGGCGCCGCGGTCGTGGACGACGGGACGCTCTATCTTTACAACGAAGCGCCCATCCTTGTCGACTGCGCCGCGGGAAAGATCCGTTATCAGGGCAGGACCACCCGTGAGACGGGCGGCGTCTGGACGGGCGGCGTCGCCGTCGCGGGCCGCGTGGGCGTTTCCGGCGTCTCCTGGCGGTACGGGTTGAAGGGTTTCGACACGGCGACCGGCAGGATCCTCTGGACTCTGGCCCGGGGGAGGGACTTCACCTATCTGGATGCCTCTCCCGTATACGCTGACGGAAAGATCTATTTCAAGGGCAGAAAGAAGTTCTTCGTCATAGATCCCGCCGACGGAAGGATCCTTCAGGAGACGGACAAGCCCGCCGGCATGGAGACGGCGTCCGCTCCCGCCGTGACCGAAAAGATCATCGTTTTCGGCTCTCCCGACGGACTGCATGCGCTCGACAGAGCGACCCTCAGACCGGTATGGCATTTCAAACCCGGACGGGCCCTGATCCCGTCGACGCCCTGTCACAGAAACGGATACGCGGAGATTTCGGCGACGCCCGTCGTCGCGGGAAACACCGTGATCTGCGGCGCCCTCGACGGCAAACTGTACGCGCTTGATCTTGCTTCCGGAAAACGCCTCTGGCAGGCGCAGCTGGACTCCCAGATCATGGCTCAGGCCGCCGTCTCCGGAAACACCGTCGTCGCCGTCACTCTGAACGGTTCTGTTTACGTATTCACCTCAAAATGAGAGAAAGGCAGTTATGGGCATTCGGATAAAAGCAACGTTTCTCGACGAGATCAGTTCGGACATCCCCCATCAGAACTGGGGCAGGGAAGAGTGGGACCGGGATTTCGCCGCCATGAAGGCGATCGGGATCGACACGGTCATCATGATCCGTTCCGGACTGGAAAAATTCATCACCTATCCGTCGAAGATACTCGTCGGCGAGTTCGGCTGTTACAAGCCGCCCGTCGATCTGGTCGACATGTTCCTCGATCTGGCCGAAAAATACGGTATGCGGTACTTTTTCGGGACCTACGCGCTGCGTCACAACGGCCAGTACGGGGACGTCGATCTCGAGGCCCGGTGGGATGTGGAGCGCCGCCTGCTCGACGAAGTCTGGTCCCGCTACGGGCACAGGAAAGCATTCAAGGGCTGGTATCTGTCGAAGGAGATCGCCGTACGGGACGAGCGGATCGTTCAGGAGTTCCTGCGTTACAGCAGCTACTGCAAGCAGATCTCCGGAAATCTGCCGACGCTCATCTCTCCGGGAATGCTGGGCAGAAAGGCATGGATGCCCAATGAGCCCGGCGCTCACGATCTGGATTTCGAGGATCACGAGCGCTCATGGAATCACATCATGAAGACCGTTGCGGGCAACGTGGACATCATCGCCTTTCAGGACGGCCACGTGACCTACGAGGAACTGGGCCCTGCGATGCTGCTCAACAAGCGGCTCGCGGATAAATACGGCATAGAGCTTTGGACCAACAGCGAGACTTTCGACCGGGATATGCCCATCCGTTTTCTGCCCATCAAGTGGGAGAAGCTGATGATAAAACTCAAAGCCGCGGAAAGCGCCGGGGTGACAAAGGCGCTCACCTTCGAGTTTTCGCACTTCATGAGTCCCAACAGCATGTATCCCTCGGCGCATCACCTCTACGACCGTTACCGGGAGTATCTCAAAAACGGCTTTCCCGATTGAGGCTGCTGTTGAAAAATCGGAACAGGCGGGATATATTATCCGCGTTTTCCGTCGATGAACGGTCCTTCGGTCAGCCGGGACCGTTCTGTTTTTTGAACGCGGAGTCCGTTTCATGGAAGATCTGACGACACTGCTTGCCGCCGGGGCGGTCGTTTTCTGTTCGTTCACGCTCGAAGGCATCACGGGCTTCGGGAGCTCGGTCATCGCGCTGCCTTTCGTAAGCATGCTGCTGGGCCTGAAAATGAGCGTTCCGTATCTCTGCACGCTCAGTGTCCTGCTGTCTCTGTACATCGCCTTTCGCTCCTGGCGTTCGGTGGTGTGGAAGGAATACTTTTTCATCGCGCTTCATGTCGCCGCCGGTCTGCCCGTCGGCATCTTTCTTTTCAACCGTCTTTCCGCGCCCGCGCTGAGTCTGCTCCTCGCCTGCGTCATGATCGCCGTCGGCGCCGGAGGCGGCATCAGGACACTGAGAAAAGAAACGGCTCCTCCGGTCCCCGCCGGACGGGGCAGGGGCGTCCTCATGCGTCTGCTCCTTGTTCTCGGGGGCATCGTTCACGGCGCATTCGGCACGGGCGGCCCCGTCGTCATCATCTACGCCTCCCGTGCGCTGCCCGAAAAGGGCCTCTTCCGTATGACGCTGACCATGCTTTGGCTGACCATGAACTTCATCCGCATCGCCGAATGGACGTTTCAGGGGACCGTCTGGACAGCCGGCATGGGCAAAAGTTTTCTCGTCGCCCTGCCTTTCGTTCTGGCCGGAATGTTTCTCGGGGACTTTCTGCACCGCAAAGCCGACGAGAGGATCTTCCGGCTGTGCGTCTACTGCGTGCTGTTTCTCGCCGGGATCGTCATGTTTTCTGTCAATGCGCTGAAAATATTGTGCTGACTTTTTCGTTGAATTTATATACGCGCGGTTGACGAAACGCATTTGACGATGTATTTTTTCAACAGGGACATTTGAGGAACATGCCGGGCATGACCGGAAAGTGACAGGACCGATGCCGAAAAAAGCGATTTTTTTCATTCTGCTGGCAATGGCGCTCTTCGCGCCGGCGCGCGCTCGCGCCATGGACCCAGTGACCATGGCCGTGTTCGCCCCGCTGGCCCTGAAAGCGGCTTCGATCGCAACGCCCTACGTGATGAGGGGCATGCAGTCCGGCGCGGTGCACATGGTCAAGATCGGTTACGACATGGTGGGCATCTTCCGTCTGCCCCTCGGACTGGGGCAGACCCTGCTGGGGTGGCCGTTCGGATATTTCAAAACGGGGATCCAGAACACGACGCTGGGGGCTGTGGCTCCGTTCAAATTGACCTGGGATATCGCACTTCTGCCCGTGGCGCTGACAGGTGTGTCCACGGGCGGAAATTATTGAGAAGGGGATGAATGTATGAGTCTTTTTCCTGAAGCGGCGTCGAGCCGTCTTGTCATGATCGACGTGCAGGCGCGTCTCGTTCCTGCCATGTCCGGCTTCGAACAGGCCGGGAACAGGATCAAACTGCTGCTTTCCGGCGCGGGAGAGCTGGGAATGCCCGTCATCGTTACGGAACAGTATCCGCAGGGACTGGGAGCGACGCTCCCGGAGTTTTCTGAACTTCTCTTGCCGGGAACTCCCGTCATCGCCAAAACCGGTTTTTCCGTATTCGCAGAACCGCTGTTCGCGGAAGGATTGAAGAAAAGTCCGCCGCAGACACTCATTTTCTGCGGGATCGAATCCCACGTGTGCGTTTTTCAGAGCGTGCTGGAGAGTCTCGAAGCGGGGTTCCGGACCATTGTCGCGCAGGACGCCGTCGCCAGCCGCAGGGAGAGCGATCGTGAAAGCGCGATCTCCCAGATGCGGGCGTCCGGCGCGCTGGTCGCGAGCAGCGAGGCCATTCTTTTCATGCTGCTGCGGACGGCGAAACATCCGGCATTCAAGGCCGTGTCGAAACTTGTGCGGTGATGATGCCGGACGGCGAATGAACTCGATTTTTACGGAATATGGGACCTTACTCTGAACGTATCTGGAGCCGGACCGCCTGCGTCTGCGCGCTTGCGGCGGCGTTTCTTGTGATCTATCTGCCGTGGCTGTCGGCCGAAAGAGAACTTTTCAGGCAGGAATGTGTTTTCGCCGTCGAAGCCGTGGAGTTCAATCCCCGTTCACTGCTGGTCACGGCCCACGGCGTTCCCGAATACAATGCCGTCCCCGTATTCCCCGCGGCGACATGGGGCATCCACAGCCTGACCGGAGCGCCGGTCGAACTGGTCATGCGGGGGATCTCCATGCTGATGCTCGCCGCGGGCGGCGTCCTCGTCTACTTCGCCGCGGCCAGTCAGAGAACGCCCAAGGCCGGATTCGTCGCCGCCGCGTTTTACCTCACTCCGCTGATCGCCATGGAGAAAGCCGTCGAGGGAAATCCCGCGACGACCGGGGCGTTCTTTCTGCTCTCCGCCCAGCTCGTGTTCTTCTATTACGGGATCCGCAAGTCGAACTGGAACAAAGCGTGGATCTGCTCTTCGGTGCTGACCGCGCTGAGTTTTCTCTCATGCGGTTTCTCGATGCTGCTGTATTTCATCGCGCCGATGTTTTTTTTCAGAAGACCGCTGTCGGTCAAATCAAAATTCCGCAGTCCGGGCTTCGTCGTCGCCGTACTGCTGCTCGCGGGCGTCGTGGCGGCATGGACTTTTCCTTTCCTTCTCCGCTCCGACGGCAGTCTGTACGATCTCTGGATCGACAGCGTTCTGTTTTACAAAAAGAAATATTTTCTGGACATCATAGAGTTTCCTCTGCTCCTGCCGCTCAGGCTCCTGCCGTGGTCGCTGATCGCCTGGCTTCCCTTCTGCGTCGCCCTGCAGGAACTGGACAAGACGCCCATTTTCAGCCGCTATCTGCGAACGCTGACTTTCGTTATCCTTGCGATCGTCTGGCTCTTCAACGACCGGGAGTCGCGTGATATTTTCTTTCTGCTCGGTCCGCTGGCCATCCAGACCGGCATCACCTACGAACTGGGAACTCGCCGATACGGCGAACGCGTGCGCGGGATCCTCTTTGCCGGCGAACTTCTGGCCGCGGGACTTGTCGCGGCTTTCATCACCGTGCTGCTGGTTCCCGAAAAATGGCTGGGATTGTTCATCAGTCTCAAAAACTCCCTTGCCTTCCGGGATGCGCTTCACTTTCCCGCCGTCGTCGCCGTCTGCTGCATTCTGCTGCTGATCATTTTTCTCATATTCAGATCCTGCCGCAGACAGCAGCCGCTCTGGATCATGCTGCTGCTGGTCTCCGTTTCGTGCGGTATTTTTTACGGAGGCGTGATGGCTCCGTACCGGGCGCAGAAAACCGACAAACGCCGTATCGGCGCGGATCTCAGAAAAGTTCTGGCTCCCGCCGGCTGCGAAAAATTGTACAAGATCGGCATCAATGACCTCTACGGCGAACTGTTTTACGCAGGCGTCAAGGCGACAAAGATCCGCTCCATCGACGAGATACCCGCCGAAGAATCCGTCGTTTTCCTGATCGGAACGGAATTTCCCGGTACCGCCGACAGAAGCTGGACCAATCTTCTGCCGCAGGAATACACCTACAACGACCACCCCCTCTCTCTCTGGAAGGGGGTCTTGCGGACGAATAACGAATGAAACGGGGGGATGTGAACATGATAACCGAAAAATGCGAATTTCACGGCATTCGCGACTGCATCAGACTTTCGGACGGCGGCATTGATGTTTTTGCGACGACCGCCTTCGGTCCGCGCATTATCGGCGCCGGTTTTTCCGGAGGCCGGAATTTCATGTGCGAATTCAGGGAACAGCTGGATTCCGTGCGGAAAAACACGTGGCAGAGCTACGGAGGTCACCGTCTCTGGCATGCGCCCGAGGCCGCGCCCCGTTCTTATTTCGTGGATAATGTCCCGGTCCCGTACAAAATCGACAACGATACCGTCACTTTCATCTGTCCGGAGGAGGTCGAGAACGGCATCCGCAAGGAACTGGAGATCAGTCTGGCCGACGGGAAAGTCAGGATCCTCCACCGCATATTCAACACGGGACGCTGGGATATCCGTCTGGCGGCGTGGGCGCTCACTGTCATCGCCCCCGGCTGCAGGGTGATCGTGCCGCAGGAAAAATACATGCCCAACGGCAGGGGCGAGGGACACGCGCTGCTGCCGGCGCGGGCCATGGCCATGTGGCCCTACACCGATATGTCCGATCCCCGTTTCAAGTGGGGGAAGCGCTTCATCGAAATGAGCGAGCAGGGCGGCTCGGGCGAACCGCTGAAGTTCGGCGTGTTCAACTCCGCCGGATACATCGCCTGCGAGCTGGACGGCGCCTACCTTGTCAAGCGTTTTCCCGCGTACCGGGATCGCGAATATCCCGATTTCGGGTGCAACTGCGAGTTTTTCACCACGCGCGGCATGCTGGAGGCGGAGACACTTTCGCCGCTGGTCACTCTGGCGCCGGGCAAGGCGGTCGAGCATCCCGAGGAATGGAGCTTTTTCCGTTCACGTCCCGATTTTTTGAAGTAATTTGTCCGAATACGGCGTTTTTTTCCGACGGGCGTTTGCAATCGCGCGCCTCGCGCGTTATATTATACCTCATACTGTTTTTACAGCAACAAGGAACCAAGGAGTCGAAAATGGGTCAGCAGCTGAATAAAGTTGAAAAACGCAACCGCCGCAAAGCGTATCTGGAGCGTGTCCACGCGCGGGATATGGCTGCCAAGGCGGCCGCTGCGAAGAAGAAGTAAGGGTCGTTCTTCCCTGAAAAGATTTCGATGAGAACTTTTTTCCGTTCGACACCGGGAAAAAGTTTTCTTTTTTTTCAAGACGCTCTGTCTCCCGCACGGGTCGGCGGATCCTGTTCCGAAACACTCCGCTTTTCCCGCAAAAGGACAGGGGCTCGGGGGAAGGGAACAGAGCTTTTCAAGAAGGGAGTCTGCCGTGGAGTTCAGAGTCGGACAGGGGTATGACGTTCACCGTCTGGTCGAAAACCGCAAACTGATCCTGTGCGGCGTCGATATTCCGTATGAGCGCGGACTCGACGGCCACAGCGATGCGGATGTCGCCGTTCATGCTCTCATCGACGCGCTGCTGGGCGCGGCTGCTCTGGGAGATATCGGTCAATGGTTTCCCGACAGCGACCCCGCTTACGCCGGGGCGGACAGCATGCATCTGCTCGAAAACGTGATGAGATCCCCCCGCTTCTCCTGTTACGGAATCGTCAACGCCGACGTGACGCTGATCGCCCAGGCCCCGAAACTGGGACCGTGGCGGGAGAAAATGCGCTCGAATCTTGCCGATGGACTTTGCGTTGCCCTCGATCAGGTTTCGGTCAAATTCACGACGACCGAAAAGCTGGGCTTCACCGGCCGCGGCGAAGGGATCGCCGCCGAGGCTGTCGTGCTGATAAAAAAACTCTTCTGATCCGGTCGTCAGTCCCGCGTCGTTCCGACGCCGTCTTGCAGCAGTCTGTCGAGAAGGGCCCGGCAGCCCTTTGAAATATCGCGCCACGCCGCCGAAAAATCTCCGGTATACCACGGATCGGATACGTTCCCGGGACGGTCCGTGAAATTCATCAGCAGCACAAGTTTTTCTTCCGGATCGCCGTTCAGAATGCGCTTTGCCCGGCGGATATTGCTGTCATCCATGCAGACGATGAGATCGAAACGCTGATAATCCCGTTCCGTCATCAGTTCGGCTCGTTTCCCGGCACAGGCGAGACCGTGTTCGGCAAGAATGCTTCTTGCGGGAGGATAAACGGGATTCCCCAGCTCCTCGGAGCTGACGGCCGCGGATTCGATATGAAAATGCTCTTTCAGATGAGCCTTTTCGACCAGATCCTTCATGACGAACTCCGCCATCGGACTGCGGCAGATATTGCCGTGACAGACAAACAAAATACGTTTCACAAAAAGCCTCCCGCGCCTGTTTCAGTCCGCCGCAAACGCGGCGGCAGCGACGGCGCATGCGTTGAAAAGCAAATGGCACAAGATGGATACGGCGAGATTTTTTCTGCGCAGATAGAGCAGTTGAAATCCCGCACCGACAATGAACAGCCCCGGGATACCCGCAAGATAGAGATGGACCGCCGAAAAGACCGCTGCGCAGGCGATCACGGCGAACCCTCTTCCCGCGGGCAGCAGCAGCGCATACAGGATCCTGCGGAAAAGCAGCTCTTCCGCAATGGGGACCGGGATCGTGACCAGCAGCGCCAGAAGCACAAAATCCATTCCGTGAATATTTTTTGCGAGGACCATGAGCGCCTGTTCCTCGGCGTAGGGGATCCCGCAGTCTTTCAGAAGCAGTTTCCAGAGCGCGTTGACCGCCGCGCAGGTTGCGATGACAAGGCAGGTCCCGGCAAGACAGCACCGGAGGTCTTTCCCGTCGGGCGGACGGATCCGCAGCGTCTGCCATCCGCCCGAACGAACGAGAAGCGCCGCCATCAGAACGATCCCGGCGGCGGGCGAGACGAACGATGACGCCAGCATGGCGGAAACGCCGTCTTGCACCGTGAGCAGCCGGGGCAGGGGAGCCAGAACAAACAGACAGCCGCCGACAAAGGCGGGGATCAGTACGCGGAGCGGCAGATTTTCCTTTTCATCATCCGCCGGAAAAAACACATCTCTCAGCGGCATATCGTTATGCGTCTTTCGCTGTCGGAAAGATGTTCCAGTCTGACATTGACGGCGTTCCGGGAAAGGATGCCCTCGATCCGGTCGGGCCATTCGACAAGAGCAATGCCGCGGGGATCGTCGAGAAACTCGTCCACGCCGAAAGCCAGCGCCGCGTCAACGCCCGGGATCCGGTAAAGGTCGAGGTGATAGAGGCGGCCGCCGCCGGGCAGTTCGTATTCCTGCACGATGGTGTAGGTGGGACTCGACACGACCTCCGTCACGCCGAGTCCCCGGGCGAACCCCCGTGAAAACACCGTTTTCCCGGCGCCGAGGTCGCCCCGGAGCAGAACGATGCTTCCGGCGGCGAGGTTTCGTGCCAGACGGGAGCCGGCATTTTCCGTTTCCGTCTCCGACCGGCTTATGATGACTTCTTTGTTACCTGTGCACATATCCGTTGTTTTCCATGGTGAACGGGCGGCCATCCCGCGTGACGACCGGCGCCGCCCGACGCGGAACGACTTGACCGATGCGCGTAATGACCGCGGTTTTTTCCGGTTTCATCTGCGGAACGTCATGGGACGAAGTGAAGAGCAGTTCATAGTCTTCACCGTCGGAGAAAGCCCCGGGCGCGACGGCTCCGGTCCGGAGGGGGACCGCCTCCGGATACAGCATGACCGACACTCCCGAGGCATCGGCCAGACGCATGGCGTCGAGCAGCAGTCCGTCGCTGATGTCGATCATGGCCGAGGCGAGGGGACGCAGGAACGCGCCTTCCGCAAGACGCGGTGTGAAATTCAGGTGATGTTCCGAGTGAAACGAGTTGCCGATACAGCCCGTGACGAAAACGCCGTCCCCGGGACGGGCTCCCGAGCGCAGGACCGCCGTTCCCCGGGGAACTTCTCCCAGAATGGTCAGCGAGGCCGCCGCGCCGTCATGGGGCAGGGCGGCCGTGTCGCCGCCGCAGATGGGCACATCGAACACGCTTCCGGCTTCGGCCGCTCCGGAAACGAGCTCCTCCACCCAGCGGGAATCCTTTTCCCCCGCGGCAACGGTCAGCAGGGCGGTCAGCGGCGTTCCTCCCATGGCGGCGATGTCGCTCAGATTGCGGTTCATCAGTTTGCGTCCCACGAGCCGCGGCGGGGTCTCCGGAAGAAAATGAACTTTTTCGATCACCTGATCCGCGGCGGCCAGGAGCTGACATTTGCCCGGCATGTTTATGACGGCGCAGTCGTCACCGGCGCCGACGGAGATCCTGCCGTTCAGGGGCAGAAGGGCGGGAAGTCTGCGTAAAATTTCGATTTCGTCGATCATTCTCCCGTTCCCTGTTTTTTCCTTTCTTCCCGGTTCCGTTAATATACAGCTTTTTTCCCGCTTTGCAAGGTTTGCGGAATTGAAAACGGGGCAACTTAAGTTATATTAATAAACCTGAATGAAAGGACTCTTATTCATGTGCGCGATAAGCGGAATACTCAATTACCGTTCCCGCGAGGAGGCCGACCGGATCATTCGTCTGATGACGGACGCCCAGGCCCACCGCGGACCCGATGCCGAGGGCTTTTTTTCGGATGACACCGTCGCCCTCGGACACCGCCGTCTGTCGGTGATCGACATCGAGACCGGACGCCAGCCCATGACGAGAGGGAATATAACGGTGGTCCTGAACGGCGAGATCTACAACTACCGGGAACTCCGCAGAGAACTGGAGTCCATCGGGCATCACTTTTCCTCGCAGTCCGACACGGAAGTCCTCATCCACCTTTACGAACAGATGGGCAGCGAATTCCTGCCGCTCCTTTCGGGCATGTTCGTATTCGCCGTTTACGACAGAAGCAAAAAGCGCGTTCTCATGGCGCGGGACAGGATCGGGAAAAAACCGCTGGTCTATTTTCTGCACAAGAACAGTCTGATTTTCGCCAGTGAACTCTGCGGCCTGAAAAAACACCCCGACATGAGCCGGGATATCGACATGAACGCCGTCAGCGATTTTCTCTCTCTGCAGTATATTCCGGAACCCAACACGATCTACCGCAAGGTGAAAAAACTGCCGCCCGGATATCTGCTGGATTACCAGCTCGACAGCGGCACGCTCTCTCTGCGCAGCTACTGGCACGTGAATTTTGCATTCAAGCCTCAGGATCTTCAGTTTCAGGACGCTGTCCGTGAACTGCGGGGACTGGTGGAGAAATCCGTAAAAAAACGTCTGGTCGCCGATGTGCCGCTGGGCGTCTTTCTCTCGGGCGGCATAGACTCCACCATCGTCGCCGCAACGGCGGCGAAACTGCTGGCTCCCCGCAGGTGCGATGCGTACACGGCGGGATTTGCGGATGCTCTCTACGATGAGCGTTCGGCCGCCCGCTGCGCGGCGGAGCATATCAGGCGTCTTCCCGGCGTGGAACTGGTCTGTCACGAAGAGGTGATCTCTCCCGGCAGTTTCGATCAGCTGACTGGACTCCTGCGCAAGATCGGTCAGCCCTTTGCCGACGCCTCCATTCTGCCTGCGGCGCAGCTGTGCCGGTTCGCGAGACGGGACATCACCGTCGCCCTCAGCGGAGACGGCGCCGACGAACTTTTCTGCGGTTACGACCGCTATGTCGCCATGAAGATCCTGCGGCAGACCGAGATGCTGTTTCCGCTTCTCCGCAGGGAACTCTTCGGGGTGGCCGCATCCGTGCTCCCCGACAAGGGAGAACGGACTCTTCCCGGACGTCTGCGCCGCCTGTTCCGTCTGCTGTCGGATGACGGTCAAAGTGCCTATTTCGACCTTCTCGACCGCTGCCCGTCCGAGGTGAAATGCGGTCTTTTCGGCGAGATGATGCGCGATGCCGTCCGTCATGACTCCAGCGAAGTGTTTACGCGCGTCGAACCCGACCTGACGGCCCGCGACAGGGAAGAACGCTGTTCGGAACTGGATGTCTTCACCTATCTGCCGGGCGATATCCTGCCCAAGATGGATACGGCTTCCATGTCCTGCGGTCTGGAAGTGCGGTCGCCGTTCCTCGACCGGGAGGTCGTCGAGTTCGCCGCCAGTCTGCCGATGAACTGCAAACTGCACGGAACGGATCGCAAACACATCCTCAAAAAGGCATTCGCCGACGTCATTCCTCCGGAACTGCGGAAACGTCCCAAACGGGGATTCGGCGTGCCCGTGGCCCGCTGGCTGCGCGAAGACTGGCGCGACAGAGCGCAGAGCACGCTTTTCGACGGAGACCTGTGCCGCGGCGGTTTCATCGACCGGGACCGGCTTGCGGAACTTTGGTCGAGCCATCAGACCGGCCGGAGAGACTGGAGTTATCTGCTTCTGAGTCTGCTGGTGCTGGCGATCTTTCTCGATAACGAAAAGTCGGCCTGACGGCATTCCGGAAGACCATGAAACTCTTTCTCTCTCCCCGCCGCAGGAGGATCTCCCTGCGCATCGGCCGCGATGGCGAAATCGAAGTTCATGCTCCCGTCGGCTACACCGAAGAGGAAGCGCAGGCGCTCCTCCTTCGTCACCGCCGGATCGTCGAACGGCTGAAACAGCGGGCGGAGTTCCTGAAAAAAACACGCCCCGTACTGAAAGACGGCGTCATGCTTCTCTGCCTCGGGCAGGGCTATCCGCTCGTCACCAGTCACCGTCTGGTTCAGTTTGACGGAGAAAAATTCATGATCCCGCCGGGAAGTGAAACGGAACGGCTCAGGATGCTCGAAAAGGTCTATCGTTCTCTGGCCGGGAGGCTCATCGTTCCGCGGGCGGGCATTCTGGCGGAGAGATTCGGCATCCCCATCGGAAAAGTCCACGTCAACGGCGCCGTGACCCGCTGGGGATCCTGTTCGGCCCAGGGCAATCTGAATTTTTCATGGCACCTCGTCAGATGTCCCGCGGATCTTGTCGACTCGGTGATCTGTCACGAACTGGCCCACCGGGCGGAACTGAATCACTCTCCCGCGTTTTACAGACAGCTGAGCAGACTGGACCCTCGCTACGCGGAACACCGCACTGCGCTGCGCCGCTTCGTTCGGGCCAATCCCTGGTTCGGCGCGGAGTGACGCCTGCGATCACTTCATCGCGGCGTAATCGGCGGCGATGCTGACGGCCTCGTTCAGGACCGGATCGCTGAGCGGCTTGTCCTTTTTCTTAAGCTCCTGATCGCCGGAGAGCAGACGTTCCGCAGCTTCGTCCATCTCCTTTACGGTACGGTACTCGGCCCAGCGTTTCGACTCGAGAAGGCTGATGCGGGTCCGGTCCCGGTGCGCGCGGTAGTTTGCGATGCGTTTGTTGAGAAGCCGGTATTCCGGGGATGCCTGAATGCGTTTGGCGGACGCTTCCCCGAGCAATTTCGCCTTGCGCCTGATGTCGGTGTCGAACTGCCCGCAGGGGACCGGCTGGATCTGATCGAACGGCAGATGGTGCGGCAGGAACATTTCCCCGATTTTGACTTCCTCCGTGAAGGAGGGCAGTTTGATGTCCGGCGTTATTCCCAGCTGCTGGACGGAATCCCCGGTGATCCGGTAGAACATGGCCGTCTCGAATGTCGCGGATCCAGCCGGCAGCCGCCGCGCCAGCCAGCGGAAGTGGGGCGTGAGCTCCTCGACCTTGAGGATCGTTCCCTTGCCGAAAGTCCTGCTGTCGCCCACGACGATGGCGCGGGAGCAGTCCTGCAGAGCCGCAGTGAAAATCTCGCTTGCCGAGGCGGAAAGTTTGCTGGTCAGGATCACCAGCGGACCGGAGTAGACCATTTTGGGATTGTCATCTTCCTCCACATCGATGCTTTTGTCGGTGTTTCTCACCTGAACGATCGGTCCCGTCCTGATGAAGAGGCCCGTCATTTCCAGAGCCTCGGGGAGACTGCCGCCGCCGTTGTGACGCAGGTCGATCAGAACGGCGTCCACCTTTTCCCGGTTGAAATCGGCGAGGATCTTTTCCACATCCACGCTGCAGCGCCTGGCATTGGCGTCTCCGCGGCGGACGGCGGAAAAATCGTGATAGAAACTCGGCAGTTCGAGAACGCCCACTTTGCGGGTCCTGCCGTCGGCGCTCCTGACGCTCCGGACTTTCCCCTTCGCTCCGTTGTCGACCAGTTCCACTTTGGAACGCTTCAGCACGTAGGGCCTGAGATAGATATTGCCGCGCCACTCGGGAAAGGCTCCCGACACATCGGGAAGTCCGGTCAGCTGCGAAAAATAAGTCAGGAACGTCACAACGGAGTTCAGGGGCAGGGGATTGGCTCCCCGTTTGTCGGTCAGCACGCCGAGACAGACGCGGCTGTCGACAGGGCCGCGGATGTAGCGGACCGCCTGCGACACCGGCATGTCGATGAGATTCGTCGCGTCAAGATTCTGCTGGACGGCCGCGGCGATGCGGTCCTCGACCCGGAGACGGCCGTCCTTTGCGGCGGGACCGCCGGGAACAAGGGAAACGACCTTGATGAACCCGTCGTCGCTTGACAGCGTTGCCCCGATGCCGGTGAGCGACAGACTCATGTTGATATCGAAATCCTCCGAGAGTTTCGGCGGATAATAGCTGGAGTGGGGACCGAAGACCTGAGCCAGCGTGTTGAGATAGGTGCCGAGAATGTCGATACGGTCCTTCTTCATGACTTCGTTGGAAATATCCCGGAGCCGTTTGAGCAGACATTTTTCAGGTGTGGTCCCGGCCCACTTCCACGCCGCCGCGGCAGCCTCCTGCTTTTTATCCTTCTGCAGATCCTTGTCCTCGGCCATCGCCTTGTCGACGAGGTGGTAATAGAGCCGGTCGTTCTTGACCCTGAGACGCCAGAGTTCCCGCTGTTCCGCGGCATCGGCGGGACGTTCGGCCTTGTCGCGCTTGAGATCCCAGTATTCGTCGACGGTGAAGTCCGCCGGAGTACGGCACTCCGTTTCGGCGAAACGGATGAATTCGCCCAGCCGTTTTCTGTACAGCTGATAAAGCCTGAACGCAAATTCCGTCTCGCCCTTGAGAAGCGACGGACCGAGACCGTCACGGAAAGAGCTGAATTCGGCCACGTCCCGGCGGGTGAAATAGAGCCTCTGCGGATCCAGCGTGTCGAAATACTCATCGAAGAGGGTGTGTGAAAAATTTCCGTCGATTTTCTGCGGACGGTAGTGATTGCGGTAGAACACCCATGTCGCCAGGCGGGTGATCATGCTCAATTCACCATCCCGGTAGGCACGTTCCGCCGCGGCGTGCACAACCGATGCCGTCACTGCGGGCAACAGAAAAAAAAGCAGAAAAAATCTTTTCTTCATCACTGACGATCCTTCGTTTTTTTCAAAATACTTCTGCGAATATAAGCCGTCTTGACAAATTATTCAAGATGAAATCCATCCATTCTCCGAAAAATCGGAATTTTTTATCAGACATTCTGCGTTCCGAGATTTTTCTCATCGCCGATGATCCTGACAATGGCGCCGGTCCTTGCGGAATCGGCGGGAACGGTCAGCTGGATGTAGTTGTCGCTCCATCCCCTGACAACTCCGTTCGAAACGGTCTCGAAGATGACCGGAAGTTCCTTGCCGATCTGGGAACGGATGAACTCCTGCCTGCTTCTCTGTCCGATCCGTCTTAATCCCGCGGCCCGGCGTTCTGCGACCTCCGCGGCGGGACGGTCAGGCATGACCGCCGCAGGCGTCCCCGGACGGGGCGAGTAGACAAATACGTGCAGATTGGCAAAGGCCATCCGCCTGACAAAATCGGCGCAAACGGAAAAATCCTCATCGGTTTCGCCGGGAAATCCCGCAATGACATCGCTTCCCAGATGGATATCCGGGATCTTCGCCCGTGCTTCCGCGACAAAATCCGCATACTCTCCGGCCAGATAATGACGGTTCATCGCCCGCAGGATGCGGTCGCTGCCGTGCTGGAGCGAAAGATGGAGAAAACGGCACACTTTCGGCGTTTCCGCCATGACGTCGAGGATCGACCGGTTGTTGATATGGGGTTCCGTCGAACTCAATCTGATCCTGAAATCTCCCGGCAGAGCCGCAACGGTCCTCACCAGATCGCCCAGATTTCTGCCTTCATCGGAGTAGGCGCAGGTGTTGACGCCCGTCAGCACCAGCTCCGGAAACCCGGCCCCGACCAGACGGCGGCACTCCGAAACGACCTCGTCGAATTTCCGGGAGCGTTCCCGTCCGCGGACATACGGCACGATGCAGTAAGTGCAGAAATTATTGCATCCCTCCTGCACTTTGACGAAGGCCCGGCTCCGGAACGGAAACACAGCCTCCGCCGACTCCCGGAAGTTTCCGGTCATATCACCGCTTGCGCGGTTCAGCGCCGGATGGCCGGAGAGTATCTTCGCCAGATCCCGCTTGTCGGGGTTGGTCAGAATAAGATCCGCCCCCTCCTGACGGAACGTTTCTCCGGCGGCTTCCACGGCGCATCCGGCAACGGCGATCACGGCGGAGGGACAGAGTTTTTTCAGTTTTCGCAGTTCCTGCCGGCTTTTTCTGACGGCCTCCGCGGTCACGGCGCAGGTGTTGAGGACGGCCAGATCGAAGGACACGGCGTCATCGGGGAGGACCGTGCAGCCGATGCTTTCGAGTCTGGCCTGTATCAACGCCGTGTCGGCGCTGTTGAGGCGGCACCCCAGCGTGCGGACGACAGCCGTTTTTTTCATGTCAGGCTTTGTGCCGCCAGTCGAGCGCGCCGGTGGGACAGGCCTCGACGCAGGCGCCGCAATCGGAACAGCTTTCGGGGAATCCCGCATTGAAAGCCGTTTCGACGCAGGTGGAAAATCCGCGTTTTTTCAAGGCAAGGAGCGACTTGCCGACAACTTCCCTGCAGATCTTGACGCAGGTGCCGCATTTGATGCACTTGCCGCGGTCCTGAATGATGAGCGGATGCCGCGTATCGTAGGCAAGGACCTGCTTTCCCCCTTTGAAAGCCTGAGGATCGCAGTTGTACTCATCCGCGTGCCGACGCAGTTTGCAGTTTTTCTTGTCGGTGCAGCTGCACTCGATGCAGCGTTCGCCCTCGGCCATCACCCGTTCGCGGGGCATAGTGGAGGTGACCTCCTTGAACGTCGTCCTGCGCTCGTCGAGGGAAATGAAATCAAGTTTCTCCCTGTCGCGCTCCGAAACATCCGTTCTCAGAAAGACCAGATCGTCGCGTTTGAGTTCCTGCCACGCGCCGCGGGAGACGAATATCTTCGATTCGGGCTCCTCCCCGATGCCCAGCAGATCTTTGCATACGGCAACGGCCGCCCGGCGGCCTGAAGCGATGCCTTCAACGACGGTGGCGGCGCCCGAAACGCAGTCGCCCGCCGCATAAAGTCCGGGGGCAGGGGCCTCGCTTTCGAGGTAGCCGAAACGGTTGACGGGCAGACCTTCCGGAGCACGGGTGCTCTGACCGATGGCGGCGATGACCGTATCGGCAACCGTCTCGAAGTCGCTGCCGGGGATCTCCACGGGCTTGCGTCTGCCGGAGGCGTCGGGTTCGCCCAGCTTCATCCGGCGGCAGGTGAGGATCAGACTGCCGTCGCGTTTCTCCAGTTTGACCGGAGCGACCAGAAATTCGAATTTGACGCCCTCCTCGCGGGATTCGGCGATCTCGATCTTTTCAGCAGGCATCTCCGCTTCCGTTCTGCGGTAGAAGCAGCGGACATCGGGACTGCCGAGACGGACACTCGTTCTCACGCAGTCCATGGCGGTGTTGCCGCCGCCGACGACGATGGTCCGGCCGGGATCGGGGGCGACATTGCCGTTTTCAGAAACGTGCCGCAGAAAATCGATGCCGGAGACGGCCAGTTCCTCGCCGGGACAGCGGAGCCCAGAGCTTTTCCAGCATCCGAT
Source organism: Lentisphaeria bacterium (assembly GCA_017454215.1). Taxonomy (GTDB): domain Bacteria; phylum Verrucomicrobiota; class Lentisphaeria; order Victivallales; family Victivallaceae; genus UBA1784. The sequence continues at coordinate 6,438 of JAFTDL010000350.1, read as the reverse complement.
GGCGATGATGACGGCATCGAACTCTTTTTTGAGAGTTTCCAGCTGAAGATCTTTTCCCAGAGTCCGGTTGAACTCGAAGGTCACGCCCAGTTTTTCGAAATGGGCGAGTTCCCGGTCGAGGACGGCCTTTTTCGGCAGTCTGTATTCGGGGATCCCGTACCGCGTCATGCCGCCGGCCGCCGGCATGGCGTCGAAGACAGTGACGGCCACACCGGCCAGACGGAGATAATAGGCCGCCGACAATCCGGCGGGACCCGCGCCGACGATCGCGACTTTTTTGCCCGTTTCGGCGGGAAGGTCCTCCATGTAGCTGTCGTAACAGAGATCGGCGGCCAGACGCTTGAATTCATTGATGGCGACGGGCTTGCCGTAGACATTGCGGCGGCAGTCCTTTTCGCAGAAACGCGGACAGACGCGGCCGACGGTCATGGGCAGCGGAATGCGCTTCTTGATGATGGTGAGAGCCTTGAGAAAATCTCCCTGCCTCCCGGCGCGGACGTAATCCTCCACGGCCGCGTGGGCGGGACAGGCGAGCACACAGGGAGCTTCGCAGTCGCCGGAGTGTTCGCTCAAAAGCAGGTTCAATGCCGTCCGGCGCATATCCCAAACTTCATCCGTGTTCGATTCGACGGCCTGGCCCGGAGCGGGACAGGCGGAACAGGACGGCAGGAAACGTCCCGTTTTGCAGTCCTTGACGACGCAGACGAAACAACTGGTCGTGCGGCTGACGCGCTGTTCGCGGCAGAGCGAAGGGATCTCTATGCCGTGCGCCCTGGCCGCTTCAAGGATCGTTTGGCCGGGCGCGGCGGAAACGGACCGTCCGTCGATGGTAAATTCGATATTCATTTCTTCATCACTCTCCTATGTCCGTCCGGGAAATGGCGTTTTTGGGACAGACGTCCAGACAACTGTTGCACCGGGTGCATTTTTCGGGATCGATCCGGAAGTCTCCGTCGATGGCGCCGACGGGACAGGTTCTGACACACATCCGGCACTTGACGCATCTGGCGTGATCGATCTCCAGCTTCACCAGCGCGCCGCACTGATGGGCGGGGCACCGGTGGTTCTTGACGTGCTCCTCGTATTCATTGCGGTAGTAGCGGAGCGTGGCCAGCACCGGATTCGGAGCGGTCTGCCCCAGTCCGCAAAGGGCTCCGGCCTTGACTTTTCTGCCCAGATCTTCGAGGAGGGCGATGTCGGACTCCTGTCCCCTGCCGGCGACGATGCGTTCCAGAGTTTCGAACATCCGTGTGGTGCCCACGCGGCAGAAAGTGCATTTGCCGCAGCTTTCACGATGGGTGAAATCAAGGAAGTACCGGGCGGTCTCGACCATGCAGCGGTCCTTGCCGATGACGATCATGCCGCCGGAACCCATAATGGCGCCCAGCGCCTTCAGTGAATCGTAGTCCACCGGCGTATCGAAGAGTTCCACCGGGATACAGCCGCCCGAGGGACCGCCGGTCTGAACGGCTTTGACCTTGTCGCGGTCGGCGCCGCCGATCTCGAAGACGATCTCGGCGATGGTGGTCCCCATGGGCACTTCCACCAGTCCCGGATTGGAGAGATCTCCGGCCAGAGCGAAGAGTTTTGTTCCTTTGCTGCCCGCCGTCCCGATCTTCGCGTAGGCTTCGCCGCCTTCGCGCAGGATCAGCGGCACATTGCCGAAGGTCTCGACGTTGTTGATCATCGACGGATGATTCATGTAACCGCTGTCGGTGGGGAAGGGGGGGCGGAAGCGGGGCGTGCCGCGTTTGCCCTCCAGCGAGGCGATGAGCGCGGTCTCCTCGCCGCAGACGAAGGCGCCCGCGCCCTCCTTGATGATGATGTCGAGCGTCCGCCCGTCGATGACGTTGAGTTTGCGTTCGCGGATCTGTTCGATGGCGATCCGGAGGTGCTTGATCGCCAGCGGATATTCGGCGCGGCAGTAGATGAAGAGCTTGGTGGCTCCGGTGGCGTGGGCGGCGATCAGCATGCCTTCGAGCATCTGGTGCGGCACGCTCTCCATCAGCGAACGGTCCATGAACGCCCCGGGGTCGCCCTCGTCGGCGTTGCAGATGAGTATTTTCTGCTCCGCCTTTTTGGCGGCGAGGAAGCTCCACTTGTTCCCGGTCGGGAAGCCGCCGCCTCCGCGCCCGCGCAGACCGGAAAGCTTGACTTCGTTGACGACCTCCTCCGGGGACATTTCGAGCGCGTTCTTCAAACCCGCGTAGCCGCCGTGGGAAACGTAGTCGTCGAAATCCGTGGGGTCGATCCGTCCCGCGAGCGCCATCACCCTGACGAGCTGTTTCGCCTCGCGCTGCGGCGGGGGAGTGAAACGCTTGGCGTCGCCGAGTTCGAGGATGCCGGGAACGTCATCCGGCGTGACGTTGCCGTAGAGGATGCCGGAGCCGTCCTCGAGGACCGCTTCGACCATCGGTTCCGCGTAACAGCTGCCGAGACAGCCGACACCGACGACGGGGATGCTGCCGGCGCACTCCTTGAGCTTGGACTGCACCGCTTCGGCTCCGGCGGCGATGCCGCAGCTGGCGACACCGATCCGCAGTATTTTTATCCGGGGATCCATTTGTCAGAACTCCTTGAGTATTTTGACCATCTTCTTGCGGTCCAGCTTGCCGTAGACCTTGCCGTCGACGCTCATCACGGGGGCGAGACTGCAGCACCCGAGGCAGGCGACGGTTTCCAGCGAGAATTTGCCGTCGTCCGTGGTTTCGCCGGAGTCGATCCTGAGCTCCTGACGCATCCATTCCAAAACCTGCGCCGCGCCCTTGATGTGGCAGGCGGTGCCGTCGCATACCGAGATCTTGTGGCGGCCGGGCTTGACCCGCTTGAACTGGGCGTAAAAGCTCACGACGCCCTCGACTTCGACGGGCGGTATCGAGAAGTATTCCGCCACGGCGCGGATGCCGTCGTCGGAGACATACCCCTCCGCCGCCTGGACCAGCTGCAGCCCCTTGATGAGGTTGCCGGGATCGCGGTCGACCTTGTTGAGAAACGAAAATTTTGCATCCATGATAAGTGCTCCCGCATTGGATGTTGGCGGTATTACATTGTGAAATGATAATATACACTATGCCTACGGCAATTTCAATAATGCGGCGATCGTGAACGGACAGGCGGCGCAAACGGATCGCCGGGTTTGAATATCCGGGCGTCACGGTGTATTTTTTATGAATGACTACGGCGGTTTGGTTTTTTTCGTGGGGATCATGTTTTTCGGGGTAACGATCGGTCTCGTCAGCGCGGTGATGCAGTCATCCGCGTACGTGTTTTCGCGGCGCTTCGGCAACCGCTTTCACTCTTCCGTCAAGCTGGTGATCTATTCGCAGCTGCTGATGGGGATGATGGGGGCGGCGGTCTTCGCCGCGACGTGTCCGTTCACGACCTTCCCGCGCGGCGCGGAGCTGTGGAAATTTTCCGCGGCGATGGCGGTTTTCGTGGCGGCGTACCACGTCGCCTTCTACTGCTTTTTCAAGGCGCTGAGCGAGATCGAAGCCTCGCGGCTGAGTTCGCTGTTGGGGATGAAGGTCATATCCATCGCGCTGATAACGTACCCGTTCCTCCGATCGGAGCTGAATCTGCGGCACTTGCTGGCGGTGGTGCTGACCGCCGTTTCCGCCGTCGGCATGAACTTTTCCGGCATCCGCATCGGCCGCAGGGGGGCGCTGTATCTCGTTCTGGCGCTGCTGGGATTTTCGACCACCGACATCACGGGGGCGATCTTCGTCAAGGCGATGCCGGGCGACGCCGCGACATTGAAGGCGATCTGTGCGACGTCGCTCGCGTATGTGTTTCTGGGGATCATCGCCGCCGCGGTGTTCCTGAAGATGAAGTTCGAGGGCGATGCCTGCAAAGGTGCGCTGCCGTATTCGGTGCTGCGGTTCACGGCGATGCTGCTGTTGTTCGCGTCGTTCGGGATCGTCGGCGTGGTTTTCGGCAGCATCATCCAGGCGAGCCGCGGGGTGGTGTCGGTGTTGTTGGGCGTGCTGCTGGCGCGACTGGGCTGGTCGGATGTCGAACCCGACGTTCCGGCGCGGGTCTGGGTGCGGCGGGCGGTGATGGCGACGATCATGGTCGGCGCCATCGGATTGTATGCATGGGCGTCGTCAAGATAAGACGGAAAGGCATAGATATAACATGCGGAACAGAAAAAGCGTATTCGACCGTCCGGAGTTGGTGCTGGGGGCATTCATCCTCGTCTCGGTGCTGGTGTGGACATTGCAGTGTTCGATCTTTCAGCGCGTGCTGGGCATCGACATCTACGAAACGATCGTCTGGGGCGAGGAAATGCAGTGGGGCTACAGCAAGCACCCGCCGCTGTCGGGGTGGCTCGGATACTTTTTCTCGTGGGTGACGGGACACCGCGACTGGGGGCTGTATCTCGCGGCGCAGTTGAGCATCGGTCTGGGGGTGTTTTTCACGTTTCTGACGGCGCGGCAGTTCTTCGAGCGTTACCGGGCGGCGGCGGCGGCGCTGCTGCTTTACTTTCTGTTGTACTACACGCCGTCGGAGATGAAGTTCTGCACCTATCTGGTCGAGATCGCGTTGGCGCCGATCGCGGCGTATCTGCTGATCCGTTCGCTCCGCGAGAACAAGGTCTGGCAGTGGAGCCTGCTCGGGGCGGTCTGCGGTCTGGGGATACTCAACAAATACTCGTTCGGGCTGATACTGGTCGGGTTTGCGATCGTCGTCATGACGCGCAGGGAGTACCGCCGCCGACTGGCTTCGTGGAAGCCGTATCTGGCGGCGCTGATCTTTCTCGCGGTGCTTGCGCCGCACCTCAACTGGCTGGTCGAACACCACTTCGTGTGTTTCGGTCACGTCGGATCGCGGCTGGAGCAGAAGCACAATATCCTGATGCCGCTTTTCGTGCTGGGGGCGGCGCTGTACCCGCTGGCGATGGAGGCGGTCGCGGTGGCTTTGGCGCTGCTGCCGGGGGCTCCGCGCGCGGAGGGCGGCAAATGGTTTTCGCTCGCGGGGTGGAAAGCCGCCGCGAAAAACCGCGAGGCGCTGCACTTCGCCGGGGTCGTTTCGCTGCTGCCGGGGGCGGTGTATCTGGTGCTCGCGCTGACGGGGACGGACATAATATTGATGTGGCTGTGCTCGGTCGCGTCGCTGAGCGGGATCGCGGTGATGTCGCTCTGCCCGGTGGAAGTGGATAAAAGGCTGTTCAGGCGGCTGTCGATACTGCTTGCGGCGTTCATCGCGGCGGTGTTGATCGGGATGGTGATCGACGTGCTGTGCCGGACTTCGGACGGGGTGCACATGGAGCCCGCGCCGGTGGTCGAGGCGGCGGAGACGTTCTGGAAGGAGCATTCGGATAAGCCGATCCCGGTGGCGGTGGGGGGCTTGCGCTTCGCGGCGCTGCTCGACCATTACAGCAGACAGCACCCGCCGGTGTGCGAACCCGACGACGACGTGATGATCGACCTTTACCGCGAAAGGATAAGGAAGCACGGCGCGCTGCTGATCGACGCCAGGGAAAAGGACTTCGACGAGTTTCTCAAACGCGCGGGCACGAAAGTCGTGTTCCGGCGCTGCATGATCAAGTTCGGCTCGCGCTTCGGCAAAAAGAAGACGCGCTATTTCGTTCTCGGCTACCTGCCGCCGGGCACGGAGATAAAGTAGCCCGCGCGTTCACTCCTTGGGGTGGTCCTTGCCGAACTCCCTGAAGAGTTTGTCGTAATGGGCCTCCCTCAGCATGTGGGTCAGGGCGGCGCTGATGGTACCCACGTTGATCGTGAACAAGCCGTACCCCACGATGATCACGAACACCCCCAGCAGTCTGCCGTATACGGTCACGGGGAATACGTCGCTGTTCCCCACTGACGACGCGTGGAGGCACCACCACAGCGCATCGCTGTAATTTTTGATGTTGGCATCCGGAGCTTTCGCTTCCAGCTGCAAGGTCAGATACGCGCTGCCGAAAAGCACCACGACGAATACGGTCATGGTGGAACAGAGAATTTTCACCAGTTTGCCCATGAAGTCCTCCCTCGAAAGTCGTTCTTATTCACGATAATATGTTTTTCGCGTTTTGCAAGTGGCGCTTGCGCCGTTCGAGCCGCTTTTGCCCGAAAAACGCCGCGGGGCGGGTTTTATCCTCGAAGATACCCCCGCCCCGCGCAAACCGTTTTCGAAAGATCAGTCGTTGTTGCTGTTGTTGAAACCGCTCTCGTCGGCGAGGAGCTGCTTCAGCTTGGCGAGCGCCTGATTCTGGATCTGGCGGACGCGTTCGCGGGTGCGTCCGATCTCCTGACTGACTTCTTCGAGGGTCTGGGCGCGGCCGCCCTTGAGCCCGAAGCGCATCTCGAGGATCTTGCGTTCGCGTTCCTCGAGTTTGTCGAGCAGATCCATCAGGCGGAAGACCGACTCGACGTCGCCGATGATCTGATCGGGGGTCATGGCGTGGCGGTCGGGGATGATGTCCTGAAATTCGCC
>JAFTDL010000349.1 GCA_017454215.1 Lentisphaeria bacterium | reverse complement strand
TTGATATTATCAAATACTCTTTTTTGAATATCAGTGAATTCCTTAAAGCCTAAATCTTTTATAGCACTCATGATATAGTTTTTAAAATTATAATCATTATTCATATTTAGACCTCCTCACATAATATAGGACGCCGGGACCGATGATCTCCGAAAGTCCGTAGATGTCGAACGCCTCGATCCCCGCGCCGGACTCGATCCGCTCGCGCATCCCGGCCGTCCACGGTTCGGCGCCGAAAATGCCGACCCGCAGCGGCAGCTCGCGGAAGTCGATGCCGCCGGCCTTGGCTTCCTCGATCATGTGCAGGAAGTAACTCGGCGTGCAGCAGATCGCGGTGACTGAGAAGTCGCGGATCAGCATCACCTGACGCTTGGTGTTGCCGCCGCTGGCCGGGACCACGGTCGCCCCGAGCGACTCCGCGCCGTAATGGGCGCCGAGACCGCCGGTGAAAAGTCCGTATCCGTAGGAGATCTGGACGATATCTTTTTTGCTGAGGCCGCAGCTGGCGAAGGAGCGTTTCATCACTTCGGCCCAGACGTCGAGATCCTCTTTGGTGTAGGCCACGACGATGGGTTTGCCGGTGGTGCCGCTGGAGGCGTGCAGACGCACGATCTCGCTCTGCGGAACGGCGAAGAGGCCGAAGGGATAGGTGTCGCGCAGATCGGCTTTGATCATAAACGGCAGCCTGGCCAGGTCGTCCAGGCTCCGGATGCAGTCGGGCCCGAGGCCGCGCTCGTCCATCCGTGAACGGAACAACCCGACGTTCTCATAGGCATGCCGCACGATCTTGGAAAGGCGGACCAGTTGAAGTTCGCGCAGATAATCCTGTCTCAGGTAATCCGGCGCGCTGATGTTGTCGTTGGTTGCCAAGATGTTCATTTTTTTGCCGTTTCCATTGTTGGTTTTATGGAAAAAACTCCATCCGGATAATATAGCACGATCCGCGCAAGTTGCAAATCGTCAGAGGTGTTTTTCGCGGACGATTTTCCGGAGCCGTTCGAGTTTGGGAGCCAATTCCGGGATCTCCCCGGGGCGGACCTGTTCGAGTTCCTTCCGGGCGGCGTCGAAATTGCGGGCGGAAACAAGAATGACGGCCAGGTAGTAACGGTAGACCGATTTTTCCTGCGCCGGACCGGAAATTCCTTCGGCGCAGACCCTCGCCGCGGAAGAGAGATCGCCCGCTCCGATGAGGCGCAATATCAGGTTGACGCCGCAGGTCTTGTCGGCGCATCCGCTGTCGCGCCAGCCCGCGGCGAACTCCCGCAGAGAGGCGGAAGTGACCTTGCCGCCGGCGGACTGTTCTTCGGCCAGCGCCCACGCGACATGATCCGCGGCGCGGACGAAGCCCGGATCGGAAAACATGAAGTTCACGCTCAGGGCCAGGGCAAAGGACGCCCCGCACAGCACGTTGGTCCTGAAAACGCCCCTGCGCAGAACGTTGAAAAAGTACGCGGCGCAGACCACGAAATAGGGGACGAGGTGCAGACGGTAGCGGCCGATGGGTTCCCGGGCCGCCAGCGGCAGGGCCAGCAGCACGATCGTGAAAACGACGACCCCTTCCCGGTGTCCGGTCCGGCCCAGCATGAGCAGGAATCCCGCGAGGGCCACGGGCATGAGCAGTCCCGGTCCGGGGAGGAATTTCAGGAGAGTCAGACGGTGGCGCAGAAAGTAATAGTTGAGGTTTTCGGGTACTTCGCAGGCGAGAAAGAATTTCGCGGCCCGGCCGGGCAGTCCCAGAGAGAGGCGTTTCGCCGCCGTCTCTCCGCTTTCCGCGGGGACCTTTTCGGCATTGTAGCGCATCGTGTACGGCAGTACGTGAAAGAAGGGCCCCCGGTATCCGGAGAGGGCGAAATTGAAAATCGAAGCCGCCGCCCACAGGACCAGAACGCCCGCGGCCATGAGAAGGGCGCTGCGCCTCCTGCGCGGAGCCGCGAGGAAACTCCAGCCCGGCAGGAACAGCGCCAGAGCCGCCGCCGCGGGACGGCCGACGGAGCAGAGCCCCAGAAGCAGCCCCGTGCGGAAACTCCCCTGCCGCGGATATTTCCGGGCGCGGCAGCGGACGAACGCCCACACCCCGGCCAGAATGAGAGTCGTGGTCACACTCTCCTGAAGAATGCAGAAATCGTACAGCAGCAGGGGACCGTACAGGGCGTAAAAGAGCCCCGCGCACAGGGCCGTGATGCGCCGTCCCCACAGCGCAAGGACGACATCGGCCAGCATGACCGCCCCCGCCGCGGCGAGAAGGCTCTGGATGACGACCAGAGCCTCCACGCAGTGCTGCCGTCCGCAGACCAGCCAGACCAGGTAAATGAGGATCCTGTGGACGACGAAGAGGGGCCTGAATTCATATCCCGGCCCCCATTCGGAAAAGCGGAGCAGCGTCTGCATGTCCAGCCCCGGCACCCGGTGATAAAAGCGGAACGCGCTCTCATGCCAGAAACAGAAAAAGACTGCTCTCACCGCCGCCGAAACGGCGAAAACGGAAAGAAGTAATTTTTTGCGTGACAAAAAGATGCGCATATTTCGTCACTTTTCCGTCAAATTTCCGTCACTCCGTCAATTCCGGGTTATGGCCTCGACGTCGGCGCCGAGGGAGACGAGTTTGTCGACGAGGTTTTCGTAGCCCCGGTAAATGATCTCGGCATGGTCGATGGTGCTCTCGCCTCTGGCGCACAGGGCGGCGATGACCATGGCCATTCCGGCGCGGATGTCGGGACTGGACATGTTCTGGCCGTGCAGAGCCGCCCGGCCCGTGATGACCACCCGGTGGGGATCGCAGACGATGGCGTTGGCTCCCATGCTTATCAACCTGTCCGTGAAGTAGATGCGGCTCTCGAACATCTTTTCGAAAAAGATCACCGTTCCCTCGCACTGGGTGGCGGCAACGATGGTGCAGCTCATCATGTCCGAGGGGAACTGGGGCCAGGGGCCGTCGGCCAGCTGGGGAATGTGCCCGCCGTAGTCGCGCTGAACTCTCGGCATCTGGTTGCCGGGAAGAAAGATATGATCCTTGTAGAGGCGCATTTTTATCCCCAGCCGTTCGTAGACACGGCGGAGCATCCAGAAGTGGCGCGGGGTGGTGCCGCGGATGGTCATTTCCGTTCCCGTGGCCGCGCCCAGAGCCAGAAAACTGCCCGCCTCGATGTGGTCGCCCGAAACGGTGTATTCGCCGCCGTGAAGTTTCTCGACGCCGTCGATGACGATGGTGTTGGTCCCCTCGCCGGAGATCTTCGCGCCGAGGGTGTTGAGAAACAGGGCCAGATCGCGCACATGGGGTTCGCAGGCGGCGTTGTCGAGGGTGGTGCGTCCCTGCGCCGTGGCGGCGGCCAGAAGGATCTGCTCCGTGGCGGTGACGCTGGCTTCGTCGAGGAAAAGCTCCCGGCCCCGCAGGCCTCTGGGCGCGCGGAAACGGTAGGTCTCCTGTCCGGACATGGACGCGCCCAGTTTGGTCAGACCGTAGAAGTGGCCGTCCAGCCGCCGCCGTCCGATGACGTCGCCGCCGGGAGGATAGAGTTCGGCCTGCCCGCAGCGGGCGATCAGCGGCGCGGCGAACAGGATGCTGGTGCGGTTTTTGGAGCACAGTTCTTTCGGGATGAGCGTATCGGTGACCCGGGGGCACTTCGAGCGCACCGTGCCGTTTTCGAACGAAAACTCCGCGCCGAGAGTGCCCGCGATCTCGAGCATGCTCCTCACGTCGCGGATATCCGGCACGTTGCGCAGCGTGATCTCCCCGTCGGTGAGCAGCAGCGCCGCGATCATCGGCAGGACCGCGTTCTTGTTTCCGCTGACGGTTATCTCGCCTCCGGTCACCCGGCCGCCGTTGATGCGCAGACTTTCCATGAATTTCCTTTCTGAAGTGACTGTCCTTTTCGTGTTCCGCCCGTAATTTAACCGCGCGGCGGCCAAAATGCAAGCCGTAAAGCGTCAAAGCGGTTGAATAAATCGCCCTGCGGAGTTATATTTGATGAATTGTCAACAGGTATTTTCCGGAGGAACACCCATGGACGGCATTCTCAATCTCTGGCCCGACCGCAAATCCGCGGGAACGGGAAAGGTCGAAGACGATTTTCAGCCCTATCTCAAACTCGCGCTTCTCGAAGGGCGGACTTCTCCCCTCGGCGCGGTGATCGTGCTGCCCGGCGGGGCCTACACCAACCGCGCCGACCACGAAGATATGTGCGTGGCGAAGAAATTCAACGAGCTGGGCTTTCACGCCGCCGTGGCGGAATACCGCGTGGCCCCGTACCGCTACCCCGCGCCCCAGCAGGACGCCATGCGCTCCATCGCCATGATGCGCTTTTACGCAAAAGAGTGGGGCGTTTCGCCCGAACACATCGCCGTTCTCGGCTTCTCCGCCGGAGGACATCTCGCCGCCTGCTGCGGCACCGTCGCGCTGGACGTCGACCGCAGCGCGGGCGACGGCATCGACGGCGTCAGCGCCCGGCCCGACGCCATGATCCTCTGCTATCCCGTCATCAGCAGCGTGCCCGGCATCACCCATCAGGGCTCCATCAACCAGCTGGGCGGCTCCCGGGCTGCGGACAGGGATTTCCTCGAACTTGCCGCGCTGGAAAATCAGGTGCGGCCCGACACGCCGCCCGCGTTTCTCTTTCACACCGCCACGGATCAGTCGGTGAACGTGGAGAACTCCGTGCGCTTCGCCCGCGCCATGTGGAAAAAAGGCCGCCGGGCGGAACTGCACGTCTACCCCGAAGGCCCCCACGGCGTGGGACTGGCCTCCGACCGTATGGATGTACGCACCTGGCCGGAACTTGCGGCGAATTTCCTTCAGGTCCTCGGCTTTCCCCGCGCACAGCGCTGAATTTCCCCGCCGGAAATGACGAACCGGACGCAAAGAGGACCGATCCCGCCGGGAATGATCCTGTTTCTCGCGGGAGCCCATCCGGCCGCCGCGGCGGCGCTTCTGCTTCTGCGCGCCGTCTGGCGTCCTGAGGAGATCGGGCTCTTTTTTCTCACGGGCTCCCTCGCCGCGCTGGCGGGTTTTCTGGTCGTTTCCAAATTCCGCGGGAGTTTTTCCCCCTGGGCCGGTCTCTGCGGCGCGGTCCTGCTGACGGTCGAACTTGCGGCGTATCCGACCTTCGTCACGCCGGTTTCGTGTTTTCTCGCGGTCGGCGGCTGTGCCGCATACTTTGTGCGGACGCGCAGGAAGAACACCTTCTTCCCCTTCGCCGCCGGTTTGGCCGCGGGAACGGGCGCGGTGCTGTTCCCGTCCCCGGATCACGCCCCCGTCTGGTGGGGACTGAGCGCCATGTGGCTTGCGGGGCTCCTGCTGGTCAACTCCGTGCGTCCGAAATACATCCGCTGGCTGGTGCTGCCGTTTCTGCTGCTTCAGGGAGTGCTTCTTCATGTCAGAATGTGGCGCGGTCCGGAGGATCTTCCGCGCATCCGCGCCGAACAGCGTGCCGCGGCCCTTTCGGCGCTGCCGTCGTCGCTCGTTCCCGCCGCCGCGCCGGGAAAACTTGCCGTGCTTCAGGTGACGCGATCCGGACGCGACCTGCCCGCGGCCCCGTGGCGGGAATTTTCCTACGTGGAAAAACTGACCTCTCTGCCCGTGGACGACCCGGTCCCCGTCGGCACGCGGCTGGACGCTCTGCCCCCCGTTTACGACCTCGTCTCTCTGGAAGTCCTTCCCCGCTGGCCGCAGACCGCCCGGAAGGCTCTGGTGAAAAAACTTTTCGCCGTGACCCGCAGGGAGCGCGGATGCGTCGTTTTCCCCGAGGCGGTCCTGCCCCTTCTTCCCCCGGGAGAGACCCCCGTGCCGGTGCCGTCGGTCGAGGGAAACAGCCGTTTTGCCGCGGGGAAGCTCCCGCCCTCCGGCGTCTCCCCGCAGGCGCTGGACGCCCGCCTGCAGCGGCATCTGGCCGCTTCGGGCGACAGGACCTTCATGCCTCCCGGCGCTTTCACCGCCCTTTTTTCGGGGGACGGCGCTCCGGGAAAACCCCTCCCGGCCGCACGGGAGTCTTCGCCCCCCGCCGGACGCACGGCGCTGTTCTGGTGCGTTTTCGGCGTTCTCTGGCTTGCGGTCCATCTGGGGGCGGCGCGGACCCGGCGCGGCGCGTCGTTCATCGCCGGAGCCGACAACGCCGCCTCGGCGGCCCTGATCGTGCTTGCGGCATTTCTGCTCGTCGCCGAAAACCGGATCTATTCCGCCCTGCCGGAGACCGCGCTGCTCTGGTGCCTTCCCCTCTGCATCCCCTTCTGCGGCAGAAAGGGAAAATTCGAGCGGCTTCTGCTCGTCTGCTCCATCGTTCTGCCGTGGTCTCTCGCGGTTCCGGCCGTTCCGGCCGGCTGGCACGGTCAGTCGGGCATCGCCCTTGCCGCGGCCCTCGCTGCCGCCGCCTCATGCGGCATAACGGGGGCGAAACTCCTGCTGGAGCCCGGAGCCTCGCGGGACGGCCTTGTCACGGCATTTTTCTGCGGCACGGCTCTGGCGGGAGTCCTCGCGTGCTTCCTGCTTTTTCCGGGGACGCTCCGGCCCGTGCTGGCCGCCGCGACGGTTCTGCGGATCGGCTGTCTCGTCAGGCTTTAGTTTCGATCTTCGCCACGCGGACCACGGTGTCGGTGCCGTAGGGGAATCCCGTGCAGAAGATCGAGAGCATCCCTTTGGCGGGATCCTGAACGAAATCGAGTTCTTCGCCGTTGTCCAGCCAGCGGACGGAAGTGACCTTTTCCGTGAAATTATCCACGGCGCGGGAGCCGATGCCGTTCGCGCCCACGGTCACGTTGGAGTCGCCGCAGCGGCCGAGACCGCTTGCGAAGTAGTAGAAGTCGGATCCCTCGCGGAGCATGAGATCGCCCTGACGGCAGACGATCCCCGCCGCGGGCCTGGGGCCGTAAACGGCCTCCTCGTACAGACGGCACCAGACCCCGGTCTTGCGCAGAAGCTGTTTCTCGTATTCGGGAACTTTTCCCTGGGCCTCGGGACCGATGTTGAGCAGCAGATTGGCTCCGCATCCGCGGCAGCGGGCCAGCAGCCGGATGACCTCCGCCGGAGAGAGAAAATTCAGGTCGTTCCCGCCCAGTCCCCAATGGCTGTTCATGGTGCGGCAGACCTCGGCGGCCATGTATTTGGCATGGCCTTCGCGGTCCAGCGGTTCGCCGCTGCCCTGCTCGTAGGTGACGGAATCGATCTCGGGATGTCCCAGACGGCCCAGATTGCCCAGTCCGGTATTGTTGATGATGATGGCTTCGGGCTGGTACCTGCGGATCATGCCGTAGAGCCGGTCCTCGCGCCAGTCGTCCTGCCGCCGGGCCCAGTTGCCGTCGAACCACAGGCCGCCGATGGGGCCGTAATTGGTGCAGAGCAGCTTCACGGAGTCGTGCAGATAGTCCAGATAACGCGAAAAATCCTCCTGCGAAAGTTCGGCGGTCGTTCTGTACTCCCAGTGCCAGTCGATGGTGGTGTGGTAGAAGAAGGGCACGATGCCGTACTTGCGGCAGGCCGCGACATATTCGGAAACGAGGTCCCGTCCCGCGGGGGAGTGGGGCGCGTCGTAGGTGTTGAGCCCGCAGGTGTCGTAGAGCGAAAATCCGTCGTGATGGCGGCTGGTGAGCACGATGTACTTCATTCCCGCGTCGCGGGCGGTCCGCGCCAGATCCTCGGCGTCGAAATCGCAGGCGGTGAAGGTCGACTGGAGCTTTTCGTACTCCCGCGCCGGAATGCGGTGGATATTCTGCGCCCACTCGCCCTTGCCCAGCTGTGAATAAAGTCCCCAGTGCACGAAGAGCCCGAACCCGAGTTTTTCGAAAGCCGCCACCCGCGGCAGCGGAACAGGTATGCTCATGATGTCGATTTCCTTTCAAAATTATCAGTTTGAGGCTGCCGGTTCCCCCTGGCCCCCTTTCTTTTTCAAAAAAAGCGGAGTGTTTTGAGGGAATTGCTCCGCAAAATTTTCGGCAATGTTCATGCCGGCAGTGCGGAGCTCAGGACATCCGATCGTTATTTTCTGTTCAATTCCCTGTATTTCCACGGCGGCATGGGCGAAGGCGACTGCCAGAGGCCCAGACGGTTTTCCTGAGCTATGCGCTGGGCGTCCTCGAGATCCCGCTCCCCCTGCGCGAAATTCTTATAGTACCATGCCTGCCCCTCGCGCACCATTTCGAGATTGATGTTCCGGCCCTGAAAGGAGACCTGTCCCACCGCGCGGCCGTAGCGGTCGATGTTCTTCACCGTCACCGTCACGTCCTGCCCGAGGATCTTGTCGCGCAGAACGTCCCGCGAGGCGATGCCGTCCTGCTGTTTGGCCTCGGGCGCATCGATGCCGTAAAAACGTATCCGGTAGTTTTTGCCGTCCGCATGCAGGGTGATCGTGTCCCCGTCGTATACCTCGGTGACCCGGCCGGTGAGCACCTCGTTCTTCTGCGCCATCCCCACGGGCAGATGCCGCCGCCACGGTATGAACCTGCGGATACGGTACGGCATCAGCCGCTGAAAATTCCCGACCTGATCGCCGAGATCCCCCATGCGGTCGAGATTGAAGATCAAACCGCCCAGCAGGATCAGCAGGGCCGAACCCGCATACCGCCGCGCCCGGCTCCAAAGCCCGCTCTTCACCGCGGAAACTTCTCCGGATTTTCCCCGGCCGCCGCCGGATCTCTTTTTTGCCATGACCCCCCCTTGTCGTTCAAGTTGAAAACCGGTCCTTAATATATCCCCCGATCCCGTCAAAGGCAAGGCGTTTCGCCGGAAAAGACGGCTTGCGGGACATCCGCCGCGGCCGCCGGACGAGACGTTTTCGCAGATTTTTCCGAAAACCGTTTGACAAATGCTCCGGGAACGGGTATATTATCCGCGAAAATAAAAGATACATACAGGGGACATGATGCAGATACGCAAAGCGCCGAAGACAGATGCGGTCTATTCGCTGCTGAAACAGCGGATAGAGTCGGGCATGTATTCCGGCGGGGCTCTGCCGGTGGAGCCGCTTCTGGCGGCGGAGCTCCAGGTGGCGCGCAGGACCCTGCGCAGCGCGCTCTCGCGGCTGGCGCTGGAAAACCTCATCGTGCGGGTCAAGGGCGAAGGGACCTTCGTCAACCGCGCCGCGGGACGGCGGAAGATCCTCGTGGTGGTCAGGAACGCCGAGGACATCACCCTGCCGGACCGCTATATACTTCCCGGGATCCAGCAGCAGGCATCCGAAATGAATATCGCCGTAGAGACCTGTACGTGTCTTTCGCTCAGCGCAGGTCCGGCGGAGGACACCGTGCGCCGGATCAGGGAAAGCGACTGCTGCGGCATCATTTCCCTGGAATCCAATTTCACCGGCGACGAGCCGCTGATCACCGTTCTGAAAGAGACCGGCCTGCCCGTGCTGCTGCCCCACGCCTACCCGCGGGACGCGGAAAACACCCCCTTCGCCGTCATGGGAACGGACTACCGGCAGGTCATCCGCGACGGCTTGCAGTATCTGGTCAATCTGGGCCACCGCAGGATCTCCTATCTGGCCTACCGGGAGCACCGCATCGGCAGGGACGGCTATTTTCAGCTGCTGGACGAGCTGGGTCTGACGGGATGCCGCGACCTCTACGTCCAGTCGGCAAGCTACAACCGGCGGGAGGCGGTTATGGAAAGCATCGACGCGCTGTTTTCGCAACCGAAAGAAAAGGCCCCCACCGCGGTCCTGTGCTTTTCGGACTTTTTCGCGATCTGTCTCTATGAATATCTCAACGCCCGTCATCTGCGGATCCCGGAGGACGCGGCGGTGCTCTCCATCGGCGGCATGATCGGGTGCGATTTTCTTTCGCCGCCGCTTTCGGCGTTGAGTTTCAACTGCACCGAGATCGGCCGCCTCGCCGTGCGCACGCTTCTGGAAATGAAAATGAAGAACGAGCTGTCGCGGCCCTTCACCGTGACGCCGCACTATCTTTCTGAGCGCGAAAGCACCCGCAAAGCCGCAAAAAAGGAGTCCGCATGATGAGCCGCAAAAAGGAGATCTTCGCCATCTACTTCCCCAGCTGGCACCCCGACCGCCACTATGAAAAATGGTACGGCAGAGGTTTCAGCGAGTGGGAGCTTCTCAAAACGACGAAGCCGCTCTTTGCCGGACATCATCAGCCGCTGGAGCCGGAGTGGGGCTATTTCGACGAGTCCGATCGTGCGTGGATGGCAAAGCAGATCGACCTTGCCGCCGACAGCGGGATCACGGGCTTCATGTTCGACTGGTACTGGTATCAGGGAGACCAGTTCCTCGAAAAGCCGCTCAACGAGGCGTTTTTGAGCGCCCCCAACCGGGACAGGCTCAAGTTCTTCCTGATGTGGGCGAACCACACCTGGGGCATGTGGCCCGCGCTGGACGACGGACTGCGGGGCATGAACGGCAACGAGAACCAGAGCAGTACGCTCTTTCTCACCATCCGCCACAGCGAACAGGATCTGCGGGAGGTGATGGAGTACAGCTGCGAAAAGTATTTCAAATGCGAAAACTACTGGAAGATCGGCGGCAAACCGGTCTACAGTTTCTACAACTGCAACACGCTCTTTCATTACGTCCCGCCGGCGGACGTGCTGAAGATCATCAACGAGGTCGCCCGCAAGCACGGATTTCCGGGCATCTACACCCTGATGAACATCGGCTGCTGCAACGACAATGAATATTACTGCGGCTGGGGACGGATCCCCAAAATGCGCGACAACGGATTCGACGCCGTTTTCGCCTACAACAGCGGATTGCGTTCCGACTTCGAGAAGACCGTCGCCCCGGACAAGCCGACGCTGGATTACGCCTTCATGATGGAAAACCAGCAGTACTGCTGGAAACGCATTGCCGAGCAGGGGATGCCCTTCGTCCCCAGCATCACCTTGGGCAACGACGTCTCGCCCCGCTGGAGCCGCAAGCTCACCTATCCCTGGGACTACGCCGCAATGGGGTACTATCCCATCACGGTCAACAACACGCCCGAACGCATTGCGGAGATGCTGAAACAGGCTCTCGCCATGAAGACGGACGCGGTCATCATCAACGCCTGGAACGAGTGGAGCGAAGGCATGTCCCTCATTCCGGAGAAAACGGAAGGTTCGCAAAAAATCGATGCAGTACGCAAGTGTCTCGAAGAGTTCAACAGATAAACAAGGAGGTGTCCCGGTGGAAAAGAAATTCACGCTTATCGAACTTTTAGTCGTTATCGCCATTATTGCGATCCTGCCCGCCATGCTCATGCCCGCGCTGCAGAAAGCAAGGGCGCAGGCACGCAACGCGGAATGTATTTCGAACCTGAAGCAGATCGGAACGATCACCGCATCGTATGCCGGTGATTACAACGATTATATTCTCGTGCATTCCATGCAGTATGTCAACCGGGGCGGCTATGCCGAAACCGACATTTATACGGACTCCAACGTCAGCCACGCGTGGTACAATATCCTGCGCAAATGCGGATATTATGCGTGGTCAAGCGCGAGAAAGAGCTTTCTCATCTGTCCCGAAGTTTCGGCCGGAGGAAATTTGTCCACGCGCTTTTACAACGGAAGGGTTTACGGCATCAGTATCGGAATGAGTTTCCCCAATGAGAACAGGACTGCCGTAGCCGACCGGAGCATGGGCAAATTGAGCGGCGTCACCAGACCGTCCGTCAAGGCCTACTGCATGGACTCCTATTCGGCGTCTTCCGGAATGGAAAGACAAATGTATTATGTCGGCGGTTCACCTTCATATTCCGCCGACAACGGACCGATAGCCGTCGGTCTGCATTCCGGCCAGTACTGCAATATCCTCAATCTCGCCGGGGGTGTTTTCCGGCTTGCCAGTCCGGGAGACAAAAAAAATGTGCTGACCAACGGAAAAAACACCGTCGCCTACTCCGGGGCCGCCGAAAAATTGAGATACTATCGTAATCAGGAACAGAAGTAACAGAGGATGGCTGAGAAATGAAAAAGTTGTTTTTGGCAGCGGTGATACTGCTCGGCACGGCAGTTGTGTCCGCACTGGATATCGACGGATCGTATAAGATTGTCATCTCCGACAAAAAAGACATTCAGGATGTTTTTGCGGCGGAAGAGCTCGCGAAATATCTGGGTAAAGTGACCGAAAATAAAATTCCGGTCATCGCCGAATCCGCCTTTACCGGCGGGAAAGCCATTTTCGTCGGCAGTACGAAGAAGGCGGAAAAGACCGGACCTCTGGCGCCGGACGAATTCCGCATTTACCTTGACGGAAACGATGTCATCATTGCGGGAAGTCCCTGGCGCGGCGTGCTTTTCGGCGTTTACGAATTTTTGGAACGCTTTGCCGGAGTTCGTTTTTTCACTCCGGAGTGCGAGCGAATCCCCTCCCGGAAAATTCTGACGGTTCCCGACAACACCGACATCCGTCACAAATCCGCGTTTTCATACCGCTTCATCTATACCGGGAAACGCAAAAACAACACGACCGGATTTTTCCGTAAAATGCGTCTCTCGGGCTGGCAGGCCGAAAAAAAATACGGCTCCTCCGCCCGGTTCGGAACAGGCGGCCATTGTCACACCTATCACAGGTATTCGAAGGACTTTCCGAAGGAGATATCCTGGGCGGATCAAAACGGCAGCCGGCACATTGTCAAAACGGCATATGACGGCTCCATCTGTTTTTCCCAGCCGGAAGTTCTCCGCCGCATGGCGGCCCGCCTGAAAGACAATATCGCCGCCGACCGCAAAAGAGCGAAAGAGCTGGGAGTGCCGCCGCCGGAATGCTATTCCGTCAGTCAGAATGACTGTGATGCCGCCTGCGGCTGTGCCGAGTGCCGGAAATTTATCCGCGAACACGGTGTCTCCGGGCTGGTCATCGATTTTTCGAACCGCCTTGCCGATATCGTCTGCAAGGATCATCCTGACATATACATCGTCATCTCGGCTTATTTCGATTCGCTGAATCCGCCCAAAACGGCGATCCGGCCCCACAAAAACATCACCGTTCAGATAGCGACTTACACCAAAACTTTCAGGGATCACCTGCGTTCGATCAACGATCCCGTCAACAAGGAATACAAGTCTCTGCTTGCCGCGTGGGGCAAAGCGGCGGATGCGCTCAGCATTTGGGATTACTGGCGGTATTTCGACGGATTCAAACCGCCTGCCCCCGCGGTCCTGATGCTTGCCGACAACATCAGGGCATACCGGAACGCGAATATCCGTCATTTCTTCGCCGAATTCGAAACCGCGCCGAAGGATCTGCTCAGCTTTTTCGACATGACTTTTTACGTCGGAGCCAGGTTGCTGGACGATCCCGAAAAAGATCCTCAGGTCCTGATCGACGAATTCGCCGAGACTTACTACGGCGCCGCCGCTGACCCCATGAAGAAACTGCTCGTTCTGCTGACGGATGCGGTCAAAAAGGATAAAGTCCGGGGAGAATATATCAATTTTGCACGGCGTTCCTATATGAAGGATCCCGAATTTTTCCGTCAGGCGTTTGCGCTGATCTCCGAGGCGGAGAAGGCCGTATCCGGAGATGAGACATTGAAAACCCGGGTCCATCAGGAAAAACTTTTGCTCGAATCAAGTTATCTCAAAGCATGGAACTCCCACAAAAACAAGCTCAAACTTGACCGCAAACAGCTGCAGGAGAGCGTTTCCGGAATGCTTTATCCCGTCCTGCTCTCTTTCTTCAAACCCTCTTTGCTGGACAAGAAAGCCGTTGCCGATGCAGACAGATATTACGCGGAAAAGGTCGTTTTCGACAAGACGAAAAGTGTCAAAGCCGTCCCGATCGCGGATTTTGCGGCGGCACATCCCCGGGCAAAGATCATCCCGCTTGAAAAAATTTCCTGCCACAACACAAAAGTTGCCGACAGCGATTCTCCTTACGGAAAAGCGTTTTCCCACTCCGCCAAGTACAGTCCGGAAAAGCGGAAAGAGAGACATAAACGCATGTTTACTTTCTGTTTATATGAAAAAACTTACGGGAAATACCTCGTCCACGGGTCGATCAGGCCGGACGTCATTCCCCAGGATGAAAAGTACCACTGGTATTACGCGGGAACAACCAGACTTTACCCGTCATTGTCCCTTGTGATGCACTGGACATGGGGACTTCAGGCGAGTCTTGGACGCTTTTATGATGAAAACAACCCCGATAAAAAATACGAGATCTATTTTCTCATGAAACATCAGGGCCCGGCGTATGTCAAAAATTCGGAAAAGCCGAACGACGTCCGCCTTGCCGCCATCGCTTTGCTGGAGTCGTTGCCCGGTCAGGAGAAAAAGCAATGATTTTCATGCCGGCGTTGGCCGTCTTGGCGTCTGCCGCTGTCGTCGCGGAGCCCGGCCGCCCGAATTACCGGCAGGTGAATTACGATCCGGAAAAGATCGCGCCTTATAAGCTGGAAGACCCGCTGACTTTCCTTTCGGGGAAAAAGGTGATTTCTCCGGAACAATGGCCGGCCCGGCGCAGGGAGATTCTGAACATCTTCGCAAAAGAAATGTACGGGCAGGAACCGCCCGCGCCCGAATGCGTGAAAATAGAACTTGTCGAAGAGAAGGAAGGGGCTCTGGCGGGCTTCGCGGTCCGTTCCCAGTACCGGATGTGGTTCAGGGCCGACAAAAGCGGTCCGTGTCTGGATTTTCTGGTCCTGCGGCCCCGTTTCGGAGCGAAAAAGGCCCGGCCCGTGATCTTTCTCAATTACGGCGGCAATCACAAACTGATCCCCGATGAGGAGGTGATCATTCCCGAGGGAATGTGGTCCCACGCCAAAGGACATCAGGTCTCGAACCGGCGGGGCGTTCAGTGCGATCCCAACCGGGACACCGTCCTCCCCGTCGGGATGCTGCTGTGCTCCGGATTCGCCGTCATCAGCTGCTGTTACTGTCAGGTTTCCCCCGATCCCCTGCACACCGAGGAGGATCCCCGCTTCCGGCAGGAGCCCTTCGCCTACACCAAAATTTTCGAGCTGTGGGGCAAACGGGACGAGTCCCGCACCGACAACATCACCGCATTGGGGGCGTGGGCATGGGCGCTTTGCCGCGGACTGGATCTGGCCGAAACCATCCCGCAGCTGGATGCGAAACACGCTATCGTCACCGGTTGTTCGCGTCTGGGCAAGGCCGCTCTTCTGGCCGCCGCCCGCGACGAAAGGTTCGACGCCTGCGTCGCAATACAGTGCGGCGGAGGCGGCGCCACGCTCGCCAAACGGGATTTCGGGGAGAACATATCATCCGAAATCAGGATGTTCCGGCACTGGTATTGCAAAGCCTACGACAAATACGCAGCCGATCCTGCGAAACTGCTGACCTTCGACCAGCATCTGCTGCTGACCGCCGTGGCGCCGCGCAAACTGCTCGTCGCGGGGTTCGACGATCCGTGGTTCGACACCGAAGGCGAGTTTCTCGCCTGTAAAGCCGCTTCGCCCGTCTGGGAGTTTCTCGGCAGGCCGGGCCTGCCGCAGGTCTCCTTCCCCGCGGATTTCGCCGCCTCCGCCATCGGTCCCTTCCTCGGCTACTATCGCCGCAGTCAGAAGCACGGCATCGCATACTTCGACTGGCTTCAGCTCATCCG
>JAFTDL010000348.1 GCA_017454215.1 Lentisphaeria bacterium | reverse complement strand
GGGGTTGCCCTGGCCAGCTCCCGCGGGCGCGGCCGCGCCTCGACCGGGCCGACGCCGTCCTCCCAGCGGTAGCCGGAAACAAAGTTGCCGCCGGGGTAGCGCACGATGGGTACGTCGATCTCGCGGATCAGCGCGAGCACGTCGCGGCGAAAGCCCTCTTCGTCCGCATCCGGATGGCCGGGCTCATAGATGCCGCCATATACGGCGCGGCCGAGATGCTCGATAAAGGAGCCGAAAATGCGCGGATCCACCTCGGCGATCCGATAGTCTTTGGAGATGGTGATCTTGGACTGTTTCATGGAAAAGCTCCGTTTCGCTGGTATTTTTTTCATTATACCCGACTTGGCGGGAAAAAGCAATGATTTTTCCATAAAAAATAAAGACCGCGCGGGGATTCCGTGCAGCCTTTGCTATTCATTCCGATCGCCGGATGCTTTCAACAAATGTGTCCATCTCGCCGAAGATAACCTCCACGATAATCGACCAGTTGATGCCTTCGTAATCGTGCACCAATCTGTGCCGCAGACCCGAAACAAGATTCCACGGGATCTCCGGCCGCGCGTCTTTATAGTCCGCACTGATCTGATAGACCTGCTCTCCGATGTTATACAGCGGCGTTGTTACCGCCCATTGCGAAAACTCATCCGACAAAAGCGTTTCTTTTGTGATCTGATGCTCGTCCATCTGCGCTTTCAGTTTTTCCCAGAGGTCAATGATCTTTTTGATCCGTTCTTTGTCTGATCTCAGCACGCGATCCTGACCCCCTCTTTCATCAGCGCTTCGTAAAAGGGGGTACCGGGCGTCACTTCGCAAAGCTCAAAAGCGTCAACCGCTTTTCCGGTCATCTGGCGCAGATCTTCTGCAAAAGCAAAAATGTTCGTCTTTTTGAAGTTTTCGCCGCCGATCACGAGAATGTCGATGTCGGAATCCGCCGTTTCCTCGCCGCGGGCATAAGAACCGAACAGCAGCGCGGCCTGGGCATGATAGCGCACCAGCAGACGCTTCACCGCTTCTTCGATCTCCGCTCTTGAAAGCATGACGTTCGCCTCCTCCTTTTTTCTTTATTATACCCGACTTGGCGGGAAAAAGCAATGATTCCGGCGCAAAATCAGTTGACTTTTTTTCAGAAATCCTGTAAGATAAACTGGAATCCAAACCAAAGGAGCCATGTATATGAAAGATATCAGCGCAAAGATCGCGGCTTACGGGGTCGTGCCCGTTGTCGTGCTCAATCATCCCTCCGAAGCGCGTCCCCTTGCCCGGGCGCTTCTGGCCGGCGGTCTGCCTGTGGCGGAGGTCACCTTCCGCACCGACGCCGCCGAAGAATCCATCCGCATCATCACCGAAGAATTTCCGGAACTGTTTGTCGGCGCAGGCACCGTGCTGACGACCGAGCAGGTCGACCGCGCCGTTGCCGCCGGCGCGAAGTTCATTGTCTGCCCCGGCTTCGATCCGGAGATCGTGGACTACTGCATCGCGAAGGACATCCCCGTCTTCCCGGGATGCACCACCGCGTCCGAGGTCGCCTGGGGCGTCAAGCGCGGTCTGACGAACCTCAAGTTCTTCCCGGCGGAGCAGTGCGGCGGCGTGGCGACGATCAAAGCGTTGTGCGCAGCCTATGTCGGCGTGAAATTCATGCCCACCGGCGGCATCGGCCCGAAGAACCTCGAAACCTATCTGTCCTGCGACAAGATCCTTTGCTGCGGCGGAAGCTGGATGGTGAAGTCCGACCTGATCAAGGCCGGTCGGTTCGACGAGATCGAGCGCCTGACAAAAGAAGCCGTTGCGATGGCGAAGGCAATTCGCAATTAATAATTCGCAAGGAAGGGGCGCCGCCTGCGGCGATGCGCCGAAAGTGTTCTGAAAAAACAAGTCAAAATCGACGAGTGTAAAAGCATTCAGCTTCTTTCTTTTGCGGACGAATTGTCCGGATTGAAGCGGCTGTGAACCCGCGATATCCATTGCGAATTGCAAATTGCGAATTACGAATGAAAACCAACGGAGGTACGCTATGAATCTGAACTTAAAATCCGACGCCGCCTTTGACGCCGTGTCCCTCGGCGAAGTCATGCTGCGCCTCGACCCCGGCGAAGGCCGCATCCGCACCGCCCGCACCTTCCGCGCCTGGG
>JAFTDL010000347.1 GCA_017454215.1 Lentisphaeria bacterium | reverse complement strand
GCCAGTACGACCAGTACGGGCATGAGGCGTACACCAGCAGTCAGCGCGCGGGCGGGGGAGGCGGAGCCGACTTCCGTCATGCGCAGGATATTTTCAGCCAGTTCTTCGGCGGCGGAGGAGGAGGATTTTCCTTCGAGGATCTTTTCGGCGGCGGCCGTCCGAGAAATCCCAACGCCCCCGTGCTCGGGGACGACCTGCGCTATGACATGGAGATCGATTTCGAGGACGCCATGTACGGCGCCGAGAAGCCCATATCCATTCCCCGGCTCGAATCCTGCGACGCCTGTCACGGCTCCGGCTGCGAACCGGGAACGGGCAAGAAGGTCTGTCCCCACTGCGGCGGCAGCGGTTCCCAGACCGTGTCGCAGGGATTTTTCAGCATCCGCCAGACCTGTCCCGCCTGCCGCGGGACCGGGCAGATCATCGACAAGCCCTGCCGCAAGTGTTCCGGTCAGGGACGGGTGCAGAAGCGCGACAGCTTCACCGTGCGCATCCCCCCCGGCGTGGATACCGGTTCCCAGGTCCGCGTGCAGGGCCGCGGCGGCGCGGGACTGCGCGGCGGCCGGAACGGCGACCTGTACGTCGTCTTCCATGTGCGCCCCAACAGGATCTTTTCACGCAACGGCGACGATCTCATCTGCGAGATCCCGGTGCCCTTCAGCGTCATGGCCAACGGCGGGGTGGTCGACGTTCCGACCATCGCGGAAAAACAAAAATGCGCGTCCCCGCCGGGACCCAGAGCGGAAGCGTTCTGCGCATCAAGGGCAAAGGCAGTCCCAATCTGCGGCGCGGCACCCGGGGCGACCTCCACGTGCGGCTTCTGGTCGAGACCCCGGTGAAACTTACCAAAGAACAGCAGGAACTGCTCGAGAAATTCAACGCGTCCCTCAGGACGTCCAGTACGCCCCGGGCGGAGAATTTCACAAAGGAAGCCAAACAGTTCCTGCGCGGCGACGGAGAGTAGGATATGCCCCGCTCCACACCGCAGGATCCCGTTCTCGCAAGCAACAAGAAGGCTTTCCACAACTACACCGTCGTGGACAGGTTCGAGGCGGGCATCCAGCTGGCGGGGACCGAGGTCAAAAGCTGCCGCGACCGGGCCGTCCAGCTGGGCGAAGGCTACGTCAAAATAGAGAACGATCAGGCGCTTCTCTACAACGTCCATATTGCCGCCTACGGCTTCGGCAACCGCTTCAACCACGAAGTCAAACGCCCCCGGCGGCTGCTTCTGCACAAGCGTGAGATCCTCAAACTCGCCCAGACCGTCAACACAAAAGGGGGAACCCTGATCCCCCTTAAAATGTACCTCAAAAACGGCCTCGTCAAACTGGAGATCGCCTACTGCGTCGGCAAATCCCATGCCGACCAGCGCGACACGCTCCGCAAACGCGAAGCCGACATGGCCATCAAACGCAGCCTCGGCAAACGCTCCTGAAGAAAGAGCGTTCCGCCGGAAACGGCGCGCGCGGGAAAAACTATTGCAGATAGACGGGCATGCTCCATGCGTAACGGCCTTCGCGGTCGCGGAGCTGGATGCGCAGATACTTCAAGTTCTGCGGTTCGGCCAGCGCCCGGGGCAGTTCCACCCGCAGCGATGAGACGGGGCTTCCCGGCTCTTCCTGACGGCGGACGCAGTGTCCGTAACAGGAAGAGGACACGATGATGACCTCGGTGCAGGGCGAAAATTCGGCCTCGAGCACGCCGTCTTTCCAGTTCAGCCGGTAAAATTCCGGTCCCTGCGTCGAATAGAAACTGCCGCTGTCGAGAGCGGAGAGCAGAGAGCTTTCGCTGTCGTCGGGAGCGCAGATCATGGTCCAGCCGAAGAAGCATTCCTCGGCACGGTGGGTATCGTCCACGGCCAGCGCGCCCAGGCGGTGTCCGCGCATGAGAAGATCGTCCCAGATCTGCATGTTGTACGCTTTGCCGATATACCGGCAGCTGGTGTTCCACACCTCGATCCCGGATATGCCCGCAAGACTCGAAACGTGCTCGTGCTGGAACCCGCACCAGTAGGGATGGGCGGCGAAAACGATCCCGCCGGCCCTCTTTGCCGCGTCGATCACCTGCTGCGCCGTCATGCCCGCGGTGTCGCCGGGAACATCGCCCTCTCTCACGCCCAGCGTCAGGAGATGCCACGCCCGCCCGAAGGGCCCTTCGGGATGCAGTTCGATCCCGGACAGCAGCCGCATGGTTCGGGGATCGTATTCATCGACGGGATTGTATCTGCGGTGATCGGTGAAGGCCAGAACATCGTACCCCTTTTCCGCGTACATACGGATGACTTCCTCCGGCGAAAAACGGCCGTCGGACACGGTGGAGTGGGTGTGGAGACAGGACTTGTAAACGCGAAGATCTTTTCCGTAAAAATCAATTTTTCCGCTGCTCATCGGCAACCTCCTTTTCGGGATCCGCAACAACATCGTCGAAAACCGGCCGTTTCCAGTCGGCATAGGCTTCGGCGTTTCTTCTTTCGATGGAGAGCCAATGGCGCGGGGCCCACAGCCACTGCACGGGATCGCGGCGGATCAATCTCTCCAGTTCGTCGGCGATCCTCTGGGTGATCTCGTAGATGTCGCGCTTCTTGTCCCCCGTGGGCTTGTGAATGATAGGCTCGCCGAACATGAACTCGAATTCGAAATCGTCGCCGATCCGCCGGGTTATCTCGGGCAGGATGGGAATGCCCGATTTGAGATGCAGCAGGGCCGGCGTCATGTGCATACGGGCGGGATGGCCGAAGAACTCCACCTCGACCCCTTCCCCCGACATGGCGTGCTGATCGACCAGCACCGTGATGATCCGCCCCTCGTTCATGGCCCTGAGGATCGGACGCAGCCCCAGATTCTTGTCGATCACCTCGTGCATTCCGCCCCGGCGGCTGGCAAGAATGCGTTCGCCGATCAGCGGATTGGCGAAGGGACGCATCAGCGAGGACATGGGCGTCTTTGTGTACTCGGCGAAGGCCGTGCCCGCCATTTCCCAGTTGCCGTAATGCGCCACGGCGAGAATGATCTGACGGCTGCCGGGATTCAGTTCGGGAGAGATGATCTTCAACGTATTCTCCGGTGCGGAGATCTTCATGCAGCCGGGCTTGTACATCTGCGGCATCTTGACGATCTCCGCCAGAAGTTTGCCGAATTCTCCGAAACTTGCGAGGGCCATTTTCTTCGCCTTGCGGGGATCGGTCTCCACCCCCGCGTACATGATGTGGCGGACGGTCCGTCCGGCATGTTTCCTGTCCAGAAAAAAGAGCAGTTTCGTCAGCGCCGCGGCGAAGGACGCCGCCCGCCGCATGGGCAGCAGCTGAAGGATCCGGTACAGGGGGTAAAAAAGCGCATACTCCAGATAAATGACGAACTTCGATTTGCTTTTTTTATGTTTCGGCTGACTCATCTGTCACCTCCGTCAGACAGAAAACCGAGACGGGCCAGAATATCCCCGGCCTCCGGAGTCCCTCCCTCGACGCGGAAGGAGGAGAACTCTCTCCGG
>JAFTDL010000346.1 GCA_017454215.1 Lentisphaeria bacterium | reverse complement strand
CCATCTTTTTCAAAAAAAGCGGGGCGTTTTGAGCGGAGCATTGCAGAGCCGCCGGATGAAACCGGAGCACGTGCGCACGATCCCGCTGCCGGTTCGTCCGCCGTCGAAAGCCTCACCACCCTCTGTGGGAAACAGAGCCTTGAGAATAACTGCGGAATATAACCGCGTTTCGGATGTTTTGCAATACAGGCCCGGTAAAAATGCGGAAAAATTTTTTCGGGAACGCGCTTGACAACCGGACCAAACGCTGTCATATTACGGAAAAGTATCGTAAACATGGAAACAGGTGTCCGCAATGCTGCGTCATCAGAAGGGCGACGAGCCGGTCTACAAGCAGTTGAGGGAGCTCTTTCTCGCAAGGATCGAGAAAGGCGAACTCGTGCCCGGAGACCGGATCTCGACGGAAAACGCGCTGGCCGACCAGTTCAAGGTCTCGCGCACGACCATCCGCCGCGCACTGGGCGGACTGGAGAAGGAGGGGTTCATCGTCCGCTTCCCCGGCAAGGGGACCTTCATCAACCTGAGTTTCGGCGACCGGGTCAAGGATCCCCCCTTCACCGTCGGCGTCAACTTTTTCAAGTCGATCACCGACAACAATTTCTACACCTATGTCATGGACGGCATCCTCCGCGAGGCCGAGCGGCGGAACATCCATATAAAGACCTTTTCCAGCGACAACCGGCAGCTCGACGCCGGGGAACTCGACGGACTGCTCTTCGCGGGACAGCTGGAAGAGGATTCCGAGTTGTACCGCAGGATCGCCAAGGGCCTCCTCCCCGCCGTGGGCTTCAA
Organism: Lentisphaeria bacterium; assembly: GCA_017454215.1. Classification (GTDB taxonomy): domain Bacteria; phylum Verrucomicrobiota; class Lentisphaeria; order Victivallales; family Victivallaceae; genus UBA1784. The sequence continues at coordinate 5,590 of JAFTDL010000346.1, read as the reverse complement.
CCGCAGGATCAGCTCCCGCGTGAGCTTCATCGGCATCGACAACTATGAAGAAGCCGGAAAAGGCGCGAACTTCCTCATTGCACAGGGCTGCCGCAGGATCGGCTTCTTCGGCTGTCTGCCGGATGTTCCGGGGTCCAGCGCCGAGGCGCGCTACCGGGGGTACTGCGACGCGCTGACCGGACACGGACTGCCCGTCATCCCCGAACGCACCGGCTTCTACGTCAGCGGCTCCCGCTATCAGGCAGCGATGGACTACCTCGCCAGGGCGGACATCGACGCCCTCTTCGTGGCGCTGGCTCCCGTGTATCCCGCGATCCTTCAGGCGGCGAACGCCCTCAAAATATCCTTCCCCGCCGACGTGAAGGTGCTGGTCTTCGACGACCTGAGCCAGCTGCTTCTGGACTGGCCCGGCATCAGCTACATCAGAATGCCCCTGCAGATGATCGGCGAAAGGATGCTCTCCGCCCTGCGCCAGCAGCTGATCCTCAAGGAACGCGCCCCTGTGATCTCGGAGATCTTTCAAGCCGAGATCATCACCGGCGAAGAATAAAAAATTTTTCACTTTCGCCTTGCATTTTCCGTTTCAGCGTGCTATTTTACAGCAGAAGTATACAAAGTAGTGTACAAATCGTTCCAAAAAACATCCGACAGGGAGACAAATGCCATGAAAAAAACGCATCCGACGAAATGCCGAAACATCTCCGCCGCATCTCTCGCGCCTCATGCCCCGCATCCGAAGAGCAAAGCGGCTCTTCGCTTCACTCTCATAGAGCTTCTGGTGGTGATCGCCATCATCGCCATTCTGGCCGCCATGCTGATGCCCGCCCTGCAGCAGGCCCGGGAGAAGGGCCGCAGCGCCAGCTGCCAGAGCAAACTTAAGAACATCGGTCTGGCGAACTCCATGTATACGGGGGACAACTCCGACTGGATCGTGCCCGGCATGATCCAGCGGCCCTCCAGCGCCGACGAGGATTTCTACCGCCAGTACTGGATGAGCCGCCTGTCGGCCTTCGCGGGCAAAGGCGGCAATTACGGCGTCAAATGGGATCCCCGCGCGGCGGGACGCTCCAAGGACTTCGAGTGTCCGACCATGGGCGAGATCGACTATCACGACGCACAGAAGTTCGCGCACTCCACCTACACCGCCAACTACTTCCTGACGGGATATCTCTCAAAAGCGGGCAAGACGGGCGGCAACTACTTCGTGCACAAGACCTCTCAGGTGCACCAGCCCAGCAAGGCGCTGCTTTTCAGCGACGGCGCAGGCAGGGATACCGCCGCGGCGGATTATCTCAAAAAGCTGGGATTCCCCCACGGCGCGGGCGATCCCCGCGACATCCGCCACGGCACGGCCGCGTCCATGACGGACATGCCGGGGACCCAGGGTTCTTCCAACACCGTTTTCGCCGACGGTTCGGTCAAAGTCATGACGTGGTCCGAACATCTGGCCCGCACCACCGTCTACGCCTACAAAACGGGACACGAGCAGACCCTCTTCACCGGATTCAGCACTGCGGGATTCGGCGGCAACTACACGAAGCCCCAATAAGAGGTTTCCTGTCATGAAGAAATTTTTGATTTTTCTCGCCGCCGCAAGTTCTCTTCTGCCGGCGGCGGAGGAGGTTTTCGCTCCGGCAAAAAACGGCGGATGGCTGAACGCCGCCTCCGGCAGGGACGGGGTTTTCGTCTGCGGCAAGGGCCGCGTCCTGAGCGCCCTCGAATTCAAGGTGGAGCCGGACGCGGTCTACAGGTTGAGCGGCCAATTCCGTTCGGACGGTTCGGAACCGCGGAACAAACTGCTGTTTTTCGGCGCCGAGGCCTGCACCGCGGACGGCAAAGTCATCGGTTCCCCGCAGGTGAACATCTTTCCGGGCACCGAAACGGTGCTGGCCCGGGACCTCGCCAAAAAGGATGCCGCGATCTGCGTCAAGGACGCCTCGAAGTGGAACACCCAAACCCGGGCGGGCGTGGTCGCTTTCGGCGCGAAAGACGGCCTCGCCGATCTGCCCAATGCCGTCCACTCGCCCAACATCGTGAAGATCGAAAAACAGGGAGACGTCTGGAGCATCACCCTCAAAAATCCCTCGTGGAACGCTTTTCCCGCGGGGACGCCCGTGCGTCAGCACGCCCACGGACCGGGGCGCAACTTCTTCGTCTGCCAGTACAGAAAGATCGCTCCCGGCCAATGGCGGCGTTTCAGCGGCAAAATCAGCGGCATCGCGCCCCACGGAGCCCCTCTGAACAAGTGGTGGCGGGGCACCGCAGGCGCCCGCGTCTGCATTCAGGCCACGGCCGGAGTCGAGTTCAAAGACGTGGTCCTCGAAAAGGAAAACGGCAAGGTGGAGCTCCTGCCGCCCCGCAAAAAGGCCGCGCCCCCCGCTCCCCGCAAAAACGGCAAAAAAGACGACGCGCCCCCGTGCCCCGTCTTCGCAAAATACTATGCCATGATCCCGGCCGCGCCCCCGCGTCCCCGGCTTTTCTTCAACGCGCAGGCTTTCGAGGCGATGAAAAAACAGCTGGCCGGAGACGAACTTCTCCGGGCGGGCTTCGAACGGCTGCTGGGCAAGATCGACGCCTACCCCGCCGAGATCACCGGAAAGGCTTATGAAAAACACTTTTACGGCCGGGACAAATTCGGTCCCACCGCCTTCCGCGCCGCCTTCGCGTGGAAGCTCACCGGCAAGGACAAGTACCGGGAACTCGCCCTCGCCCTCCTGAAAAAGGCGGCCGCGTGGTACAATGAACGCTATGCCGCCATGGAGCCCGTCGACTGGACAAGCTTCACCCGCATCGAAGCCTTCGCCGCCTACGACTGGCTCTTCGACACCATGTCCCGGGCCGACCGGCGGGAGATCGGACAGGATCTGCTCAGGCACGCCGTCGCGGCGCAGGACAGAATGAAGATCATCAAGTCCGGTCTGCAGAACAAGGGGGAAGGCACCAGTCCGTGGAACAACAGTTTCTACGGTACGCCGCTGATGAAGTTCTACATCGGCCTCGCCCTGAGAGGCGCGGGCGTCGACGACGCAAAGGCGGAAGCCCTGCTCAAGGAGGGGCTCAACGACAATCTCAACATGCTGGCCTTCCGGGAAAAGATGGCGGGAGGCGTCGGCGGCGCGCACAACAGCACGCCGGGCTACGCCTTCGGAGACGCGCCCGTGCCGGAATGGTTCTTTTACCTCACCTTCCGGGCGCTCACCGGACACGAGATCGCCATGGATCATCCCGGAAACGGACTTCTGCCCCACTGGCTCTTCTACGCCACCTTCCCCGGCCCCGACGGACTGCTGCTGGAACACGGAACCGGCGGCGCGTGGCACACGGACAACAAACTCAAAATGAACATCCGCTATCTGGGATTGTACCGCAACTTCTTCGGTTCCCATCCGGCGGCGGTTCTTCTGGACTCCTTCATCGCCTCCCAGCCGGACTTCAAAAGCGACGACTACGTGATGAAATCCGGTTCGTGGCCCTTCAGCGGCTATCCGCCGTGGCTGCCGTTCCAGTACAGGTACACGAAGGCCTCCGAGTACAAGAGAAATCAGGCGCTTTTCGACAGAATGCCCAAGGCGTTCTTCTTTTCCAATCTGGGCCAGACCTACATGTTCAGCGGCAGGGGCAAAGACGACACCTACGCCATGTTCACCTGCGGCGCAAAAAGCCCCTCCCACAAACAGCCGGACGAAAATCATTTCGTGATCTACAAAGGCGGCTTCCTCGCGCTGGACTCCGGCACCCGCACCGCGTCGGGGCACAAGGACTGGCTGGACGACTGCTGGCACGACAACAATTACTATTCCGCGAGCATCGCCCACAACGTGGTCACCATCCGCATGGAGGGTGAAAAGTTCTCCGGCTGGCCCCATCCCAAGTACGCCGTGGCCAATCACGGCGGCATGTACAGGACCACGGGCGGCATCGTCCGGGCCTTCGAGACCGACGATCTTCACACCTATGTCTGCGGCGACTCCACCGCCTGTTACCGCAAAGAGAAATGCAGAAAGATGATCCGTCAGTTCGTCTATATCCGCCCCGATTATTTCGTCGTCTGCGACACCCTCGAAACGGTCAGGCCCGATCAGAAGCAGACCTGGCTGCTCCACAGTCAGAACGAGCCGTCGGAGTCGGAAGACGTCTTCAGCTTCGACGAGGACCGGGGCCGGCTCTTCTGCCGGACCTTTCTGCCGGAGGGCTTCACCCGCGTCAAGATCGGCGGTCCCGGCAGGGAATTCTGGTCCGACGGCAAAAATTATCCTCTCGGCAAAACCCGCACCGGGGAATACGCCAGACGCTACAAGGGCAAAAAGCCCCCGCTTTTCGGCAACTGGCGCGTGGAGCTCTCTCCCGGCAGACCGGCGGCGCAGGTGCGTTTTCTCAACCTGATCCAAGTGGGGCTGAAGGACGACACGCCCCGAATGGTCGATTCACGTTTCGTCAGCGAGGGGGACTTCGAGGGCGTGCGCTTCACGGCGAAGGACGGCGCGGTGTGGACGGTGCTCTTCGACAAGACCGGACTGAAAGGAAAGATCCGCGCGCAAAAGGACGGCAGAACGCTCCTTGACCGCGCGCTGACCGATAAAATCCAGAAGCAGAAAGCGTTTCAGAAATGAAAAAGTGCAGGATAAGTTTTTGCGGCGCGGGCAAATGGGTCCGCAATTTCCACGTCCCCGAACTGGAAAAGCGTTCCGACCGGTTCGGGATCCGCGGTTTTTATGATGTGTTTCCCGACAACGCGGCGGCCGCCGCCGACGGCAGATACCATGTCTTCGGCTCCATGGAAGAGCTGATCGGCGATCCGGAGACCGACGTGTTCGTGGTCGCCACGAAACCGGTGGAGACCCATTTCGAGACGGCCGTGCGTCTTTTGAAAGCGGGCAGGAATGTGATCCTCGAAAAGCCCATGACCTACTCTTCGAAAGAGTGCGACGCCCTGATCGCCGAGGCGAAGAAAAGGAAGGCGCTTTTCACCGTCGATCACAATCTGCGGGCCAGTCTCCCCCTGCGCTGCGCGCTGGAAGTCATGCGCAGCGGCCACGTGGGGACGACGCGCTGCGTGGAGATCGTCTCCCCCCGCTCATGGTACGACCGCATCGACTTCAGCAACTACGCCGTCCACATGGCCGATCAGGCGCTGGCGGTCAACCGTTCTCCCCTCAGGGAGGTCTCGGGCTTCACGGCCCGCCCCGGGGAGCCCCTTTCCGCCTGCGGTTACGGCGGCGCGCTGCTGCGCTTCGAGGAAGGCCCGGTGGTCCTGCTGTCGCTCACCCCCGGACCGGCCAGGCGGGCCAATGAAGACCCCTATCCCTTCCGGGGATACTTCCGCTTCAAGGTCTGCGGGACCCGGGATACCGTCGGCATCTGCGACATGAAACACATTCCCGATCCCCGGCAGGTGACCGAAAAGACCAACTGCTATTTCGATGTCGCCGAACCGGACTTCACACGGCCGGAATTCGTCAGGGACCTGAACAAAGCCTACTACGACTACTTCTACGACTCGTGGGCTTGCGGCGCGCCGCTGCTGGTGACGCCCGAAGAGGCCCGCAACGCCGTCCGCTGCGTGGAGCTGATCGTGCGGTCCGCCGCGCTG
>JAFTDL010000345.1 GCA_017454215.1 Lentisphaeria bacterium | reverse complement strand
CTCCGCCGCCGAAGAACTGGCTGAAAATATCCTGGGCCCGGCGGGAGTCGTAGGCGCCGCCGCCGTGTCCGGCATTGGTGTAGGCCTCGTGACCGAACTGGTCGTAGCGGCTGCGTTCCTCCTGATTGCTCAGAACTTCGTAGGCCTGGGAGATCTCCTTGAATTTCTCCTCGGCGGCCTTGTCGCCCGGATTTTTGTCCGGATGGTATTTGATCGCAAGTTTGCGGTACGCCTTTTTGATCTCCTCCTGGGTGGCGGTGCGGCTCACCCCGAGAGTCTGATAATAGTCGGTCGCCATTTACTGTTCCCCCTGTTCCTCTTTGTTTTCTTCCGCCTTCTCCTGAGATGAGGCCTGTTCCGTTTCGGGGGCCTTCGGGCCTGCCGAGACGACGACCCGGGCGGGGCGCAGCAGCTTTTCGCCCAGTTTGAATCCCCCGGCCCATTCGCGGATGATCCGGCCCTCGGGAACGGTCTCCGACGGCTCGTTGGCCACCGCGTCGTGAAGCGTCGGGTCGAAATTCTTGCCCACGGATTCGAATTTCCTGACCCCGATCTCGTCGAAGGCCTTGAAGAATTCGCCCATGATCATCTTGAGCCCCTGCCGGACGGCTTCGAGGTTGTCGGTGTTTTCCGCGGCATTTTCCGCCATGGTCAGGTAGTCGAAGACCGACAGAAAGGGCGACAGCGTGTCGGCGACCGTGAACGCCCGCGCATCGGCCAGATCCTTGGCGACGCGCTTGCGGTAGTTCTGGTACTCCGCCTGCAGATAGAGATATTTCGACTGCAGCTGAGCGAGTTCCGCTTTGAGTTTTTCCTCTTCGGTCAGCTCGGGCGCGGCCTCTTCCTTTTCGGTGTTTTCGGCCCCGGCGGCGTCCGCTTCGGGGACGTTATCCGTCACATCATTCCGATCGGGGGTGTTCTCCCCGTTTTCCGTTTTATCTTTGCACATGCTTCTCATGCTCCTTTCATCAAACCGATAATATAGCACACATGTGCGGATAATGCAACCGCTTGAAAAGGCGTCCGGGCCGTGGTATATTATCCGGGTGTCGCGCACGGGTGGACCGCGCGCGGCGGACGACGTACTGCAACACGGGAAAAAGGGAGTTTCTCATCATGCCGTTTGACCGCGGATCTTTGACTTTTGCCATGTTCGAACTTCCGGAGGCGCTGCCGGAAAATATCATTGACCTTTTCAACGCCAACAAGGCCGGGACCCTCGATTCCGTGACCGGCGATCCTCAGATCGGCTGGGTCACGGGGAGGGGACTGCTCGACACCGATCTCGGCGGCGCCGGAGTCCACGCCGGAGGCTGCCTCTGGCTGACCCTGCGGCAGGCCGTTCGCAAGATCCCCTCGTCCCTGCTGAATGCCCTGTGCCGCCGCGAGGAACAGGCCGTCCTGCGCGCCGAGGGCAAGGAGTACCTCTCGAAAAAGCAGAAGCGCGAAATAAAAGAGGACATGATCGAAAAGCATCTCAACAAGATGCCGCCCAGTCTCTCGGGGATCCCCGTCGTCATCGATCCCCGTTCGCAGCTGCTCTACACGGGAGCCGTCAGCAACTCCCAGATCGATCTCTTCGTCGAACAGTTCTACCGGGTCGCCCAGATGGAGCCCCTGCAGCTGACTCCGGCGCTGATCCTCGAACGCGAATTCAAGGTGCTGCCTGTGGATTTCCCCCAGCTCTCCATCGACGGCAGAAGCGGCGGCGAGCCCGCCATCGGACGGGATTTTCTCATGTACCTCTGGTATTTCGGCGAGACCGTGGGCAAACTTCAGCATCCGGAATACGGCGAGTTCGACCTGATGATCGAGGGACCGCTGGTCTTCGCCGGTGAGGACGACGACCGGGGCTCCGCCGAGACCACCGTCAAAAAGGGCGGCAGTCCCCTGCGCAGCGCCGAGGCCAAGGCCGCCATCAACGTGGGCAAGAAGCTCAAAAAAGCCAAACTCACCATCACCCGGCTGAACCAGATCTGGACCGGCACCTTCGACGCCGACCGCTTTGTTTTCAGCGGCTTCAAACTTCCCGAAGGCGAGGATATGAACGACGACGAGATCTTTGCCGAACGCATCGAAAATCTCGGTATTTTCCGCGAGGCGCTGATCGGCTACTTCAAGGCCTTCGCCTCCGCCATGCTGGGCAGTGAATTCGAAAAAACCGAAAAGGCCGTCCGCGACTGGGCAAAGAGCCGCGACGCGATATAGTCATGCCGAAAGAAGAAGATGCCGACATCCGGTTCCTGACCGGTTTTTACGGGGTGTTCGAGACCGCCCCCGACCGCGCGGTCGAACTCGACCTCGGGTGCGGTTCCGGCAGTTACACCGCCGAATTGGGACGGCTCTTTCCCGACCGCGAGATCCTCGCCGCCGACGTCATGCTGGGCCGTCTGCGCAAGGTGGTGAAGCGCTGCAAAAGAGAGAATCTCGACAACGTGAGGGTGCTGCGCGTCGAGGCCCGCTATCTCATTTCGCGGCTGTTGCCGGACCGTTCCGTGGACCGCATCCATCTGCTCTGCCCCGATCCGTGGCCCAAGGGACGGCACCGGGGGCACCGGCTGCTGGCCAGCGATTTCACCAGTCAGCTCCACCGGGTCCTGCGCGACGGCGGCATTTTTCACTTTTCCAGCGACGACGAGTACTACCGCGGCGCCGTGGGCCGGGTGCTGGCGGCCTCCGGATTGTTTGCCCCCTGCGACGGAGCTGTGGCCGATCTGGCCGGGATCGCCAGCGATTTCGAGAAACGCTGGCTGGAAATGGGCAAGACCGTCCCTCACAAGGCGTGGCGGAAGCTGCCGCTTCCCCCTCCCGGACCGGGACATTGACAATAGATTTTTCAACAAACCAATTCAGGTGATGAAATGAACGTTTTTCAGGAATTGCAGGCCCGCGGCTTCTGTTTTCAGGCTACGGATCCCGTGGAGATCGAAAAGATGCTCTCGACGGAGAAGATCCGCTTCTACATCGGCTTCGATCCCACGGGCAGCAGTCTGCATGTGGGACACCTTCTGCCCGTGATGGCCATGCGCATCATGCAGCAGGCCGGTCATGTGCCTCTGGTCCTCGTCGGCGGCGCCACCGCCCGCATCGGCGACCCCTCCGGCAAGCAGACCGCCCGGCCCATGATGACCATCGAGGAGATCGATCACAACGTCGAGTGTCTCAAGGCCCAGCTGGCCCGCTTCATCAAGATCGAGAACGGCGAGGCCCATTTCGTCAACAACGCCGACTGGCTGTGCAAGATCGGCTACATCGACATGCTCCGCGAAGTGGGCACGATCTTCAGCGTCAACCGCATGCTCACGCAGGAATCGGTCAAAATGCGCCTCGAAACGGGGCTTTCGTTCCTCGAATTCAACTACTCCATCCTGCAGGCCTACGACTTCATGACCCTCAACCGCCAGTGGGACTGCCGTCTGCAGATGGGCGGCCAGGACCAGTGGGGCAACATGGTCGCCGGAACGGAACTCGTCCGCAGAAAGTGCGGCAAAACGGTCCACTGCATGACCATCCCGCTTCTGCTCAACTCCGACGGGCAGAAGTTCGGCAAGACCGCGGGCGGCCGCAACGTCTGGCTGGACACGGAGCGCACCAGTCCCTTCGACTACTACCAGTTCTGGCGCAACTGCGACGACGCCCAGACGAAAAAACTTCTGCTGTACTTCACCCGGCTGCCCATCGACGAGATCGACCGTCTGACGGGCGAAGGGTGCAACATCAACCGGGCCAAGGAGATCCTCGCCTGCGAAGCCACGGCTCTGGCCCACGGCGAGAAAACGGCCCGCGAGGTCTTCGCCGCGGCCGGGACCCGGTTCGGTTTCGCCGATCCCGAGGGAAAGATCCCCTGTTCCAGCGCCGTGGCCGCTCCCGTTCAGGCTCAGGCCGAACTGCCCGTGACCGAGATCGACGCCTCGGAATTCGGCGAAAACGGCGTTTCCGTGCCCCGTCTGCTGGTTCTTGCGGGGGTCTGCAAGAGCAACAGCGACGGACGCCGTCTGATCCAGGGCGGCGCCGTTTCCGTGAACGATGAAAAGATCTCCGATCCCAATTACATGGTGACGGTCGACCGTCTGCCGCTGACCCTGCGGGCGGGCAAAAAGAATTTCCGCCGCCTGTCCGTCAAGGGATGAAGATGGCGGCAAAGAATCCCGAACTTCTGGCTCCCGCCGGCAGTCCCGCCTGCGCTCTGGCCGCTTTCGAGGCCGGAGCCGACGCCGTCTACGCGGGACTGGCCAAATTCAACGCCCGGGAGCGGGGCGAAAATTTCGATCAGGCGACCATGGCCAAAGTGGTCGACTTCGCCCACCGCGGCGGCAAAAAGGTCTACCTTACGCTCAACACTCTCGTCAAGGAGCAGGAACTGCCCGAGGTGGCCGAACTCCTCGAAGACATCCGCGTGATCTCGCCCGACGCTCTGCTCGTTCAGGACCTCGGCGTCCTGCGCATGGTGCGCGAGTATTTTCCGAGCCTCGAGATCCACGCCTCGACCCAGATGGGCATCCACAACTCCGCCGGTTTCGCCGTTGCGGAAAAACTGGGCGTTTCCCGCGTCGTGCTGGAGCGCCAGGTCACGCTGGAGGAACTGGCCGCCATCAGAAAGAAGACTTCCCTCGAGATCGAAGTTTTCATTCACGGCGCGCTCTGCTGTTCGCTGTCGGGGATGTGTCTTTTTTCGTCGTATCTGGGGGCGTACAGCGGCAACCGGGGCAAGTGCAAGCAGCCCTGCCGCCGCCGGTATTTTTCGCCGAAGGGCAACGGATTTTTCTTTTCTCCGCAGGATCTCTGCATGGCCGAATACATCCCGCAGCTGCGGAGTCTCGGGGTGCAGTCCCTCAAGATCGAGGGCCGTCTGCGCCAGCCCGACTACGTGGAGTCCGTGGTCCGCGCCTACCGGCTGCTGCTGGATTCTCCCGAGAGCGAATTTTCCTCCGCCCTGAGCGAGGCCCGGGCTCTGCTGGCCGGCACCTGCGGCCGCAAATGGAGTTCCGGCTTCGCCGAGCCGTCGTCGTGGAAAACGCTGATAAAATCCGACAGTGCGGGCGCGGCGGGCATCCGCTGCGGAAGCGTGGAGGAGCTGCGCGAGAACGGGTTTTACTTCACCGCCTCCCGCCGTCTGGGCGCGGGGGACCGTCTGCGCGTCCAGCCCCGGAACGGCGAGGACGGTCCGGCGCTCACCGTGACGAAGATGTTCGTCAACGATTCTCCCGCGCGCCGGGCCCGGGCCGGCGACCGGGTCTTCGTCTGCTGCGACAAGCCCGTGCCGCCCGACGGCATGATCTTCAAGATCGGGACGGCCTTCACCGACCGCCGCCGCCAGCTCGAAGCCCTGCCGGAGCGCAGGAAGAAACTGGACCTCGTCCTCGAACTCGACGGAAAAGAGCTGCGGATATCCTGTTCCAACGCCCCTCTCGACGACGTGGTCCTGCCCATGGAACTGGCTCCGGCCGAAAAACATGCGGCTGATGCGGAAATGCTGCGGAGCGCCTTTGCCGAGGCCGACTCCGAAGTGTTTGCCCTCGGCCGCTGCGGCTGCACGGTCAGGGGAAGTTATTTCCTGCCCGCCCCCGTTCTCAAGGCGGCGCGGCGGGAGTTCTGGCTCCGGGTGAAAAACCAACTCAAACCGGAACTCGTGTTCGATCCCGACGCCGGGACGGGCCTCATGCGCTTCAGGCGGGATTACCTTGCCCTCAAGCCGGATTACGTCCTGCCCGAGCGTCTGACCGAGACCGTCTTTCTCAAGCCCCGCGGCGCGGAACCCGCCGACCGCCGGGCTCTGCGGGCGGACAATGTCTTCACCGTCAACAAAGAAAGCGACGAAGCCGTTCTGCCGGATTTCTGTCCCGAAGGAAAACTCGACGCCCTGCGCCGGGCGGTGGACCGGGCTTACGAGTCGGGCATACGCCGCTTCCGCGTGACCTCCCTTTACGGACTGGAGATACTCGCTCCCTTCAAGGATATTTTCATTGCCGCCTCCACGCCGCTGCCCGTGTGCAGCAGCATGGCCGCCGCGGAACTGGCGAAATTCGGCGTCAAAAGGGTGATGGCCCATATCGAACTCGAAAAGGCCGCCGTTTCCGCCCTGCGGGAACACTCCCCGCTGGAAGTCGAGCTCTACCGCCTCGGCCGTCCGGGACTTCTCACCACCCGCGCCGAACTGCCGGTGGAAGGTCCCTTCCGTGACAACCGCGGCAACGGATTCGAGGTCCGTTCCGACCCCCGCACGGGCCTGTCGCGCATCTACCCGCAGAAAGTCGTCTCCGTCCCCCGCATGGAGGGCGTCTACGACTTCTACGACCTCACCAACGCCAACTGGAAGAACGCCGACACGACGACCTTCAACTTCGATCTCGCGCTGGTGTGAAACGCTCCGTTTTTTGATAAAGAAGAGGTGATCCCGGGGGGAAGTGAAAACTTTTTTTCACGTGAAAAGCCGAAACGTCGGCCTCGGTGTGACTGCGGCTTGCCCTTCCACCTTCGCCAAGGCTACGGCGGACAAGGTCGGGGAGCCGCAGGGAAAGTTCTGTTTCCTGTCCGGCGCGTCCCCAAAGGGAAACGCGCCGTTATCCGCGGCCGAATCGTCGGCTTCGGGGTGACTGCGGCGTGCGCTGACGGGGAGCCGCAGGGAAAGTTCTGTTTCCTGTCCGGCGCGTCCCCGAAGGGAAACGCGCCGTTATCCGCCAACGGGTGCCACCCGCCTTCCCCCCGTACCCCCCAGCCCTTTTAAAAAAAGCGGGGCGTTTTGAGGCGGAACCTTGCGGAGCGCCGGATGAGATCACGGCCGTTTCCTGCTGCTCCGTACCGCTCCGTACCGCTCCGTACCCATCCGTACCTTTTGTCTCCCTTTGCGGCGGGTTTACTCGAAGATGAATTTGCCGAAGCCTTCGGGGTTGTGGAAAGTCCAGTTTTCTTTCCACATCAGCCAGCAGGGGAGACTGGTCCAGTCGGCGCACTTGTAGACGTTGGCGCCCCAGACCTGCCCCGAGAGTTTTTCGGGAATGCCCGTGCGGCGGACAAACATTTCCACCGGGATCCTGAGCCCCAGATGCCACGTCACGGGACCGGCCAGTTCGCCCTTCATATCCCGGGGCAGGGTGGAGAAGCGCTGGACCTTTTTCAGTTCGTCCGGCGGCATGGGCGACATGATCTTGGCCTCGCCGTGCACCTGGATCTCATAGAGCAGCAGCGTCCCGATGCAGTTGCACTCGAAATTGTAGTACGGTCCGTCGGGATTCGGGCGGACGAAGAGCTCCATACAGCTGTCGAGACACACCATGTCCTGATCGTTTTTGAAGTCCCCGCGGACGCAGCGGTCTTTGACCTGATACAGCGCGTAGATGTATTTGCCGTCGTGCTGGATCTTGGCGCGGGCGTCGGGACGGAAGCCCGATGAACGGCCGGGGCTCCACTCTTCCCAGACGAGGCGTATTTCGGGAACGTCTTTCCAGCATTTGCCGTTCCACGGAGCAGTCAGGTCGACTTCTCCCTGCGCGCGCTTCACGGTGTAGACGCTTTCGGGCACGGCTCCCGGCATAAGGATCGAAACGTTGTTGCCCTGATTCATTTCTCTTCCGGAAGCGTCCCGTTTGGCCAGCGTGAGCCGCCGCCATTTGCGGGGCGTTTTTTCGGCATTCTTCACGAGAGCGGATTTTTCGGTCTTGCCCGCGATCCGGCGGACTCTCGTGATGTTGACGCCCCAGTCGGGATACCAGCCGGGAACCCTGCCGCAGCGGGTGATGTCGATGACCGCCTCCAGTTCCCAGAAGTCGCGGCCGCGTCTGACGAAGACCCTGCTGGATTTCTGGTCCCAGCCCGAGAAACAGCCGTTGGCCATCAGTTCCTCCGGGTCGGAGGATCCGTCGAAGAAGGAGCCGTTCACATCGCAGGCAAAGGTGTACACGCCCCTTTCGGACGTGACGAAGTCGATGCGCACGTGGTCTCCGGCAAAGACGCCGCAGCTGTCGTCGGCCGCGGTCTTTTTGGCGAGTTTTTTCATTTCCGGTTCACCGCAGCGGAAGGCGACGAAAAGTCTCTGGCGGTGTTCGGCGAAGGCCAGCGCGAACCGGGTCTCCGGAGCGCCCTTTGCCGCGGGCAGGGGGATCCAGTTTTTGTACTTGGCAAGATCCCCGTCGCACCTGGTGTTCCACGGCAGGATCTCCGCCGCAAGTTCGGGCCCCGCGGGGGTGCGCTTTTCGAAGATGTTTTCGAGGCCCGCGATGCTCTTCTTCACAGCGGAGACCCGGTCCCTGCAAGGGGGCTCCTTGGCGGCGGCTGCGGCCTTGTCGAGCACCTCGAAGAGCATGGGGATGTCCTCTTTCGTCAGCTGGCATTTGAGACGCGAAATGGAGCGGGACGCCGGGCGGGAAGCGATGTTTTCCCACAGCAGCATGAAGTTTTTCATCTCACGCGCCGCGGGCCCGAACCAGAGACGGCAGTATTCGTCGATCTCGTGATCCACATCCAGTTCAGGATCCCACAGGAGTCTGCTGTTGAGATAGTACATGAAGTGCATGAGGGGCAGTTCGGCGAGTTTCCCCGTCTTTGCGTCCACGGCGGGATCCATGACGAGGCCCGAGACGAGACCCTTCTGCGCCTGACGCACCTCCTTGAGTCCGTGCATGAAGTAATACCCCTGCCGGACCGTGTCGGGCGATGAGAATTCGTTCCACCACTCCCGCTGCTGCATCTCTTTGCTGTTGAAGAGTTCCACGAGCCGTTTCAGAGATGACGAGTAATTTTTGCGTCCCCTGGCCGCGGCATAGAAGGTCGCCGCCGTGCCGGCGGGGACGGTTTCCAGAGCGGGAGAAAACTCCGCAGGCTGGGGCGGCATGCCGTTGGTGCGGCCCTGCCAGACGATCTTTTTGCCGGGATGGCTCTTCGCGACCAGTTCCGCCACCTGCGACGCGAACGCGGCGGTGAGGTTGTTGGCCGCATCCTGCGGATAGACGCCGGGCGTCCGGGCGCCGGCCAGTTCCTTTGCGTCGCCCAGTCCCCGCAGAGCCGGGAGCACGATCAGGAGTTTCCCGAGTTTCGGATCGGCGTCGAAGATCTTTTTCGCCCGCTCGGCGCAGGCGCGGACGAGAGACTTTTCCATGAGTTTCGGAAAGACGCAGCCGTCGTCGGTGAGCATTTTTTCGCCGTTGTCGTCCTGCGCGGCCCATTCGGGATGGCGCTTTTCGCCCTCTTTAACGACCTCCGCCACGGGGAGGATGCCGATGCGTCCGAGGGACGAACCGGTTTTCAGGTGTGCAAGCCAGGCGGCCGTTTCAGGATCCGCGCCCGCCAGATACTCCCGGCGGGCAAAGGCGGCGCGGCGCGTTTCGCGGAAGTCGCCGACCCGGATGTCGGCAAGATGCGGGACGACCGTGCCCGCTTTGCCCGGCGCGTAGAAGCGCACGCCCAGGTGTTCGAGAAAGGCGCTCACGGCGTGCATGATCCCGTTGTCCGCGGCGGGGGAGGGCGATACGGGCGTCCTGACGGCGCTGTGGGGATGGATCCCTTTTTCGAGTTCCGTGCCCGTTCCGGCCGGAGCAAAGACGGGGCCCGCCAGCACGATGCAGCTGCCCTTGATCCAGATGTCGTAGCCGGACGCAGTGAATTTCGGCATTTTATAGCCCGCCTTGCGGGTGCAGGCGCTCTCGCCCACGCACACCAGCGTGGCGGCTCTGGCCTCGGCGGGCGGCACGATCGCAAGAGTCGCTCCCGAGATCAGGCGCAGATGCTCCTGCAGGTCTTTCGCCGCCGAGAGCGTTTCCGCGCCCGCCTTTTCGGATACGACGATATCCGCACAGGGTTTGCCGTTTCTCACGATATCCGCTCCCGAACAGGTCATCACGACCGGCAGAAGCAGTCCGACGCATGTTTTCATCCGCATGGCGAGATCCCTTCCCGTTGTTTTTTTTACCCGTTCCTTACGATACACCCGACGCGGCGACTTTGCAAGGCGATCCCGTTTTTTTTGCCCCGGGAAAATGCGGATTCCGAATTTCGGTCAAAAAAAACCGTAAATTTGTTAAAAAATATTTTGATTTCGCTATTTTCTTTTTCAAAAATTCTGCTATAATATCAGCGTGGAAGTGTTTCTGGAACATTTTTTTGTCGCCGATCCATCTTCCGACTGCGGGGCTGCTCCCTGAATCGGGTTTGTGCGCAATGTCGCATAATACTCATTATGCGAAGCGGAACCGCGGATTCCGGGGAGGACGTCGCTTAACAGAGAAAGGAGTATTCTGAGATGTTGGGACAAAATAAACTCGGACGGCATGACATAATGAGTATTATGCGACGTCATTTCACTCTGATCGAGCTGCTGGTGGTGATCGCCATCATCGCCATACTGGCCGCCATGCTCATGCCCGCGCTGCAGCAGGCCCGGGAACGGGCCAAGACCGCCAGTTGTCAGAACAACCTCAAGACCTTCGGGACCGGTCTGAGTTTTTATGCAGACAGCTACGACGGATACGCCATTCCGCAGCAGACCGTGAATATGGTCACGAAAAACGGATATACCACGTGGTATACCTCCAGCGCGTGGCTCAAGAACGCGATGGCGGGCGGCACCAGCAACGGCGCGTGGGATGCCGGCAAGGGGATCAACGGCTGTCCGAGCCGCGCCGACAACGGCAGATCGAACCCGGTCGTCGACAATATGAGGTACATCAGCTATGCGCACGCATCCGGAGTGCTCGGGTACGTTCATGACGCCAACCCCGTCAATAGAAGAGGGGTGAAACTCTCTTTGCTCAAGAAACCCTCCTTTTACGTCGCCTTCATGGATTCCGAGAGTTACATGAACACCAACTCCTACTTCTGGAGACGCTATCCCGACGGCGTCGTCACCTGCGAATACACCGACTTCCGTCACAGCGGCAGGACTTCGTTCAACGCCGCCATGACCGACGGGCACGTTCAGACCTTCAACAACATGTCCGAGTGGTACGCCGCCAGCGAGGGAGAGGCCGCCACGCGCGACTCCTACAAGCGGCTGCGTCCCCGCTACAACGGGGAGACCAACTGGGCCAAGATGTGATCCTGCGGCCCGGGCCCGGACACCTCCGCCGTCTCCGGCGGGGCGGTCGGATTTTCTGTTGTGAAAAATCCGAAAAAATGTTAAAAAATACCGATATATGGCTATTTTATTTTGATTTTTGGGGAGTATAGTAACACGGAGACACTTTTCCGCCGGTCCTTCGGGAGGCGGGGAGGACAACGAGACCGTGATCGACGGGGGGATCGAAGGAGTTTGATGATGAGAAAAATGTTTTTGCCCGTATTGTTTGCAGCAGCGCTGTGTTCCGCCGGAGAACTGACCGTTCAGGCTTCCGCCGACAGAAAGGACGCTTCTTACGGGAGCGGAGACGTGGCCACGATCACGGCGACGGCTCTCGAGGACGGCAAGCCCGTTTCCGGCAAGACCGTGAATTATGTGATCCTGGCCGACGGCGGCTTTTCCAAGCGCGGCAAGTTCGTCAGCGACGCGGCGAAGCCCTGGACTTTCTCCTACCGCTTCAGCTACCCCTCCGCGCTCCGGGCGGAGTTCACCATCCTCGGTGACGACGGCAAGCGCATTCCTCTGAAAAAAGGGTACGATCAGGTGCGTTACGCGGGGGGCCGCATCGGACTTGTCTGCGATCCCCTGAAGATCCTGCCCGCGGGGAAGACCCCCGGGGATTTCGACGCCTTCTGGAAAGCCCAGCTCGACCGGCTGGCTCAGGTGAAGATGGTCGAACTGGAACGCAAAAAGCTCGACAAACTTCCCTCGGTCTACAACTCCGTCGATTTCTGGGACGTCAAGGTCTCCTGTGTGGACGGCGTCCCCGTTTCCGGATACCTCGGCATACCGAAAAAGGCCGCGCCCAAATCTCTGCCCGCCGTTCTGCTGGTCCAGGGAGCCGGCGTGGGCAGCGCTTCGCCGTCCAGCGTTTTCAACTGGGCGAAAAAGGGCGCCGTCTGCATGGACATCAACGCCCACGGCATTCCCAACGGACAGCCCAAAGAGTATTACGCCGGTCTGTACAAGGGCAGACTCAAGAACTACTACAGCAAAGTCTATCCCGACCGGGAGAAACATGTGTTCCTCAATATGGCTCTGCGCGTCGTGCGCGCCCTCGAGTATCTGCGCAGTCTGCCCGAATGGAACGGGCGTGACCTCATCATCCGCGGCGCCAGTCAGGGCGGCTGGCAGGCCGTCGTCGGCGCGGGGCTGGATCCCAAGGTGACCATGTGCATCGCGGGCGTGCCCGGCTTCGCCGATTTCGACGGCGAGTTCGCTCCGGTCAGGCGCATGCAGCGCATGCACTTCGGCGGCGCGATCCGGGCCATGAAGAAGGGACCCGAAGAGACCGCGGCCATGCTCAAGGCCCAGTCTTATTTCGACCCGGCGAATTTCGCTCCCAAAATCGGCTGCGACACTTACCTCTCTGTGGGATATGTGGATCTTTCGTGCCCCACCACCTCCGTTTACTCCATTTACAACCGCATTCCCGCGTCGGTCAAAAAGCATATCGATACCTTCCCCGGCGGCGTCCACGCCAAGAGTCCCGCGACGAAGGGCAGCGCCGCCCTGAGCGAACTTCTCGAGAAGAACAAAAAGCAGCTTTCGGAACAGGGTGCCTCCAAGGCAGAGAAATAAAACATGCAAAATTCAGGAAGGGTGAAAAAATGAAAAAGTGCGCGTTTATTCTGGCGGCCGCCGTGTTCGCGGCGGGGGTCTACGGAGCCGGTCTCGCGATCGAGATCGACGGACGGCCCTACAAGATCAAGTTTTCCGGAGAAAAGGGACTGAAATTTTTCTATCCCCAGAAAGGCGACGCCCGGCCCTATTATCTCGAGTTCCGCGACACCGCCGAATTGCCGCTGGGCTGGACCGAATACAGCGTGAGTTTCGTTCCCGACAAGACCGGCTGGGTGACCTTCGGCCTTTCCAACAGCGGCAACACGAAGAAAGGCATGGACGACTGGGTGGAGTACGACAAACTCGAGATCGAAAACGGCAAGCTGAGAAATCCCTCCTTCGAGTTCATGAGCACCAAGGGCGATCTTTTCGCCTGGCGCTATTACACCAAGAGAACGGAGAAGCTCGATAAGAAGGATGCTCCGGACGGCAAAAATTACGTCGCCGTGCTCCGGGACAAACCCATCCGTCAGGGGATGTACGTCACCGCCGGCAAGCCCGTCACCATCAAATTCCTCGCCCGTTCCGGCGGCATGACCCCGCAGGAAAAGGAGGAACCGTTCTTCTCGGATCAAAACGCACCCCAGGCCAAGTGAAAAATGAAAAGCATCTTCAGGTACACGCTGCTGCCCGCCGTGCTCCTCTGCGCGTCGGCGCTTTCCGGCGCGGGGGTCTCCATCGAGCTGGACGCCCGCAATGCCAGGATCAAACTGAATGAACCGCAGGGATTGTCTTTCCGTCATCCGGCGAACAACGATCCTGCACGGGTGTACTATCTGGAACTCTACTCCAAGGAGGAGGCCGGACCCGAATGGAAACAGTATGAAGTTTCCTTCGTGCCCGAAAAGTCCGGTTACTGCGTCCTCGGACTTGCCGCCACCGAGAGCCGCCGGCGCGGCAAGGCCGACTGGATCGAGTACGACAAACTCGAACTGGTCAACTCCGCCGTCGCCAATCCCTCCTTCGAGCAGATGAGCACCAAAAACCAGTTCTACCGCTGGCGCTACTACACGAAGGAGACCGAAAGAGTCGATCAAAAGGACGCTCCGGACGGTAAAAATTATGTCCGCGTCTGCCGTCCTCTTTCGATCCGGCAGGGGATCCGCCTGACCGGGGGCAAGCGCGTCAGGCTGAGATTCATGGCCCGCAGCGGCGGCATTTCCGACATGCCTGCCGACAAAACGTACTCCGATCAGGGCGCGCCTCTTGCCGGGAAGGGCAAGCCCGCCGCGTCCGCCCCCGCCGCCAAGCCCGTTGAGGCGGCGGGCAGTCTGCCCAAACTGCGTCTGGCCCTGCGCGGACAGCCCTTCTTCGACGTCAGGATGACCGATCTGTCGTGCAGCGGCAATCTTGATTTCGACAATGTCGTCGTCAACGGCAAAAAGAGTTTGTTCCACGCCTGCGCCTACAGCCGGGAACCGCTGAACGGCAAGTGGCAGAAGTACACGGTCAAGTTCACGCCGAGCATCAACGGACAGATCAACATGTTCGTCGAATCCTATCCCAATCTGCGCGGCAAGGATGTTCCGTGGGTCCTTTTCGACAAGTTCGAAGCCGAGGGCACGCGGATCCTCAACCCCTCGTTCGAGAAGGTCCAGGCGGGGATGCCCGCCCGCTGGGAGAGCCGTCCCGTGAACGTGCTGCAGGATCAGACCGACGCCCCGGACGGGAAAAATGTCGCCGCGGTCTCTTACAGCCGTCCCGTCCGTCAGGTCATTTCCGTGGTGAAAAACCGCCCCGTGACCATCAGTTTCTACGCCCGGCTGGGCGGCGCCATGCAGGATACGACGACCGACCGTCCCAACGACCCCGTGCCCAACAAGTTCCCCAAGGAGTACTACCGTTACAACAGCAAACAGGTCCGTTATCTGCCTCTTGAAAACAAGGGCGTTCCCGGCAGTTCCATCCACCGGGCGCGGCTTTCGTGGATCGAACTGCCCCCGCCCCCCGCGCTCACCATCAAGTATCCCGCGGACGAGAAAAAAGGCAAACTGGGCAGGACGGCGATCCCCTTCGAACTTCTCGAAGAGAGCAACATCGTCCGGACCGCTTTCGTGAAATTCGGCTTCCCGTTCCCCAAGGGCGGGATCTACGGGATCGACAGACTGCGGATCGTCTCCCCGCAGGGCAAAACCGTTCCGGCGCAGTTCACGGCCATCAGCTTCTGGCCCGACAAGTCGGTGAAGTTCGTTCTGGCGGAGTTCCCGGTGAAACTTGCGGCCAAGGAGAAGTCCAATTGGAAACTCGAAGTCAACTCCTCCCGCGAAGTTCCGGCCATTCCCGAACTCAAGTGCGTGCCCGAGCAGGACGGCTTCACCGTCGAGACGGGCAGACTCACCGCCAAAGTGAGCAAAAAGCACTTCAATTTCCTCAGCGACATCAGGATCGACGGCAAAAAGGCGGGCTCCTTTTCTCCCCGCGGACTGGAATTCGTCGACGAGCAGGGCAAAGTCTTCGGTTCTTCCGGAATACCGCTTGACAAACTCTATGTCGAGTCCGGCGGCCGCCTGTCGCTCACGCTCCGCGCCGACGGCAAGCTCGCCGACGGGCGCTTCACCGCGCGCATGACCTTCCGCGCCGGGTCGCCCGTGGCGGACTTCTCCATCCGTTATCAGAACGTCAACCTCAAGACGGAGTTCACCGACTTCCGCAGTCTGTCGCTTGTCTACGTGCCCGTCGAGCCCGCGAAAAGCATCAAGATGGAGGGCGCGGAGTGTCAGCGGATCCATCAGCAGGACGATCGGACGCTCAAGATCGGCGACCGTCTCTTCAACCGCATGATGGGCGACGGCGGCGCGGCGGGGAGCATCACCTATGCTCTGCGCGACGCGGCGTACCGCTGGCCCAAGGCTTTCAGCATCGAAAAGGGACGCATCAAATTCGAACTGCTGCCGCCCCTGCCGGGCAAGGAGTTCGGAAAAGACCTGCCGTACTATCTGCAGTTTCCCTTCTGCGAGGGCTTCTACCGCATGAAGTGGGGCATGGGCTTCACCGAGGAACTCAGGATCGACTTCAGCGGCAAAACCTCCCCCGCGGAACTGGCCGCGAAGAGCGTGATCCCCGTCATCGACACCGGCTGGGTGTACAGGACGAAAGTGTTTCAGGGCATCCCCGACGGCAAGGAGAATCCCTTTGCCGGGATCGACAAGGAGTGCCTCAAGGCCTTCTACCGCCACATGGATTTCAAGGCCAGACAGCGTGAATACGGTTTCCTCAACTGGGGCGACTGGTTCGGCGAGCGGGGCCGCAACTGGACCAACAACGAGTACGATCTGGCTCACGGCATGTTCATGCTGTATCTGCGCACGGGCAACCGCGACGTCTTCCGCTGGGCGCAGACCGCCGCGCGGCATCAGGCCGACGTGGACATCATCCACGCTTATCCCGACCCGATGTACGTGGGGGCCAACGCCCAGCACGGCGTCGGCCACACCGGGCAGACCCACCGGACTCCCTCGCAGTGGAGTTGCGCGCTCAACGGCAGTTATCTCGGCTGGAACGGCCACACGTGGAGCGAAGGCATGACCGAAGCCTGGCTGCTGGGCGGCGACGAGATCGCCATGGAGTCCGCGCTTCTTCTGGGCGAGCATCTGGTCAATTTCATCGCGCCGACGCTGGTCCGTCTCAGCACCCACGAGCGTTCCGCGGGCTGGAGCATCCCGGCGTTGCTGGGCCTCTACCGGGCCACGGGGGAAAAACGCTACCTCGCGGCGGCGCGTCTGCTGGTCGAGCTGGCGCTGGACGAACAGAATTTCGAAATGGGCGGTGCATGGCCTCACAAACTGCCCGGGGATCACGCCAACGGGTACAAGGACACCTTCGGCAACTGCCCGTACCTCATCGGCATCCTCACCGGAGCGCTGCAGCGCTACTACCGCGAGGATCCCGATCCGGCGGTGAAGAAGTCCCTCATCGCCGCGGCGGGCTGGCTCCACAGGTGTCTTGACAAGACCCGGGTGGGCTGGTCCTACGGCACGGGCTGGGACGGACAGCTTTTCTGGCTGCCCGATCAGGGCTTGAATCTGCTCATCGTGCCCGGCATGATGGCGGGCGGGCGGCTGGCCGACAGCAGAGCGATCTACGACAGTTCCCAGCTGGTGCTGGCCTGCACCATGATGACCGGATTGAGCCACGTGGGCAAGTCGCTTTCTCTGCGCACCTGCGTGCTGCCGCTCCTCTACGAGGAGATGAACGCCTACCGCGCCCGGCATCCCGAAGTCGGCAAGTATGACGACCTGTCCAAAGGTCTTGTCGCCAAACTGCAGGGCGGCGCCGGCGACCGTTTCCGCGTGCGCGGACCCGACGATATGGCCTTTCAGGTCCTCGCCTACCGGCCGACTGAGATCGCCATCACCCGCAGTCCCGCGGGATCCCACCCCAACCCCAAGCCGGAATTCAAGTGCAAAGTCACTGACAAAGACGGCAAAGTCCTCGCTTCTTTCAGCGGCAAGATCCGCGCCGGGGGCGACTGGAAGGTGAAACTGCCCGCCAAGGGCATGTACAAGGTCGAGATGGAGGACAGCTGCACCGGCGTCTGGGACGTGGTCTCCAAAGACTGCCGGATCCGGCCCGAACTGCGCAAAGGGTATCAGTTTGTCAACGCGGGCATTTCGCGGCAGTACATCGTGATCCCCGGCGGAACGAAGGAGTTCACGCTCGAGTTCTTCGGGACCCATGAGGGCCGCTGTTCCGCGTTCCTCTTCGATCCCCGGGGCAAGCTGGTCGGCAGCGACGCCGTCGTGACTTCGGGCCAGCCCCGGCTGCCGTGGTTCAAGGGCGCCGAGACGCTTCCCAAGGCCCGCATCAAGGTCAAGGTCGGGAAGCCCTCCAAAAAGGAGACGCTGTGGAAACTGGTGGTCTTCTGCGGCGGCAACGTGCGCATGGACCTCATCGGCGCCGACGGCTGGGTCGCGCTCCGTCCCCGCGGCAAGAACGGTCCCGGGCTGTAACGGCCTGAAGGCTCCCTCCGGCCCCGGCGTGACTCTCCATGCCGGGGCCGTTTTGCGCGCAACTTGCAAACCGGGAAAACAAAAAGTATATTAAACCGGACCCGAACAAGAAATCAAGGAAAAACACGAATGAAGATCTTACAGGACCTGCACATCCATTCTCACCACTCCTGCGACAGCGCCTGCTCGACGCTGCGGGACATCAGGAACGACCGCGAAGCCCTCGGGCTTGAGCAGTACGCCGTGACCGATCATCTGCACACGCAGTACAACATTTCGGACATCGAGAGCAGCCGCCATGATTTTCTCGGCGGCAATCACCCGGCCAACTTTCACTTCGGCGTCGAGGTCACCTGCATGGCGGCATGGGAGTGCGAACGCATTGCGGCGGGGGATTTCGTCGCAAAGGGCGACGTGCCCATCTACGGGTTCCGCGACGACGAGCGTCCCTTCGACGGCAGGATGTGCATCGGGCTCGACGAAAACGACATCCGCAAGTACGGCATCGAGATCGTGGTGGGCGGCGTTCACTGGCCTCAGGGGTATCCCGACACCCGGGCGGGGGTGATCGACAATTATTTCAGGCAGGAGATGTTTCTGGCTTCCCATCCTCTGGTGCACGTGGTCGCCCATCCGTGGGACTCCATAGAACTTGCCGCGGGCGACTGGTACCGCCACCGCGACAAGGCCCACATCGACTGGACCGTCTACAAAGACATCCCCCGCGAAATGGACGAGGCCCTGGGCCGGGCGATCATCGAAAACGGCAAACTGGCCGAGATGAATCTGCCCTGTGTGCTCCACGGTCCGGAATATCTGCCTGTGCTCTGCATGGAGCGCTTCCGCCTCTGGAAAAGCATGGGCGTCAAGTTCACCGTCGGCAGCGACCAGCACAGCGCCCA
Source organism: Lentisphaeria bacterium (assembly GCA_017454215.1). Classification (GTDB taxonomy): domain Bacteria; phylum Verrucomicrobiota; class Lentisphaeria; order Victivallales; family Victivallaceae; genus UBA1784. The sequence goes on along the minus strand of JAFTDL010000345.1, from coordinate 4,766 downwards.
TCCCGATGCGGAGCGCTTTGCGGCCATGGAGAAGCTTCTCGACGAGTACGGATTCACACAAGACGATTTCGCCCTGCCGTTTCCGGCGGGCGGGAAATAACGGGGTCAAAAAATGACGGATAAATTCTTTCGGACCATTCTCGGTCAGGCCGATCTCGCAAGTTCCTTCGGCATCAGGATCGACGACGCGGAGATACTGCCCGCAAAAGCCGAGGCAAAGGAAAACGGTCCGCGGCTCCATCTGGCTCTGGAGTACCCCAACGGTGTCGCCGAGGACATCTTTTTCGTCCGCATCGCGCCGGACGCCTGCACCGCCGTGCGGCGGATCCGCAACGGTTCGGAAAAGACGCTGCGCCTCAACGAACTTTTCTGCCGTTTTTCGGGCATCACCTTCGGCGGGGAAAAGGCCGACGATTACTTTTATCACCTCGAAAATCCCCGCATGTACGTGAGGTACTGCATCGGCATCGATGAGGATCATTTTCAGCTCTGCCGCGACAGCGGCTACGATCCCGTGGCGGGCAACCGCTGGAGCGATCCCGGCACCATCCACAAACGCGTCGGCCGTTCGCCCTACCAGCCTTTCCCGGCGATCCTCTTCTCCAATAAAAAGTCCCCCGACGGCATCGTCCACGGGACCCTTTCCCAGAAGGTCTTCTACCACTGTTACGAGCTGGATCATGACGCCTGCGGCAGGATCCGGTTCGCCGTGTACTCCGCCTTCAAGGCCACAGATTACCGCGACTTCAAGCCGGGGGAGATCCTTGCCGACGAGTGGTATTTCGGCGCCACGGGAGACGCCGGGAACATCGAAAGGATATTCGAGGGCTACGCCGCCGTTCTGCGCCGCAAACTTCAGGCCAATTACGGCAAGAGCGCCATCAACCGTCACTCCATGGTCTGGGGATCGTGGAACGACGGCATCTTCCGGAATATCAGCGCCGAAAAACTGCTGAAGACGGCGAAATACATCAAAGAGAATTTTCCCACCGTCGAGTGGATGCAGATCGACGACGGGTATGCCGCCGAGGCCGGCAGGCTCGGGATCGCCCACGGGCTGGGCATGCCCTTCGAGGGTGAAGCCGGCGTGGACAAGGAGAAGTTTCCCCGGGGCATGACCGACTTCTACAACAAGGTCCGTGAAGCGGGCTTGCGTCCGGCCATCTGGGTCGGCGGATTCTGTCCCAGGGAGACGCCCATCTTCAAGGCCCATCCGGAGTGGTTCTGCGATTACGGCTGGCGCGTCAAAAATCAGGCCCCGCTGGACGTCAGCAAGCCCGAGGTCCGCGAGTACATGGAAAAAGCCCTCGACATGCTGCTCGTCGAATTCGGTTGCGAGGGCATGAAGCACGACTTCTGGAGCTACGTCTTCGAAGAGAGCAATCCTCTGCTGTCGGGACATGAGAAGTCCGGCTACGAGTACCGCCGCTGGTGGCTCCAGTGCATCCGCCGCCGTCTGGCCGGCGACGGCTATCTCCAGACCGGGTGCGACATCGTCATGAACAACCCCTTCCTCGGCGAATATTTCACCAACTACCGCTACGGCATCGACATCGGCAACGGCAAGTGGGAGAACGTGAAGACATCCTTTTTGTGGGGCGCGGCGTGCTTCGCCACCCATACGGGCGACCTCTTCGTGCCCAACAGCGACTCCGTGGGCGTCTTCCCCGGACTGACCGACGACGAGGCGCTGTTCTGCATCAACTACTGCCTCGTCACCGGCTCCATGGTGGAAATTTCGGGCTACCTCGACACCTATGACGGCAATCCGCGCATGAAGTATCTGCGCAAGGCCGTCTGCTGTCCCAACAACGGTCAGGAGATCTTCCTCGCGGGATTGGACTACCGCACCACCGACAAGGCCCCCGAAAAGTTCTTCTTCAAGGGACCCTTCTTCTCGCTGCTGCGCGGAATCAGGCATCTGCCCCTGCGCACTCTGGGCTTCTTCAACCTCGAGGATCAGGACCGGGATCTTGCCGTCTCCCTCGAAGAACTCGGCCTGTCCGCCGGAAAATACCTTGCATGGAACGTCTGGAGCGGCGAGACCGTCGTTTTCGAAAACGAGTTCAAAGTCCCCGTCCCCGCCCACGGCAGCGCCCTGTACTCCATCGTGTCTCTCGACGGCGGTATCCGGCTTCTGGATTCCGACCTGAAGGTCTCCGAGGTCGAAACGACCCCCGACGGTCTCCGCGTCGCCTTCGCCTTCGCGGGAAAGGCCCTTCTGAACTACTGGGACGGCAAGGCCGTCCGCCGGGTCGAAATCGAGTCCGCCGCCCCCGGCGACGCCCTCGTCCTCGAATAAGGGCGGGCGGTTCCGGGGGAAGGGAAAAACTCTTTCCCACGTGAAAAGAGGTTTTCCCTTCCCCCGGGCCCCCTGTCCTTTTCGAGAAAAGCGGGATGTTTTGAGGGGAGAAGAGCGGGACGCGGACCGCATGAAAAGGAGCCATGCCAATGCCTTTGACAGATATGCCGTATTTCACCGGAGAGGAAAAAAATGCCATTGTCCGGCGGGTCCCGGAAATCAGGACCCGGCTTTTGAACAACCTGGCGGATTTCGACCGGTATCCGGACGGCCCGATCCTGAAGGTCGGGGATATCTACGACGGGATCTGGCTGGAACATAATCAGGACAATTACTTTCTGGCGGAATACGATCCCGAAGCGGCGTGGCGTTCACAGGATCTGTTTCTGAAGCATCAGCGTGAAGACGGTCTGATCCCGTATATGTTTCCCGTCCGTCAGGAGGATCCCGCAAGTTTGCGGTTCGGACAGGTCCAATGCGTCTGGTCCGCCGTTCGCTGTGCTTTGGAGATCGCCCGCAAGACCGGACGCCCCGAAGGTGATCTGCGGCGGATCTATGAGTGCGGCACACGCTATGACCGCTGGTTCGAAACTTGCCGCAATACTCTGGGGACCGGACTTGCGGAAATGTTCTGCGAATACGATACGGGACATGACAACGATCCCCGCGTCACGGACGGCGGGATCCCGAAAAAGTGTCCGGGAGGCGAGGCGGCCCGTATGCCGGAGTGTCCTGTGCTTCCCATCCTCTCAGTGGATCTTTCGGCGATGCTTTACGGCGGCCGGATCGCTTTGGCGGAGCTTGCCGGCATGCTCGGGAAGTCCGGAGAACGGTCCGCATGGCTGGAAAAGGCGCGGAACTTGAAAGAGGCGATCCTGAAATATCTGTACGACCCGGAGGATCATTTCTACTATGACCGGAACAAAGACGGATTCCGGAAATACCGGACTGAACATGTTACCCGTCTTTTTCTGAACAGAGTGCTGACGCAGCAGGAATTCGATGATGTCTACGACCGTTACTTCACGGTTCCCGGCAAAGGTTTCTGCGCGCCGTATCCCATTCCGTCCGTCGCTGTGGACGATCCGCATTTCGACCGGAGTTGTCCCAAGAATTCATGGGGATGCAATACGCAGGCGCTTACCGCGCTGCGTGCCGTTTTGTGGATGGATCATTACAGGCGGCCGGAAGACCTGACATGTCTGCTCGCCCGATGGCTCCGGGCCTTCCTTGACCATCCGGAATCGACCTTTCAGCAGGAACTTCATCCCTTCACGGGAGCCCCGGTCGGGGAAGGCGTCGGCTATGCGCCCTCGCTCCTGATCTACCTTGAGGCGGTCAGATGTCTCGGCTGGTAAGTTCGCGCAGGCGTATCATGAAAAACGGCGGTCACGCCTGCGGCCGGAGATGTCCGGCATTCATCGGGTCCATGATCTGACTGCCGTCGTCTCATGCGAAACGCGCTGTCCCGGATGGGGGGCGGCGGTTTGTATCCTGTCCGGCGCGTCCCCGACTTGTCCGCCATAGCCCCGGCGGAGGCGGAAGGGCAACGCGCCGTTATCCGCCGGCGGGCGCCGCCCGCCCGTGCCCCGGTTTCGCCCGCCTTTGCCGGATCAGCTGATCTTGAAGCAGGTGCGGACGCCGTTGACGAGCATCTGCATGGCGACGGCCGAGGTGATGAGGCCGGTCAGGCGGATGAGCGGGCCCAGCATGTGGGTGCGGGTGAGAAAGGCGTTGATCGAACTCGAGCAGAGCATGAGCAGAAAATTGATGAATATGGCGATGGCCAGCGAACACGAGGTGATGGCGAAGCCGTCGGCGAAACTGCCGGCGATGGTCGCGGCGATCATTCCCGGACCGGCGATGAGGGGCGCGGCCAGCGGAACGAGGGAAATATCCGTCATGGTGTTCTGAGTGGGTTCCGTGTTGCGTTTGAGGAAACGGCCTTCGTTCACGGCGGTCCAGCCGATGACGAAAACGACCAGTCCGCCCGTGATCTGGAGCGAATAAAGTTCCACCCTGAAAATGCGGCTCAGTATGAAGTGTCCCGCCGCGGCGATTATCAGCAGGATCAGCAGGGCCGCCGCGCTGGACTTCCACGACAGTTCGAAATTCTGCCGCCGGGAGAGTTTTGGTTCGTAGGCCGCGAGAAACATGATCTTGCTCGGCGGGTTCAGCAGGGCCAGAAGATAAAACGCGTTTTCAAAGACCGGGGCGATCTCCATGACAGTATCCTTGTTCGGTTGATATGATTTCAAGAGGGGAGGGGGGAGTGTGTTTCTTCCGATCCCCGATCCCATTAATATAATCCGCCATTTCTTTTATTCAAGTTTTGTTCCCGGGCGGGGAAATTTTTTGCCTTTTTATGACGGAGGAGACTTGATAAAACGGAGAAAGGACTTATCTTGAAGGGCAGAGAGAGGAAATTGCGTTCCGCGCTCTCCCGCAAGTTGAAGAGGGCGGG
>JAFTDL010000344.1 GCA_017454215.1 Lentisphaeria bacterium | reverse complement strand
TGTCAGGCCAAGAAATACGAAGCCGCGCGTCCGGAAGTCGCTCCCAACGGCGTCCGCGACGTGGACTACGTCGTCACGACCCGCGAACTCTGCCGCATGTTCCGTGAAGCCGGCGTCAATCTCGCCAACATGGAAGATGACGTCTACGACAGTCCTCTGGGCGAATCCAGCGGCGCGGGCGACATCTTCGGCGTCACCGGCGGCGTGCTCGAAGCCGCGCTGCGCAGCGCGTACTTCATGCTCAACGGCAGGAATCTCGAAGGCGACGCCATCAACTTCCGCGCCGTCCGCGGTCTGGACGGCATCAAGGAGGCCAAGGTCGAGGTCGCTCCCGGCATCGCGATCAAGGTCGCCGCCTGCTCCGGTCTGGGCAACGCCCGCAAAGTGCTGGATATGGTGCGCGCGAATCCCGACCGCTTCCAGGCGATCGAGATCATGGCCTGCCCCGGCGGATGCATCAACGGCGGCGGCCAGCCCTTCCTTCACGGCGACGCCGCGCTGCTTGAAAAGCGCATGAAAGGGATTTACTCCGAGGATGAGCGCAAGACAATCCGCTTCTCCCACGAGAACAAGGAGATCCAGACCCTCTACAAGGAATACCTCGGAGAACCCGGCAGCGAGAAGGCGCATCACCTGCTCCACACCAAGTATCATGAGAAATGATCCGTGACCGGCGGAACATGAAGCCGGTTTTCCGAACACTGCCCCGCCGCCCGGAAACGGACGGCGGGTTTTTTACGTCCCCCGTCCCGGCCGGTCAGGCGGCGCAGGAAAAGCGTCCGCCGTCCCGGAAGGGGGATTTTCATGATTTTCGGAGCAATATCGTGTTGTGCGGGGATCTGAAGTGCGTTTTTCAGACGAGGACGGAGGCGGTGACTTCGGCGGGGGAGAGGAGACGCCAGCGCCCGGAAGGGAGGGCGCCGAGGGAGAGTTTTCCGACGGAGATGCGGACGAGGCGGGTGACTTCAAGGCCGAAGAAGGCCGCCATGCGCCGGATCTCGCGGTTTCGGCCTTCGTTCAGGGTGAAGGCGTAGAGGCGGTCGCCAAGAGGAGAAACGTCTTCGGGACGGAGAAATTCGCCGTTGTCGCGGATGCCTTTTTTCAGCGCGGCGGTCTCGGCGGCGGAGAGTTCGCGGTCCAGACGCACGTGGTAGACTTTGAGCACCTGAAACGACGGATGGGCGAGACGGTTGATGTAGTCGCCGTCGTTTGAGAAGATGATGAGTCCTTCGCTGTCCTTGTCAAGTCTCCCGGCGGAGACGAGACGGGCGGGGAGGTCGATGAGATCGACGGCGCGCTTTTTGGCATGCGGGTCCGCACCGGTGCAGACGTATCCCCGGGGTTTGTTGAGCATGACGTAATACTTGACGGGCTCCGGAGAGACGGTCTTTCCGTCAACCGTCACTTCATCGTCACTTTTTATACGGATCGACGGATCTTTGACGGAGACGCCGTTGACTGCGGCGCGGCCGGCTCTGACGAGCTCGACTGCGGCGCGCCGTGAGGCGACGCCGCAGGAGGCGATGTACTTGGCGATGACGGGAAGTGACGGATCACTCGTCATCTTTACCGATGGAGCAGATATTGCAGTGACGGCAGTCCAGACCGGCGGGAGGCACGTAGAGCCTGCCGGCTTTGACGGCGGCGCGGGCCTTGAGAAAATTTCTGACGGCGAGGATGACGCCGACGATGATGAAGGCGCCGGGGGCGGATCCGGGGAGCAGGAAATCGGTGGTCCAGGCGGTGATGATCTTGACGCCGAACACCGTTCCGGAAGTGGCGAATTCACGGATGATCCCCAGCATGGTCAGGGTCAGAGTGAACCCCAGTCCCATGCCCAGACCGTCGAAGATGGAGAGCAGGGGATTGTGCTTCGACGCGAAGGCTTCGGCGCGTCCCAGCACGATGCAGTTCACGACGATGAGGGGGATGAAGATCCCCAGCGCGGCGTAGAGCGAAGCGGGGGCGTAAGCCTGAAGCAGCAGATCCACCACGGTCACGAAGGTGGCGATGACCACGATGTACACGGGGATGCGGATCTTGCGCGGCACGATGCCGCTGATACAGCTGATGACGAAGTTGCTTCCGACCAGCACGAAGGTGGTTGCCAGTCCCATGCCCGCGCCGTTGGTGGCCGAGGTGGTCAGGGCCAGAGTGGGACAGGTGCCCAGCAGCAGGACGAGCACCGGATTTTCCTTCCAGATGCCCTTGCAGAAAGTTTCGATGATCTTTTTCATTTCACACCTCCGAAGGCTTTGGAGAGCTGCCTGCGGCCCTTCTGGAAGGCCAGAGCGATCTCCGATGCGGATTTGGCAATGGCTCTGCTGGTGACGGTGGCGCCGGTATGATACAGGGCGTCGCCGCCGTCCTTGGAAATGACCCAGCCTTTGGCCGGAACTTTCCTGCCGTTGAACTGGTCAAGATACCTGTTCGGAGGAAGTCCGGCGGGGGTCGGTTCGGTAAGGTTGAAGATGGTCCTGCTGAACTGGCGTTTGCAGAGCTCCGCGCCCAGTCCCGGGGTTTCGTGCTGTTCGGTGACGAGGATGGCGCGGATGGTGCCGTCGGGGTTGACGCCGGCGAGCATTTTCACGGCGCCCGCGTAGCCGGCGGGATTGACCGCAAGGGCGGCGTAGCCGACGAGCTTGCCGTTTTTGCGGGCCGCACGCACCTGGATGCGCCATTTGGCGGGACTCTTGAGCGTGAGCGTTTTGGCGTTGATGTCGTTGTCGAATTCGGGCAGGATCTGGCGCAGCGCCTGAGCTTCGCGGGCCTTTTTCGCCGCGCTGATGGGCCGGGCGGTGAAGCCGGAGACCACGGCGAGCACCAGGGCCGAAAGCAGACTGACCAGGGCGAGGAAAATGCCGAGGACCACAAGATTTTCGTTGTCTCTGATCTTCATTTCGCGGCCTCCCCGGATTTTTTCGGCGCGTGTCCGAAGGGACGGAGGGCGCTGACTCTGTCGATGAGGGGCACGAGGGCGTTCATGAAAAGGATCGAGAAACTGACGCCTTCGGGATAATTTCCCCAGATGCGGATGACGCTGGTGAGGACGCCGCATCCCACGGCGAAGATGACGCACCCCGTTCCGGTGATGGGACATGTCACCATGTCGGTGGCCATGAAGACCGCGGCGAACATCAGTCCGCCGGTGACGAGGTGAAACAGCGGCGACGGCGTGACGCCGGGACAGAAGTAGTTGACGACGCCCGTTATGATCGCCACGGTCCCCGCGTAGCAGATGGGAACGCGCCAGTTGATGAGGTTGAAGCAGACCAGAAGGACCGCGCCGAGGAGGATGGCGGGTATGCACGTTTCACCGATGCTGCCGCCCTTGCATCCGATGAAATATTTTCTGATGAGTTCGGGGCTGTCGATCTTCCTGAAGTTGCTTTCGGCGTAGAAATCGTGTCCGGTGATCTTGGGCAGGGTCCCGACGATGCTCAGAGGCGTGGCGCAGGTGACGGCGTCGACGGAGGTCTTGAACTGTTTCAGTTCGGGATAGGTCCCGCCCATGCCGCGGGGGGCGGGCCACGTGGTCATGATGGCGGGCAGGGCGATGAGCAGACCCACGCGGGCGACCACGGCGGGATTGAAGGGGTTGTGCCCGAGACCGCCGAAGATCTGCTTGCCGATCCAGATGGCGAGAACGGCGCCGATGAGGGGCACGTAGAAGGGCACGTGAGGAGGCAGGTTCAGGGCGAGGATCACGCCGGTCACGGCGGCGCTGCCGTCGAGGATCGTGGCCTTGACCGGTTTGCCGGCAAGTTTGCACCAGACGGCCTCGGCGGCCACGCAGAATACGGTGGTGAGAAGGATCACCCACGCCGCCCGCAGACCGAAGTACCAGATGCCCGCGGCGGCGGGAAAGGCAAGGGCGATGAGCACCCGGCCCATGATCTTCGACGTCCGTTCGGGCGAGGAGAGGTGAGGAGAACTGCTGACGACCAATTTCTCCCCGGTCGGGAGCTTGATGTCGCTTTCCGGAATGTTTTTGCTGGTTTCATCCATGATATGTTGGAACTCCCGTTGGGTTATTTTTTGGCCGTCTGCCGCCGGATCTCCGCTTTGGCGCGGCGATTGTGCTGGACGAGGGGACGTTTGGCCGGACAGACGTAGGCGCAGGCGCCGCATTCGAGACAGTCCATGACGTGAAGTTTCTTCGCCAGATCGAAGCGGTAGCTTTCGACCGCGGCGGCGATGGCGCAGGGCATGAGGTGCATGGGGCATCCCTGCACGCAGCGGCCGCAGCGGATGCAGTTGCCGCTCCTGTAGTTGACCGCCTGATCCTGAGGCAGCAGCAGGATGCCGCTGGTGTTCTTGCTGACCGGAACGTCGAAGGATTTCTGGGCGAATCCCATCATGGGACCGCCGAGAATGAGTTTGCCGGGCTCCTCGGTGACGCCTCCGGCCAGCTTGACGGCCTCGATGACGGGGGTGCCGATGAGCAGTTTCCAGTTGCCGGGAGTTCTGACGACGCTGCCGGTGACGGTGACGACGCGTTCGACGAGGGGCCGTCCCCGCAGAACGGCGTCGGTGACGGCGGCGGCGGTCCCGGTGTTCTGGACGACGCACCGGGCGTCCATGGGCAGGCCGCCTGCCGGGACTTCACGGCCGGTGATGGCGTTGATGAGCTGTTTTTCGCTGCCCTGCGGATACTGGACCTTGAGCGGAATGATCTTGACACCGTACTCTTCGGCCTTCTCGTTCAGGCGGTGGATGGCGTCGATCTTGTTCATTTCGACGCCGATGAACACCCGGTCGCCGATGCCGAGGATCCGGCCCATGACGGCGGCGCCGATGAGGACCGATTCGGGGTCCTCGAGCATGAGGCGGTGGTCGGCGGTGAGGAAAGGTTCGCACTCGGCTCCGTTGAGGATCAGGGTATCGACCTTCTTGTCCGGCGGGGGTGAAAGTTTGACGTGAGTGGGAAAGGAAGCGCCGCCCATGCCGACCAGTCCGCACTGGGCGATGCGTTCCAGCAGGGCCTTGGGGTCGGCGGTCCGCCAGTCCATGGCGGGGAGGGGTTCCTCCTCTTCGCCCAGACCGTCGGGAATGATCTCGATCGCCTGCGCCGGCACGCCCATGGGACCGGGAACTTCGATCAGACCCTTGATCGTGCCGCTCACGGGACTGTGGAGATTGGCCGAAACGAATCCCGACGCCCTGGCGATGAGCTGATATTTCTTGACGTGGTCCCCGGCATTGACCGCCACTTCAGGCGGTTTGCCCGCATTCTGGGCCAGAGGCACCGTGTAGCGCGCCAGCAGGGGCGCGGTCCTGATCTCGGCTGATTCCGACAATTCCTTGCCGTGGTAAACGGGATGGATCCCGTTCTTGAACGTCATGACGCTGCGCGAACTCTTATTCATTGGAAAACTCCGGATCGTTTGTCTCTATTTCCTTGTGCCGGGAAGCGGTGAGCAGCGCCCCGGTGGGACACTTGACCGCTTCGACATCTCCGGCCGTCGGCAGGACTTCCGCGTCGTAGCGCACATGGGCGAGGAAGCCCTCGACCTTGAACTTTTCGGGGAAAGCCTTTTCGCACTTGCGGCAGCCCAGACAGGAGACTTTGCAGTTTTTGCGCTTTTCGGGGCCCTTTTCGGGCGAGTTGCAGTAGACGTGGACGGTGCTTTCGATGGGGACAAGTTCGATGACGCCCCGGGGACAGGCCGCCGCGCATTTGCCGCAGCCCACGCAGATCTCGGGGTGTACGATCGCCAGATTGTTGACGATCTCGATGGCTCCGAAGGGACAGACGGCGGCGCAGCTTCCCATGCCGACGCAGCCGTAGCGGCACCCCTTGGGTCCGCCCGCGATCAGACCGGCGGAGACGCAGTCCAGCACGCCGTTGTAGTTGACCCTGCGGGCCACCTGATGGATGTCGCCGCCGCAGCGGACGACGGCCCGCTTCTTGAAACCGCCTCCGGCGTCGATGCCCAGCGCCCGGGCGATGGCGTTGACCTGTTCGGCGCTGGAGACCGGACACTTGCCGGGAGGATTTTCACCGGAGACCACCGACTTCGCGAAGTCGGAGCAGCCGGCCTTGGCGCAGCCGCCGCAGTTGGCGCCGGGGAGAAGTTCGGTGACGAGATCGCCCCGGGAATCGCTCGCGACCTTGAAAAGTTTTGCGAAAAAACCGATGACGAGACCGAGGAAGAGTCCCAGACATCCCATGACGGCGACGGAGGCGAGAGTGGTAGTCAGCATGGCGGTCTCCTCCTCAGCACAGTCCGGAGAATCCGATGAACGCCATGGCGAGGATGCCCGCCGTCACCAGAGCCAGGGGGATCCCCGCGCAGGCCCGGGGCGGCGCCGCAAGTTCGAGACGTTCGCGCAGACTGGCGAAGAGGACCAGCGCCAGCGCGAACCCGATGCCCGAAAAACAGCCGAAGAGCGTGGCGTCGAGGATGTTTCTGCCCGTATTGGCGTTGATCGTGGCCGCGCCCAGCACGGCGCAGTTGGTGGTGATGAGCGGAAGATAGATGCCCAGCGCCTGATAGAGTCTGGGACTGAGTTTCTGCAGCGAGATTTCGATGATCTGCACCAGCGCCGCGATGACCAGAATGAAGAGCAGCACCTGAAGGAAACGCAGATCGTACGTCCGGCCCCGGAACTCCAGTTTCAGGAGATAGCGGCTGATGGCCGAGGTTATGGCCGACGCGAGGGTCATGACCGTTATGACCGCCCCCGACATGCCCAGAGCGGTGCTGATACGCTTCGAGACACCGAGAAACGGGCAGATGCCGAGGAAACGCGACAAGACAAAATTGTAAACCAATATTGCCCCGACTGCAAGTTCTACATATTTCACCGTCAAATCCTCTTTTGGTTTGAAACAGCGCCCGGCGGAGGGACCTCCTCCGGACCAGGGTCAAGGGTTAATATACCATGCAAACCGTGTATTGCAAACGGCCGCGGGGATTTTTTTCGGCGGAATTTCACGGCGCGGAGGACGGAGAAGCGGATACACTGTTGCTTTTTCGCGTATTCCGTGCTATCTTAATCGGATTGATCCATCGTTTCATGACGGGTAGGGAGATGAAGGGCA
>JAFTDL010000343.1 GCA_017454215.1 Lentisphaeria bacterium | reverse complement strand
CGATGGCGATGCGCTGTTTCTGACCGCCGGAGAGGGAGGCGCCGTTTTCGCCGATCATGGTGTCGTAACCGTCGGGCAGGGACTTGATGAATTCCGAAATGTTGGCCATCTTCGCCGCGTACTCAATCTCTTCCATCGTCGCATCGGGCTTGGCGTAGGCGATGTTGTCGTGGATCGTTCCCGAGAAGAGAAACGGCTCCTGAAGGACCACGCCGATCTTGCCGCGGTAGGCCTCGAATCCCAGCTGCCGCACGTCGTAACCGTCGACGAGGATGGCTCCCCCCGTCACGTCGTAGAAGCGCAGAAGCAGATTGCTGAGCGTGGATTTTCCGGACCCGCTGGCGCCCACCAGCGCCACCTTTTCCCCCGGCCGGATCTCCAGTGAGAAATCGTTGATCGTCGCCCGCGACTCCTTGTCGTAACTGAACTGCACATGCTGGAATTCGATGTGTCCTTCCAGATGTTCGGGCATGATGGGATGGGCGCACTCCTTGATGTCGGGAATGGTATTGAGCAGTTTCACGATACGGCTGGCGCCGACCAGTCCCTGAGCCAGCGTGGCGATCTGGGTCGAGAGGTTCTGGATCGGAGAGATCAGCATGTTCACGTAGGTGTAGAACGCGACGAATTCGCCGATGGTAATCTCGCTGTTCTGCACGAAAACGATCCCCGTACCGATGGTCGCCAGCTGGGTGATGATCGCCAGCATGTCGAAGATCGACCAGAGGCCGATGCCGTCGAACGTGAGTTTCATCTGCATCTGGACCGTCGGGCGGATATTGCGGAAGAAGCGGTGACACTCCGCCTGTTCACGGGCGAAGGACTTCACGACTTTCGTTCCCATGAGAGTTTCGGAGAGGTTGGCGGAGATCTCGGAGAGCTTTTCCTGCAGAACAAGGGAATCCGCCCGCATGATCTTGCGGGAAAAGTAGAAGTTGAGGAAATGCAGGGGCAATGTCATCAGCACGACCAGAGCCATCTGCCAGTTCAGGATCAGCAGGATCGCCGTAATGAGGAGCAGCTGGAACAGCTGTTCGGCGAGGCTGTTGATGATGCGCATCAGCAGATTGACCAGAGAGACGTCGCTGAGGACGTTGCTGATGAGTTTGCCGGTCCGGTATTCCTCGTAGAAGCGCAGCGAAAGGCTCTGCAGGTGTTTGAAGAGCTTCTGCCGGACATCCACGATCAGCCGGATGCCGGTGTAATCCACCGTGCTCGACAGAAGGTAGCGCAGCAGACAGCGGCAGAGGTAGATGATGAGCATGGCCACGCACAGCACCGAGAACAGCAGAAAGTCCGCCGCCGGAAGCACCCGGTCGATGGCGATCTTGAGCATCCACGGCACGGTCAGGCCGATCATATTGAACGAAATGCCCATGAAGAAGCAGAGAACAAGAATCTTCCGGTAGGGACGGAACAGGGCAAATATCTTGTCCAACGGCTGGCGCTCGTAGCTCTCCAGCAGCTTTTTTCTGCTGACGGAACGGTTGTTCAGCATTGTGCAGACCCGGAGTTGAAAACGGTTTCAGGACTTCTGAAATTTTCTCCGGTTTAACATAGCACCATCCGGCGTTTTTGCAAGGCCGGTTCCGGATAAAACCGGGAAATAGAGCCCCATGGGTCAGAACATCTTTTCGACGGCGGTCTTGAGCAGTCCGGCGTCGTAGAGCAGATCCAGTATGTTGTAGCGCCTGCGGATGAGCTGGGCGGTGAAGATGCCGTGGATGGACTGTTCCCGGTCGAGGCCGATCTCTTCGGGCGTCGTCGGACAGCCGGCGTCTTTCAGACTTTTGACGAACGCCTCCTGATCTCCCAGCTGCCGGGCGACTTTTTCCTGCAGGGAATTCCAGACGGCATAAATCTCTTTTCTGCGGACGAATGCCGCGTCGCCGGCCTGAAATTTCTCCATGGAGAGCCGGGCCGGATCCTCGCCGTAGCAGCGGCGCTTGAGCAATTCGGCTATCTCCTTTTTCCGTGCGTCGACGGTGAGCGGCGGCTCCGCCAGACGGCGCGCCTCTTCAAGCGTGGTCGCGAGGAAAAACTGCATGAGCCGCAGGGAGATCACCGAGCCCACCGAGACCTTGAAGCCGTGCGAGACTTCTTCTCCGTTGTATTTCAGATGTTCCATCTCCAAGACGTGGCTGAAAAGATGTTCCGCTCCGGAGGCGGGACGGGAGTCGTTGTGCTGCTGCATGGCGTATCCTGTGGCCGCGAGTCCCATGAAAATCGCCTTGAGATCGGCGGGATCCGCAAGCCATGCGCGCAGATCTTTCTGCACGATGTTCCAGATCTCCGGTCTGACCGGATCCTGTTTGAGCGCGTCGGCGATGAGCCAGTCGGCGCCGGCGACGATTTTGGCGGCAAGATCTCCGTAGCCGGCTGCGGCCATTTCGGGCGGGGCGGTCAGAAGGACGTTCCTGTCGGCGACCACAGCCGCCGGAGCAGGGCAGGGGACCGTTTTTTTCGATCCGCCGACCGACAGGGCCGAGCCCTTGGAAGTGTAGCCGTCGACGGAGGGCGCCGTGGGAATGCAGCAGTAACTGACTTTTCTGATGCCGGCAGCGGTCTTGATGAGATCGTTGATGACGCCGGAGCCGACAGCGAGGGGAACGGCATTGTCGGGCATCATTTCCGCCAGCTGACAGGCCAGCGTGTAATCAGGATGCGGCTTGGGCACGGCGGGAAGGATACAAGGCTTGCAGCAGGGGCGACCGGTCTCTTCGAGGATCCTGTACACCCGTTCACCGGCCGCGCGCCAGGTGTTGCCGTCTGCGACGATCCACGCGGACTTGCCCGGCCACATTTCATCGAGAAGCGCCGGTATCTGCGGCAATGCGTCGTCATCCAATATGAAGACCTTCGTGGAGATACCTTCGGGAACGGCTATTCTGGGCATGATGTTTCTGCTCCTGTTTTCATGTACTGAACAAAATGGTGAACACGGCAGTTAATATACAGCCGGTTCCGGGATTTGCAAATCGTTTTCGGACGCAGTATCTTAAAAGAGGTTCTGTTTTATCCGGAGTTGCGCAAGTGAAGAGTCTGTTCTGCGTCGTGCTGCACCTTTTTCTGCTGCCGGTCTGTGCCGGAACGGAACTCCACATTCTGTGCACCAGCGACCTGCACGGACATTTTGAAAAACTTCCCGCGCTGGCGGCGGTCATGAAAACCGTCCGCGGTCCGGTCCTCAAAATCGACACGGGAGACACGCTCACCGGCACGCTTTATTCGGACTTCCGCGGCGGAGAACCGATGATCCGTCTGCTGAATCACCTGCGGTTCGACGTGTGGGTCCCCGGCAATCACGATTTCGAGACGGGATACGAGGCTTTTTCGGCCCGTGTGCGGGAATTCGGAGGCGTGACGCTGGGAGCGCACTGGCGCTGGAAAGATGTCGTTCCCGTAAAGTGGAAACTTTTTGAGATCAACGGGATCCGGGCCGCCGTGATAGGAGCCACCGATCCCTCCATGCCTCTGCGCGTCCTGCCGGGAACGGACGGGGAGTTCGGCGATGTGACGAAGTCCATCGGGCGGATCATGCCGGAGATCCTCGCTTCGCGGCCCCACGTCATCATTCTCGCCTTCCACAACGGCCTGTATTCGAGATACGCCCGGCTCAGTGACCTTCTGCGGACCCATCCCGAGATCGACCTTGTCTTCGGAGGGCATTCGCACAAGGAGATCGCGGGACGCAAACTGCGTCACGCCTATCTCGTGCAGGCGGGATGTCACGGCTCCTGCGCTGCGCATGTCACCGTCAGGACTGATCCGAAAAGCGGCAGGATCATCAGGATCGAATCCGAACTTCTTTACCCCGACGACCGGATACGTGACGCCGGAACGGAGGCGCTGTGCGGGGAATTCAGCCGGAAACAGAGGGAACTCGCCTCCCGGCGGGTAGCAGAAACGGCGATGCTCTGCGCATGGCCGAAGCCCCGCGAAAAATCCTCGGAACTCGGAAATTTTTATGCCGCCTCCCTGATGCGCGCCGCGAAGGCCGATGCCGCGTTCGTTTCACTGCCGACAGACCGCGGCGCGGGCCCGGAAAAGCGCGGACGGCACACGCTTACGGAAGGAGAGTTGTACCGGCTGTTCCCGTTTCGCAACCGGATATGCACGGTCCTCCTGACGAAGGAGGATCTGCCCGAACTCGAAGCGTTTATCCGGAACTGTGCAAAGAAGCGGAAACGGCGCTGCTTCTTTGCGGGAGACATCACCTCCGATGCGAACGGCGCTCTCGGAATGAAAACAGAGAAATGCGTCCTTGCCGTCTCGGATTTCACTCTTGTCTCGACGCCGGTCCTCCGGTCAAAGCTCGACTCTCCCGGACTGTGGAAGATCGCCGCCGGTCTCCTGGAGCGGGACGTTCTCAGGGACTCCTTCCGCCGGGCGGAGAAGAGGCTTTCTGCGCCTCTTCCGCAGAAGATCCAGCGCGGCGAGCAGTCCTTCGGCCGCCAGTATTGAGATCATCGGCAGTGCGGGGATCTGATACCGCGGCGCGGTGATCGCTCCCGGCAGGAAGAGATAATATTCGGCAAAGGCGAGGAAAAGCAGCAGTTCGCCCCAGTTTTTTTTCACGGTCAGAACATCCCGGCACAGCTGGAAGGCACAGGCGGCATACATCAGCGCGACGACGGCCAGGAACGGCAGAAAGAGCAGCGGCAGATAAAGTTTGCCGTCGAAGTAATGATCGACCGCGGCAAACAGTCCGTCGCGGGCCAGAACGGCCATCGTTCCCCGGTCGGACTTCGTCAGCCCCAGCAGCTCGAAACCCGTCGGCGCGTCGGGCAGGAGGATCTTCCATTGGAACTGCTGTTTCAGCCAGATGAGAGGATGTCGGCCGATGAGGCGCAGATACTCTTTTTTCCGGTATTCGCCCTTGCTCTTTTCATCGGGAAAGTGCTGTCTGTCCTGAAAGAGCCGATCGAGGCGTTCGAGCATCACCGCCTTCTCCCTTTCGAAATCGCTTCCGTTCACTTCAGCAAGAAGCATGGCCCCGTTCTGGTGAAGCATTGCTCCCGTGTTGACGTCGATGCAGAATCCTGCGCCGCGGCGGGCGTTCCGGGCCATCCACGGCGTGATGACCGCAAAGAAAAGCAGAAGGGAGACCGCTCCCGAAAGGAACCTGCGCCGCCGCGGAACATCCGGCGTGCAGAAAAGAAGCGTCAGAGCGGGAAGGAACCATACCAGATTGATGGGACGGATCAGCGTTCCCAGCGCGGCGGTCAGCATCGTCAGGGCGAAAAAAACGGGGCGCCGGTTCTTCAGGAAAAGAACGAAAAGCCACAGCTGGAGCGCCGTAAAAATTCCGAAGAACGTGTCCGACAGGAGCATGGGCGCATTGACGATCCCCGTGAGATTCAATGCGTAAAACGCTTCGGCGGTCAGTCCCGTTTCACGGTCTGCAAAGGTCTTTCCCGCGCAGTAGACCAAAACGGCGGCAAGGCCTCCCGCAACGGAAAAAAAGAGGGAGACGGCAAAGGGATCCCCCGTTCCTTTGAGCAGGACCGCCGCCACGGCCGAAAAACCCGGTGCGCGCACCGAGCCGGGATAACTCCGTCCCGCGGCCAGTTCCCGGGCGGCGTGCATGTAGAAAACCGAATCCGGCCGCAGGAATCTTTCGTGCGCTCCCGCGGCGAAGCCGGGAAGAAAAAACCCCAGCCGGAGCAGTACGCCCGTCAGAGCGATCAGCAGAACGGGAAACCACGGATGACGGATGAGTTGTGAAACTTTCAAAACAGTTCTCCCTGAACAGGCTGTTCCTGCGGTCCCGCGGGACCGGACTCCGCCGGGGAAACGCCGGGTCCCGCCGTTGAAACGGACCCCTGACCGAGGCTTGCGAGGAATTCCTCAAGACTGACCGTTTTCACGCCGTACCGGCCCGCTTTGTCCAGTTTGCCTCCCGTCGCGGCGGGATCGGCCGCCACCAGCAGATCGAGTCCTTTCGAGACGTCGTCGACGGGGGTGTATCCGCGGGACTCCGCCAGTTTCTCATAAAAAGAACGTTTTTCGGGCATTTTTCCCGTGAAACATACCGTTTTCGCCGAACCAGCGCGTTTTTCGGCGTGGAGGGGCGTCACGGCGGCAAGCAGTTCGTCGAGGTACGCCGATTGGATATTCAGTTCGTTTCTGATGGCGGCGGCCCGCTCCGGACCGATACCGGGACACCCGGAGAGTTCCTCTTCCGACATGGACCTCAGGTCGGAGATCGTATGCTCCGTCAGCAGCTGCCGGGCGATGGCAAGACCGATGCCGGGAATATTCAGAGCGGCCAGAAGCTGGTAATCGTTCACCGTTTTCGCCTTCTCCAGTTCTGAGATCAGATTGGCGGCCGATTTCCGGGCAAAGCCCTCCACCGTCAGCAGATCGGACGCGGTGAGGTCGAAAAGATCCCGTATG
>JAFTDL010000342.1 GCA_017454215.1 Lentisphaeria bacterium | reverse complement strand
CTCCTCGGCGGGGAAGTAGCGCTCCCTGAGCGCTTTGAGCTGGGCGGGGGCGGCCATGATGAGAAGGCCGTCGCCGCCCCGCCGTCACGGGCGCGGAAGCAGTCCGGGAATGCCGTCGACGAACTCGCGGAACTCTCTGTTGGAGCGCTTTTTGTCGGAATCCAGCATGCCGAAGCTCCAGCTCCCCGCACGGGGATCCAGGGTGAAATCTGCAAAAATGTTCTGGTGTGTTCCGAAAGAGACTGTTCCGGACGAAACGCCCCGCCGGTCGGGGATGAGCAACACCGGACCCGCCGCCGCGGGGTGCGTCCCTGCCTGATATTTGGCGTCCTGCAGGATGAGCCAGCCGTCTTGCGCGTCCCATTTCCGTCTCTTCCGGCGGACACGGTCAGGATTTTCCGAGACGCCGCGCGCGGTGACGACCTCACGGGCGTAGGAATCGCTCTTCTGCCCCGAAATGCAGGGCATGATATTGAAATGCAGTTTCAGGCTTGCAAGCGCCCCGGGCGGCGTCTTTTCGCCCCGCCGCCACCGCATTTCCAGCAGCGGGGAGTCGTCTCTCACCTGAAAGGTCTGGATCATTTTCACGCCGTCGAAGTTGTAATGGACGTTGACGCCGGAACACTCCTTCGTGTTGAATATCTCATATTTTTTCGGCTCCAAGCTCCGGCTGTCGATGCCGTTGACCTCGAGCCAGGTGAAGTCGCGGCGGGAAAAACCGGCAAGGTTCACGGGCTGGGGCATGCCCGCGACCACCGACGGCGCCTTTTCTGGCGTCGGATTGGTGTAACGGAACGTTATCACGTAATTTGTGGATCTGTTCCGGAACAGAAACGGTTCACCCCGCTCATCCGCCCCCACGTATGGAACGGTGTGTCTGCGGCATTCCGCTCCGGCGGCGACTGCCGGCAGGACAACGGCCGCCGTCAGCATTGCGAAAAATCTTTTCATATCAGTCCCCCCTGCCCATGAACTTGAACTGCCCCCACAGACCGACGTTGTGCGTATCGCGCATGGTCAACGCGAACGACGCCGCAATATTTTTGTCCGTCGTCGAGCGCCTCTGCGCGTAGACCGCGTTGCCGAACCAGACGTCGTAGGCCCGCGGCGCCGGAACGTGCATGCCGCTGAAGGGAATGAAGACTTCCGCCTGCCAGCCCCTTTCGTCGTAACGGGAGCTTAACTGCAGACCGGCGCAATCGAAGAGGCCGCCCGTTCCGTCGACCAGATCCTTCGTCCCCTGATAAAGGTCGCCGTTGGGATTGAAGGCAAACTGGTAAAAGACCTTCTTCCGGAGTCCGGGCGAGAGAAAATACTCCAGCGCATCCGAATACTTCCAGATCTCTCCGGGGTTGTCCGCAGGCTTGCCCAGCGCCGAGAAAAACAGGTAAATGCCCCGGACATCCCACAGCATCCTGCACTGCGGTTTTTCGGGATAATCACGGTCGACGCCGCAGCTGTCGCGCATCGGGCAAACGTCGGCGCGCCGCCATGCCGGCTCGTCCGCCCGCCCGTCGACGGTGATCGTTTCACCGGGATCCAGCCGCCTGACCCTGTACAACGGCACCGTCGCGGCGTGACCGGCCTTCGCCGTTTCGAACTGATTTTTCCACGGCTCCGCAAAATAATTCAGCCGTTTCTCCTCGATGCTGCCGGGACGGACCGCCCGCCGGGCTTCGGCCAGCAGGGCGGCGAGTCTGTCGATGGTCGGACGGTCGTAAGCTTTGTAGAGTTCCTGCGGCGTGACGCTGCCGCGTATGGCATAGTCCGCGGAGACCTTCGTGATGGAGGGGATCAAAACATTTTCCCAGCGTTCCACCAGAAGATCGTAGAAGGCCTTGAGGTGCTTGCCCGCCTCGGGACCGTAGAGCAGATCCCAGTGTTCGTCCAGAGCCGCGCGGACGTTGAAATCGCTGTTCCACATAGACCGGTAGGCCGGATAATAGGAGCAGTAAAACCGGTTGTCATGTCCGCCCGCGTCGAAAAACAGGTGTTCGTTCCAGAGGTCATCGCCGAAATTTCTGATGAATTCCCCCATGTAGCGCCCCTCGATGGTCCGGGTGATGACGTAGGTTTTGACGCCGTAACTGTACCCGGCGACGGGACGCCCGGTGATCCTGCGCCAGCCGGAGGAGACGCTTTTCCACGCCTTGCGGAAAAGTTCCGACCTGACCATGACCGGACACCCCATGCAGAGTTTCAGCCGGAGATTGTCGGGCCAGTCGTATTTCAGCACCGGCGGAAGAGTCCGCGATGAGTAAGCCGAGGTCGCCAGTTTTTTGTCGGGGAAACGCTGTTTGAGCCTGTTTGCCAGCGCGATGTTGAAATGCGCGTAAAGGTCGCTCAGACTGCCGTGCCGCAAAAGTTTCGTGGATTCCGGCAGATAGGCCTTGCTGCGTTCATTGACGAGGTCGCTTACGTAAGTGTCGGCTTGTCCGAACGGCACATATTCCGAATTGGGCAGTGCGGAACTCCCCCACGCTCTGCGGACTTTCGCATCGCCCGCGTAAAATTTCGCCGCCAGTTCGTCGACGAAAAAGTCGATGAATTCCGGATTGGTGATGTCGTAGTAACTGCCTATGTGCGCGCGGGGATTGAAGTAAAGCCGTCCTGCGCGGCTGCGGAAAAACAGCATGTCGATCTTATCGGGATAAGCCCTGGCCAGCGCCCGGGGCTCCGGCGTGTGACTGCACAGGAAGCGGCTCGACGTCCCGTTGCGCCACGCCGGGGAGAAATCCGACAGCTGTTGTTCCCCCGGCACATTTTTTGCGCTCAGCGCGTAGGAGTAGTGGAACTTCAACTGCGGTTTGTCGCTGTAACTGACCGGTTCGATCACCAGATCCCGCACTTTCGGAGCGTAGATCCCCATATTGGGATAGTAGTAGCGCATGCCGAGAAAACGCTCGCAGAAATCGTAGACGCCGTAAGCCGTCCCGTTGATCCGGAAACGGGCCGGATCCAGTTTGTCGTAACAGCGGTGCGAGGAGCCGTCGAAACCGGCGATCACCACGCCCTTTTCGAAGGTGAAGACCCGAAATTCGTCCGGCGTCAGCCGGGCCGGATCGAATCCCAGTTTGCGCGACAGCGGATTATCGCCCAGTACGATGAGGCAAGCGTACTTTCCGAGGCGGGGAGAATCCGGTTTCAGGACCGGCGCCTTTTTTCCGCAGACGGAGTTCAGCGCATGCTGCAGACCCTCCAGCGCCAGCGTCACCGATCTCCGGGAGCGGGTGATGTGATTCTTTTTTGCCTCCCCGCCCTTTTCGGCGGTCAGGTCGCAGACGATGGCGAAATCGGGCGAACCGCCGCGAATGAGCGTCAGCGGCTTCCCCGCCGGAGCCGGGTGAAAGGTTACGGGGTTCAGTGCCGGATTCGCGTACTTCTCCGCCGAAAAGACCGCACAGACCGGCAGAAGCGCCAGCGCCGCCGCAAGATGAACGAAACTTGCCGCTTTCATTGACGGGACTGCCAAAATTTCCGACTCGGCTTTGCGCGCCTTGCAAAAGAGCGAATTTGTCGCTTTTTCGGGGCGTACCCCCTGTGGTACACCCCGAAAAAGCGTCTGCATCGCCGTATTTGCAATGCACCGCAAATCCTGCGTCGTTACTTTTGGCAGTATCGTCATTCCGCCGCCCTCCCTCTCTAAAATCTGCCCTTGCCGCAGTAGTCGCAGCCGAAGAAAAAGCCGTACCTGAACCGGCCGAACGACACGTCCTTGCCTCCGATGAGGCCGTCTTTCGTCAGCCCGGTCGCGTGACCGTCGACGAACAGCGTATTGGCCGTTCCCGACGGATGGCGGTAATCCGGGTGGGATACCTCGCGCAGACTGCTCCGGTCGGTGATGCCGTCATAAACCTTGTCCATGACCTCGATCGCCTGACCGGGCTGGAGGACCTTGGTCATGTTCACCCCCACCGTCGGCGCGGGGACCGTGCACGCCGCCCGGTCATTGTGCCGTTTGCCGCTGAGCCATTCATTCAGTCCGTAGCTCGAAAACGCGGAGTTCTCGTCACGCGACGGACAGACGAAAACCGGGGAATAGAGCTGGTCTCTGTACTTTTTGCCGCCCATCTTCTTCGTGAAATAATTGGCCCACACCGTCTGATTGTCAAACCGCGCCCGCATCAGGAATCCCTTGTTCTCGTCACGGTAGAAATTCATCTGGAGCCCGATCTGTTTCAGATTGCTCCGGCAGTTGGCTCCCCGCGCGGTTTCCCGGGCCTGCTGCAGAGCGGGCATCAGCATGGCCGCCAGAATCGCGATGATCGCGATCACCACCAGCAGTTCTATCAAAGTGAAAGATGTGCTCCAAGCCGCTTTCTCCGCAGGAAAAGTCCTCACGCCCATGCGGCATCCATCTGCCGCGCTCCGTTGTCCGTCCGTCCGCAGTTTCGCCATGATCCCGCCCCTCCTTCCGGAAAAAATCTTTGTCAGCGATGTTCGCTCCGGGATAAATATAGCCCTCCGGGGCCCGAATACAATAGCAGAATAATAGCAAACAATGTCAAAATATTCTCATGTGAAGCCGCCTGCGGTTTACGGACCGTCCCGGACGGAGCAAAAATATTGCTGACGGTCTTTTCTGCAATAAAAAGCGGAACAAGCATGGATTTTCATATTGTTTCCCCTTGTATTCGGAAAAAGCGGAGATTATATTTTATTGTCAAACAGATCATCAGACGCAGGAGGTTCCCGTGGCGGATTTCAACAGGATATGGCTCGACGATGCGAAACGGCTGTTTCTGTTTCCCTATCCTGTTATGAGCATCGGTTATTATCCGGGAGATTTTCTGCCGCGGGATCCCTGGCGTTCCAAGTGGAGAAGTCTCCGCTTTCCTCCCGGGAAATTCGAACTGACCCTGCGGCTGACCTCTCCTTCTGAGCGTCTCAATCAGACAGTCAACTCCGTCAGGTACGCCAGTTCCTTTCCTCACGCCATTCTCAAGTGTCCGGGACATCACTTCTCTTTCGAATCGTCGTACGCAACCATGAACAGCCTGTGCCTGACCTATTCGCAGAAGGTTTTTCAACCTCTCTACGACCGTCACTTCAGAAGCGGTCCTCCCGTCTGGGACGTCACACTTTCTCCGACCGTGACGGAACTGGTGCGGAAGATCATCGAGAGCTTTGCCGTTGCCAATCATTTTTCCATGGCCGACAAACTTGACCTGTACTGCTTCGAACTGGCGGAGGAACTTCTTCTCCAACGGCTGCAGCACGCCCGCGGAAACTCCGGGAAGCACCAGATCGTGGAGGAGATCGCAGGCTACCTGCAGCTGAACTGCTACCGGCCGGTCAATCTCCGCGTTCTGATCGAATCGCGGGGCATGGCGCCGGCGACCTTTTTCCGGCAGTGGAATCTGCACTTCCGGGAGACCCCGGCGAAGTATCTCAACCGTCTGCGGATGGAGGAGGCCGGACGCCTGCTCCGCGAGACGGGGCACTCCGTTCAGGAGACCGCGAAACTGCTGTGCTTTTCAACGACCTCCTACTTCTGCGCCGCATTCAAAAAATACTACGGCTGTCCGCCGGATGTCTACCGCAAGGACGGCAGGGAGCGGAAAGACGGCTTCCCCGGGGAAGATGAGCCTCACTCCTCGGCGGGGAAGTAGCGATTCCTGAGCGCTTTGAGCTGAGCGGGGGCGGCCATGATGAGAAGGCCGTCGCCGGCCTGAAGCACGGTGGAGCCGTTGGGCTGGATCAGCTGCTCCCTGCGCCGGATGAGCGTGATGAGCACTCCGGACGGCAGGGCCAGTTCGGCGATGGTGCGTCCGGCG
>JAFTDL010000341.1 GCA_017454215.1 Lentisphaeria bacterium | reverse complement strand
CTGTTATGAATTATGGTCATGGAACCTGCGACAACAAAAAAAGCGGACCGCGTTTCCACCCTGAGGAGGGACGCGATCCGCTGGATCTTCCTTTCGCCGTACTCCGGTTCACGGACAGGCGGCGGGGATCGGCACTCCATCAGGGCCGCTGCACCACCACCGGAAAACTTCTGCAAAACTCTTCATTTTTCTCTCTCGGACAATAAAAACGGATCACACCGCCACCGGCATGATCCGCAACTTCTCTTTTATCGGGAACTGATTTTTCGGGAAAACTACACAAACATCGCAAGACAAGTGCGGACCTTTACAGCCAACCTTGCCGGCGCCACCAAAAGGCATTGCAGACGATGTTGTTCATGATCCTTTCCGCTCCTGTATCAAACTTTCACCACGCTCCTAAATTACCCGCTGAAACCGGAAAAATCAAGTGCGGATTCATAAAAAAATCAAAAAAATTACGGGTGTTCGCCAAAAAGATCGAGAATATGTGATTTTTTGTGAAATATGCACTTGACAAGAACGCATAATGATGTTCCATTATGAAAGAGGCGGACCGCATTGGTGTCCGTCCATGCGAGATCACGGCAGAATCAGCAAAGGATGATCGTGCGGCGGCCGTGCGCCGCGGGGGATACACGAGGACTTAGATGAAGTACTATACTGAAGACCACGAGTGGGTCGAGATCAGCGGCGACGAGGCGACAATCGGCATATCGGAGTATGCCGCCGGTGAACTCGGAGAAATCACCTACGTCGAGTTGCCCGAGGAGGATGACGATTTCATTATCGGAGACCGCTTGGGGGAGGTAGAGTCCGACAAGGCATCCTGTGACATATATTCTCCCATCAGCGGCACGGTCTCCGTCGTGAACGACAGTCTGGCCGGAGAGCCCGAACTCATCAACGAATCCCCCGAGGACAAGGGCTGGATCTGCAAACTCACCAATTTCGACAGTTCCGAACTCGACGATATGATGAACGAGGACGCGTACCTCAAATACGTCGAGACCCTCTGATGCGCCGTTTTTCCGTTTCCGCGGAACAGGTGTTTTCCGGTTCCGGGAACGGTCGTGTACGCGGGATGGTTTGTTCCCTTTATGCCGGCTTAGCTCAGTTGGCCAGAGCAGTTGACTTGTAATCAGCAGGTCGTGGGTTCGAATCCCACAGCCGGCTCCATTTTCAAGATGTTTGAAACGCCCGATCGCGGGGCGTTTTTTTTTGCTCTTCCCCCGAACCCCCATCCTTTTGCGGGAAAAGCGGCGTGTTTCATGCGTAGAAGAGCGATCCGCGGCGCGTACATAAAAAAACGGCACGGAGAAAACTCCGTGCCGGCGGATGCTGTTCGATGCAGCGTATCGGGGATCAATCCCAGAAGACCCAGGTCCAGTCGCCGGTCGGGGAGATCTCGATGTCGCGGGTGACGTAGGGAACGAGCATGAGGATCACCCAGTTGTTGTAGAAGGTCCGGCTCTGGATGCCCTGATGCGTGGCCAGAAGCTGGTCGGTCTTGGCGTCGTAGATCACCGCGGTGATACGGCAGGTGCCGGTGCGCGAATAACGCTTGAAGATCGAGATCTCCGGTACGCAGACGTTCAGACTGGTGTAGGGCACGGGAATGGGAAGTGCCGGGGTGCCGATGTTGAGTTCCGTGTAGTCGGTGGCCAGCACGCCGCAGAGAAGACGGATGCGGATCTGGGCCTTGTCGGCCTTGTCGACGATCTTGATGCCGGAGTTGGCCAGATGAGTCTCGAAGACGCCGCAGAGGTATTCCTTGTCTACCTGAGTTGCGAGCTTCGAGTAATCGAGGAAGGCATTCTTTCCGGCGTAAGAGCCGAAGACCATGGAGTGGACGCTGCGTTCGACCGCGTGGGAGAGAAGTCCCTGTTCGATGGACGAGCGTCCGGTGTTTGTGGTACGCGGATTGACACATCCGGCGACCAGAACGCAGAGCACCGGCGCCGCCAACTTGAGAAGCGTAAATTTTTTCATTAAGGTTTCCCCTGTTTTCCTATTTCCAAGGCATTTCAACGTGAAGAAGACGCAAAAAGCACAGCGGCCGCACCCCGCGGTCGTGAAATGGAAAATGACTTTATATTACTATAGCACTTTTTTTTCATCATTTCAAATCCGCGGATGGGATTTGAAGAACGAAAAACGCGGGAGAACGGAAATTTTTTCAAATTTCCATTCTCCGTGCGGAGTGCCGCTCCCCGGGCCGCATCATGACTGTTTTCGGGGGCGGCCGATCCTGTCTTTCAGGAGCAGAAACTCTTTCTGCAGGGCGGTAAATTCACTTGCGGGCAGTTTCGTTCCGTCGGAACTGCGCGGGGAGACATATCCCGTTTCGGCCCTGCTCAGCGCCCGGGCGAGCGTGAGGTCGCCCCAGCGCAGAAAACCGGGGATCGAGAGCACGTCCAGCTGATTCATACAGGCGAGGCAGCTTGCCTGCCACTTCAGGAAGCGGTTGACCTGACAGTGTTCGGACATATCCAGATGGAACAGACCCTCCCGCGGAAACGGCGGCAGGTCGAAATTCCAGACCCGTGTTTGCGAATAATTCTTCATGTTCGTCTCCTGTATTGAGCCGTGTGCCGAGTTTTTCCGGTACGGGACACCCTCTCCTTACTGTATTGCCGCTTCGCGAATTTTGCAAGCGGACATATACGGATACACATCCTTGAAAGCATGTAAAATGGATTTTTCAACTCAATCTCCGCGCAGGCAGCTTCCGGCTGAGCGACACATGAAAATTCAGACACCCGCGTCGCAAATGATTTGACCTGTATATTGCCTCCCGGAGATAAACTTACGCGCGCTGAGCGCTCCGGGGAAGCCGGCCGCAGCGTCGACCGGCGTTTGGACGCAGAAGAGATTCGGCAGGTCTGCGCCTCCGGCTTGCCCGGCCGAAAAAAATCCGGTCGGACATTTCGGCCGGTGGTCCGCCTTTGTTTTACTACGGCGTGACAGCCTTCGCGGGCTTCGCCCGTTTCCGTCCGGGCGATCCGCCGCTGATCGCCTCCGGCTTGCCCAGCCGTAAAAAAAGCCGTCAGCGGTTGCCGACGGCTTTTCGAAGGCTGGTGGGCGCTACGGGACTCGAACCCATGACCTCTGCCGTGTGAAAGCAGCGCTCTAACCAACTGAGCTAAGCGCCCTCAAAATGGCATCTCCGACGGGATTCGAACCCGTGTTGCCGGGATGAAAACCCGGTGTCCTAGGCCTCTAGACGACGGAGACACGTTCGTTTGACTGTCTCTTAAAATAGTCCCAGTTTCGGATTTTTTCAAACGATTATCCGAAAAAAAAAGAGAAAACATGCACCCCGGAACGCTTTTCTCTCTGTTTTCAGACCGGTCAACGGTGGATATCGACGATCCGGCCCTCGAAAAGCCCGACGAGCGTCTTCACCGCGGGATCCTGCAGCGCCGTGCGGAGGGCGGTCGAATCCTTGCCGATGATGCTCTCGCGCCGGTGATCCCCCGGCGGCACGACGGAGACTTCCTGCCGGGCCGTCTCCGCCGGCAGATACGACGCGGGCGGAACCGGAGGGGGCGCTTCATCATATTCCGCATCCTGCGGAAGCGCGGAAACTTCTCCGCAGCCGTCGTCCGTGTCTGACAACTTGCCGTCCGACGGGGAACCGCAAGGCTCCTCGTCCTCGAGGTCAGAAATGACCGTTTCGGCGGGCAGGGCCGCATCAGGCACGTTTTCGACAGCGGGCGGGACCTCGTCCGCAGCCTCCCGCGGTGCGGGTTCGGGCGGCGTCTCCGGTTCGGCGGCAGGCGCGGGTTCCGGGGCCGCCGCCGCTTCCGGGATCACCGGCGCGCTGTCGGAAACGGACGCCGAATCCCGCTCGACCCGCGGAGCGGAGCGTTCGACCTGCGGGGGAGGGGGAACCGGACGGGGCTCCTCTTCAGCCGTCAGCACTGTTTTTTTTTTGACCGGCTCCGGAATGTTTTCCGGGGCGGTCACCGGGGGCAGCTGATCGAGAAATTTCAATTCTCCGGCGGAACGAAGCTGGTTCAGCCGGGCCAGTATGTCGTCCAGACGGACGGCGTGGGCTTCGCGCATGGCTTTCAGCAGCAGTGTTTCGAGGTAGACCTGTTTGTTGAGCGCGTCGTGGAGGATCCGCCCCGTCGGCGCCAGCGTTTCGAGCAGCGTCTGCAGGATCGCCGGATTCGTGCGGCGCGTCAGCTCCTGATAGTGCGAGATCGTCTCCTCGCCCTCGTCCAGCAGTTCTCCGGGATCGGGAAGTATGGAGCAGAGCCGGGCGATGCGCAGGGCGTTCAGCAGATCATCGAAGAGCGTCTCCAGATTTTTTCCGCGTTTGGCGAGACGTCCCACGATGGAGACCGCCTCTCCGGGGGTGTTGTTGAGCAGGGCATTGAGCAGAGCGTCCAGATCGCCGCGGTCGGTAAGTCCGAAAAGCGACAGGACCTGTTCCCCCGTGATCTCGTCCCCGGCCTGCGAGAAAAAGGCGATCATCTGATCCAGCAGGGACTGGGCGTCGCGCATGCCCCCTTCGGCGGCCCGGGCGATGGCGTCGACGGCATCCTGACGGATCGCCACCTTTTCTGTGTCGGCGATCAGACGCAGACGGTCGGCGATCAGACGCGTGGGGATCGGCAGCAGGTCGAAGCGCTGACAGCGCGAAATGATCGTGGGAAGCACCTGGTGGACCTCCGTCGTGGCAAAGATGAATTTGACGTGACCGGGGGGTTCCTCCACAGTTTTGAGCAGAACGTTCCACGCCTGCTTCGAGAGCATGTGGACTTCGTCGATGATGTAGATCTTGTATTTTCCTCCCACGGGACGCGTCAGCACGTCCTCCGAGAGTTCCCGCATGTCGGTGGTGCTGTTGCGGCTGGCCGCGTCCACCTCGAGAACGTCGAGACTGCGGTCCTGAGAAATGGCCAGACAGCTTTCGCACTTGCAGCATGGTTCGCCGTTCCGGGGATCGGCGCAGTTCAGCGCCTTGGCGAAGATCCGGGCCAGCGTGGTCTTGCCGACGCCGCGCGGACCGACAAAGAGATACGCGTGGGCCGTCCTGTTCTGTATGATGGCATTTTTGAGCGTGCGCACGACGTGCTGCTGACCGACGACGTCGCCGAAGCACTGGGGACGCCATTTGCGGGCGATGACCTGATACTCACTCATGATGCGCTCTCCAGAGATTCCCGTTGGATCGCAAATATTTTTTTCAGTCCCGATTCGGCCAGATCAAGAAGTTCGTTCAGCTGTTTTCTGTCGAAGGGAGCGCCTTCCGCCGTTCCCTGTATTTCGATGAGTTTTCCCGATTCCGTCATGACGACGTTCATATCGACTTCGGCGCGGGAATCCTCTTCGTAGCAGAGGTCGAGCAGCGGTACGCCGTCGACGATGCCGACGCTTACGGCGGCAACGAGTTCCCTGAAGGGGGAGGGGGCCTGTTCCAGTCTGCGGCAGGCCAGCGCCACGGCCACCGCCGCGCCGGTGACCCCCGCGCAGCGGGTGCCGCCGTCTGCGTCGATGACGTCGCAGTCAACGGTCACGGTCGTTTCATTCAGCAGAGAAAGGTCGACCGCCATTCTCAGGGAGCGTCCGATGAGCCGCTGGATCTCGACGGTGCGGCCGCCCTGTTTGCCCGCGGAGGCCTCGCGCTTGACGCGTTCTCCCGTGGAGGAGGGAAGCATGCCGTATTCGCAGGTGAGCCAGCCGCCGGGGACTTTCTGATTTTTCATCCACTGGGGGACTTTGTTTTCGACGGTCGCAGCGGCGATCTCCCGCGTGTTGCCGCATGAGATCAGAACGGATCCGGCCGGGTGACGGAGAAAATCGGGAACAATGCGCCAGACGCGAAGTTCATCCGCGGCGCGACCATCTGTTCTTGGCATGACTGCTGACCTTACTTTTTCTGACGGCAGCACCGTCCGGGGGGACGGCTCTTCCCGTTTTTTCGCCCGGAGGCGGTGACAAACAAGAAAGCCGCCGGGCAGATTGCCCGAGGCTTGCCGGAAAACGCACAGGGCTGCTTGGTTCCCCACCTGACCCGGTTAGCAATTCCGACAACGCACGGGGTCCACCCGGCGGCAAAACTGACTCTTCTCTACCTAATTTATACTGCTTTCCTGAAAAAATCAAGCAAATGCGAGAGGACTTTTCGCAAATTTTTGCGTTCGACGACCTGATCGATCAGTCCGTGCTCAAGAAGGAATTCCGCCGTCTGGAAACCCTCCGGCAGCGTGGCGTTGGTCGTTTCCTGAATGACCCGCGGTCCGGCGAAACCGATCATGGCTCCCGGTTCGGCGAGGATGATATCGCCCACCGTGGCGAAACTCGCCGTCACGCCGCCGTAGGTCGGATTGGTCATGATGACGAAAAACGGCAGTCCGGCTTCATTGTGCCGCGATATGGCGCCGCAGGTCTTGGCCATCTGCATGAGGCTGACGATGCCTTCCTGCATGCGGGCGCCGCCGCTCGCCGTGACGAGGACCGCGGGCAGCTTCTCGCGGGTGGCGGTCTCGATCATGCGGGTGATCTTTTCGCCCACCACCGAACCCATGGAGGCGCCCATGAAGTTGAAATCCATGACGCCGAGCATATACGGATGACCGTCCAGCGTCGCCTTCCCGCACCTGACGGCCTCGTTTTCACCGGTCTTCTTCTCGTTCTCTTCGAGGCGGCTTGCGTAACTCTTGGAGTCGACGAAACTGAGAAAATCACAGGACTTCAGATCGCCGTCGCATTCGACGAAACTGCCGGCGTCGGTGAGCATGGCGATCCGCGTTTCGGGTTTCATCGGCAGATGCGCGCCGCAGTTCCAGCAGACCAGCAGATTGTCTTCCAGACGGTCGGTGTAGAGCGTCTGCCCGCATTTTTTGCACTTGACCCAGGAGCCGTCGGGAATGGTCATGCGCCTCGCCGACGGTTTCAGCGTCGAATATTTGCCGCTGCTGAATATGGACATTCGTCAAAACTCCGTAGTTGCCCCTGTTTTTTCGAGAACAGATACCTGTACAGCCCCATAATATAGCGCGTCCCGGACGATTTTGCAATCTCCGGCACAAAAAATGCGCTCCGCGGGGGAGCGCACATGAGGGGGACAGGGATTTCCGTCTGTCAGAATCCGCCGTAGACGGCCTGAAACTGGGCGTCGATCAGTTTCTGCTGATCGGCGGGGATCCCCCGGAACGCGGAAACGTCTTCACGGTCGGCCAGATCGGCCATCAGACCGCACGATGCGCCGACGATGCCGGCGGCGGTGTCGAAGCCGATGTATTCGGGCACGTTGTCGGTCCTGTGGTGATAGAATATCCCGGACGCGCAGTTGGAACGGGTGAGCCAGATCCCCGGGACCCCGCACGCGGCGAAGGGAAACTGGTCCGTGTAGGGACACGGGGCAAAGGAACTGGTGTAATAGACATCGTGTCTGTGCAGATGCTCCGCCACGAGCCCGCTCAGGGCTTCGTTCGCGCTGAGCGTCATGGCCATCCAGCCCAGCGCGGAGCCGAAGGAATCGAAATTGCACATGAAGAGGCCGTCTCTTTCGATCTCCCGCCGATGAGCGCGGGCATAACTGGAACTGCCTACCGAAAGCTGTTCTTCGGCGCCGAAGGAGATGAGTTTGAAAGTGCGCCTGTGCTTCTTCCGCGACAGCAGCCGCGCCAGCTCGATGACGGCGGCGCTGCCGATGGCGTTGTCGTCGGCGCCCACCGTGTTGGCCTGCGTGTCATGGTGTCCGCCGGCGTAGATCACGCCGCTCGAGGGATCGGTCCCCGCGATCTCGCAGACGACCACCGAGGTTTTCGACGGACGTCTTTCGCCGCTGACGGCGATCCGCGCCGCGGTCGCTTTTTTCTGGAGCCATTTCCACGCGTCCATGTAGGCGACGTTGAGGCTGGGAACGGAACCGTATTTCGCCACATAGGCGGGGAAGAGACCGTCGGCGAGGGGGACCGTCCCCGTGTAGCGGGTGTCCACGAAAAGGATGAACGCGGGCTTTGCCGCCATGAGTCTGCGGTAGCACTCCTCGTCTTCGATGTGACACCCCAGATGCACCACCGCCTTGCCGGTGAGGAACGACAGATCCGGCCGCTGATAACCGGTGGCGGTGTCGAAAAAGACCAGATCTCCCGCCACGGTCT
Organism: Lentisphaeria bacterium; assembly: GCA_017454215.1. Taxonomy (GTDB): domain Bacteria; phylum Verrucomicrobiota; class Lentisphaeria; order Victivallales; family Victivallaceae; genus UBA1784. Next base: position 1,803 of record JAFTDL010000341.1, on the reverse strand, counting down.
TTCCGCCGGTGTACGCCGCGGAACTGAAAAGCGAGCAGGGAAAATCCACCCATTTCCCCTCCATGAGGACTTCCAGTTTTTCGGACTCCACATAGCGTTCGAAAACCGGGAACTCCTCGATGACCGCCTTGGGGGAATATTTCAGAAATTCCGATCTGATGTACTCCGCCGCCTGATATTCCTGAGGCGAACCGGCCATGCGGACGCCGATATCGTCGGTGAGGACCCGGACATATTTTTCAAGATTGGATGCCGATGCTTCCATGGGGTGTTCTTCTCCTGCTTCTTACTTCTTTGAATCCACATACCGGCAGGCGGCAAGTGCCGCGGCCGCGCCGTCGCCGCTGGCGGTGACGACCTGACGGACCGTCTTCGTGCGGCAGTCGCCCGCCGCGAAGATGCCGTCGGTCCCCGTCACCGTGTCCTCGCCCGAAACGATGTACCCGTTCTCGGAGAGCCTGCACACGCTTTTGAAGGGCCCGTTCTCCGGCTGCTGACCGATGGCCACGAAAATGCCGTCCACGGGAAAACGGAAGGTTTTTCCGCTTTCGGTGTCGTTGAGCATCAGTGATTTGAGCTCTTCGTCCCCTTCCAGTTCATCGACGACCGTGTTGAACATGAAGTCCACGTTGGAACGGGCCTTGAGCATGTCGATGAGGCGCTGCTCGCCGGTGCAGAAGGCCAGATTCTGGATGATCGTCACATGCCCGCAGGTGTCCGACAGCAGGACCGCGTCCTGCAGAGCGGTGTTGCCGCCGCCGATGACGGCGATCGTGCGGTCCTTGTAGAACGCGCCGTCGCAGAGGGCGCAGTAGGAGACGCCGTTGCCGATGAACTCGTTTTCGCGGGGAAGGCCCAGCTGGCGGTGACGGCTGCCGGCGGCGATGATGACCGAAACGCCCACGTATTGACCGTGTTCGCCGATGACGGTCTTGTACGCCTCCGCATTGCGGATGCCCGTCACGGTGTCGAGTTCGATCTCCGCGCCGAGGTTCAGCGCCTGATCCACCAGTTTTTCGCCGAGTTCGGCTCCTGAGATCTCGTTGAAGCCCGGATAATTCTCCACCTTGGGCGAATAGGTGATCTGCCCGCCGAAGGACTCCTTTTCGAGGACCAGAACGCTTTTGTTCGCCCGTCTGGCGTAGATCGCCGCGGTCAGTCCCGCCGGACCGGCGCCGATGATGATGATATCGTACATCTCTCTTTTCCGTCAGTTGAAAAGCACCGTTTCCGAGGGCTTGACCAGTTCGTCGATGAATTTCCTGATGTTGGAGACATTGACGATCTTCTCGACGTTTTCGCCCGAGACCGCGACGAGCGTCGGCGCCTGACGGACGCCGTACTTTCTCGAGAGATCCGGTTCCTCATTGGCGATCACGGTGTCGTACAGCAGTCCGGCCCGGTCGAGGAAGGTCTTGGCCATGCGGCAGTTGGGACAGGTTTTTGTGGTGAAGAGGATCAGTTTGTCGAACGCGACTTCGCTGGGCGCCGTCGCGGCGGGATCGACCTTCACTTCGGCCGCGGCGGCTTCGGCGACGGCCTTTTTCTGTTCCGTGGGCGCGTTGGGCGAGAAGCGGTGGATCATGGAACTTGCCGCATCGTAGACCCGGCGGTCCTTGTACTCCTGCGCCTTGCCGTCGTTCCAGTTCTGCACGGGCCGGTAGTACCCGGTGATGCGGCTGTAGACCTCGGTGGCCTCTCCGCACTCCGGACACTTGAAGGCTTCGCCCGCCACGTAGCCGTTGTTGCGGCACACCGAATAGGTCGGCGAGAGCGTGTAGTAGGGCAGACGGTAGTTTTCGG
>JAFTDL010000340.1 GCA_017454215.1 Lentisphaeria bacterium | reverse complement strand
GGGGGTGTTGTCCGAGAGGGCCCCGATGTAGATGTAGGGGACGGTTCTCGTCACTTTGGCCGGCCGGTTCCGGAGGATTTCGAACCATTCGCGGATATTGCCGTCCAGCGGCTGGGAGAGATCCTGGGCGCGCCAGAAGCGCGGTTTCGAATTGATGCCGCCGAGGATCTGGAGATTCTGTCCCTTGAGCTGGCCCCAGCCCTGGGTGTGGATGGTGCGCCAGTCGGGGCGCGACTGTTTGCTCGGCGTGGCCATCATGGCCAGCACGAAGGGAACGGCCTCCCGGATCTCGACCGGTTTCTCGATCAGCACGGCCGACAGGGCGGCGCTGCCGTCTTTCCGCCGCTCCATCCGCAGGGGGTCTTTTCCCTTGCAGACCCAGTTGCAGTCGTTGTCTGTGAAGAGGGTGAAGCCGTGCCGGTTCCCCGTCAGCCAGGCGATCGGGAACGCGGCGCACTTGCCTTTTTCCTTCCATTCCGGCCGGTAGATGGGCGAGAGTGAATAGACGGAAGCGTCTTTCCCGACCGCCGTCCAGACGCCGAAACGGGAGACCTTGACGGGGCCTTTCAGGGGGATCAGCTGGAAATCGTATTTGAGCATGCCGTCGTAATCGGCCCGGCGGGTCCAGCGGACGGCGATCTTGCCTGAGGGCGTCCGCAACACGCCCGAAGCGATCTGCCGGTCGGGCGCGTTTTCCTTCACCGCGTATTCCACAGGCTGGAGTTTTTCCTTTTTCCCGTCCGCGGTCAGATAAAATGTCACCGGTGCGGCCAGCAGGGGTTCCTCCTGATTCTCCGCCTGAACGGGGAAGGGGCTCCGGGGCGGGAACGTGTAGCGCACCGTCGCCGTCTCCAGTTTTTCCGGACCGCTCTTCAGCGGTTTGAAGGGATGGGGGATGTCCCGGGTCATGCCGCTTCCGGCGTCGAGAAACGCTTCCGACGGCCGGGTGAAACGCCGTTCGCGGCTCAGGTTCAGCGTTTTTCCCTCCAGCGTGAGGCGCAGTGTGTAGTCCCCGGGGTCCAGCGGACGGAAGGGCAGGATCATGGTCATCTCCGGAGCGGTGACGGGCAGGACCGCCCTGCCGAAGGAGCTGCCGTTCCGGGAGAGCAGTTCCCCTGTGCAGGTGATTTTTGCCGCTCCTCCCGCATTCAGGTCCAGTCCCCGCATGTTGAGCTTGATGCAGAGCTGCCGTTTTGAGGGGAAGCAGCGGGTCGTGAACGAGAAGGGATCGGCGACGGCGTATCTCAGGACGAATGTTTCGTCCCGACCCCTGACGGAGAGCAGCCCCAGTCCCTGACCCGCGCGGCCCTGCCGCGCGACCGGAGCCGGTCCGCAGAGACCGGTCATTTCCGGTTTCCCGGACTCGGAGGAACCGATTTCGTACCGGGTCCCTTCCGGCGCGGTCAGCGTCAAGTCGATCTTGCCGTAATTCAGGCCCCGCAGACCCTCCAGACGCAGGTTCCGTCCGTCCTCGCGCAGGGTGATGACGCCCAGATTTTCCACGATGGATTTCCGGGGCCGCGGCGATCCCAGCGTCAGCCAGCAGTTGTCATCGTGAGGGATGTCCGGACAGCGGACGCAGAATCCCGCGTCGAAGGCCGTTCCCGGTGCCGCGCCGAGGGTCTTAAGGGGCAGGGCGCACTCGGCGCTCCAGCCATCGGGGAGGGTTCGGGCCGCGGACCGGAACTTGAGGGAAGTCCACTTGCCGGAGGCGCCGCGGTATCCCCATGCGTCGTCCGGCGCGATGCCCAGCTGGCGGCAGGCGAAGGCGGGTTCCGAAGGCAGTTTCCACCAGAAGTCCAGCACGCTGCCGGAAAAGGCGTTCCGTCCCAGATTGCCGGTTCCCGGGGCCTTTAGGACCTTGCGGCCGGAGATCCGCATGGCGTACAGCAGGTTTTCCCCGTCGTGCTTGAGGCAGAGGATCCCCGCCGCTTCGCTGTTGAAGAGCCCGCTGCCGTTCATGATGCCGATGGGGACCGTCGTGGCGTCCCGCCACTCCGCCGGATCGGCCAGCCCGTCGATCTTCACGGGGACCGAGGCCTTCGGCGCGGGCAGGGCAAAGCGCTGCGTCGTCTGCCCGGCGGCTCTGAATTCCAGCATCCGGCGGCTGATCTCGGAGGGGGAGAGCACGCGCTTGACCAGTTCAAGTCCGGCGATCCGGTACCGGGGAAGATCCGGATTTTTCCAGAATCCCCGGGGCTGGATATGGAGTTTGAAATCTTCGGGGATCCGTTTCTCCATCGGCAGACCGAAGTCCGCCGTTCCGATTTTGACACCGTCCACGTAGAACGTCATGTCCATGTTGCTCCACGTCAGGGTGAGCAGGCTCCACCGGTCAGGCTTGAAAAGATGTTTGGGGACCAGACTCTGAAAGTGGATGCTGCGGCCGCCTCGGCAGTTTTTGGTCTGCACCTGGATCTTCATGACCTGTTTGACGTTCCAGGCGGCGTAGGCCAGCATCTCCCAGTTGTATTTGGAGTTCGCGAAGAGCACCAGCGGCACGAAATGGGATTTTCCTGTGTATTTGACGCCGTTTCCCCAGCCGACGGGCCGGAGGAAAAAGCTCAGCGTGCCGCTGTTGATGTCGTAGTAGTCGGCGGCCAGCGGCCAGCGGAGCGAACTTTCCGGCGCGGGTTCCGCCCAGTCGCCCGGTCGGTCCTTCCCCCAGGCGGCGGTCCCCTTGAGGCCCTCCGCGCGAACGACGGTTTTCCCGGCGGTCCCGTCGAAGGTCCGGTTGAAATCCGCCTTGAAATCCGCGCCTCCCGCCGTCAGGGCGGCGAGCAGCGGAATGATGAGAAGTTGACTGCGCAGAGACATGATGTTTTCCTTTTTTCGTCCAGTGTCGTGTTTTATTCAGATCATCGCCAGTTGTAGGGATCCTGATAGCGCCATTGCCGGTTGATGTCCATGTTGCCGGTCCCCCAGAGGGATTCCCAGTATCCCCGGTGGATCGTTGCGGCGCGCATGTCCCCGAAGAGCTGCACCATGGCGCTCCAGCCGTTGTGGCGATACTGCATATCAGTGTGATCGTGCCGGGTGATGTTGTGGGATTTTCCCTGCCGGCCCTCTGCCAGAATGATCCGTTTGGAGGGCCGGAGCAGCGTGCCGAAATTGCAGTAGAAGTCCTGAAGCGGGCTCGTGCCGTAGACGGCCCGCAGATAATAGACCACGTCGAAGCCCGTTCCGTTCTTCAAGGCGAAGGCGTTCGTCATCGATGGACAGTTGAATTTTCTGTCCGGCAGGCTCCAGCTCTCGGGAGATCCCACGTACTTTGTCCGGGAGATGACCGCAAGACCGCTCTTGCTTCTTACCTGACCTCCCGGGAAAAGCTCCCTGTTGTCGTGCAGATACATGGCGATCCCCAAGCCGATCTGCCCCTGACGGCTCAGACAGTCGGCGGTCTTCGCCTTTTCCCGGGCCTGCTGGAGCGCCGGCATCAGCATCGCCGCCAATATGGCGATGATGGCGATCACGACGAGGAGCTCTATAAGGGTGAATAAGGGTGAATGCGGGAGGCACGGACAAAGCCCCTGCTTGCGGCTTGGATCTTTCCTCATGACGGTTTTCCTTTCTTTTGAAACTGTTGTCGCTGCGTCCGCGGTGGGATCAGGAACGCGATTCCCGCGGGAACGGGATGTCGTTCTGCCGATAGCATTGCTCCATGACGGCAATGCGCTTACGCACCTGTTCCGGTGTGATCAGCTGGGGTTCCCCCAGACGGATCGCCCGGTAGAGCGAATCGTAAAGTTTGAGCACTGGTTTTGGCGCGGGGGCGGCCCCGGCTCCGGCGTCGGCATTCTGCGCGGCCTCCCATACGCCCGTCTGCCAGTCGAGTTTTTCACTGCAGTAACGCCGTCCCTTCAGTGGATGGAGGTCGAGGGGACGCTTTTCGTGCCGGGACCAGTCGACGTATTTCCACTCCAGTTTCTGCCCGTTGCCGTGGAGCGTTCCCGCTTTTCCGCAGACCAGCCAGCGGTCCTGCGGATACGCACAGGTGGCGGAGATGACGATCTCCACGTCGGGCGCGCCCGCGGCTTGGAGCAGCACGTCGAACTCATCCTCCGCGTCCCCGCTGGAGAGCGCGTTGCGGAAACGGGCGGTCACCTTGTCCGGCTCTCTGTTTCCGAAGAGTTCCATGGCATGGTCGATGAGATGGGGACCGTTGTTGTAGAGCTGACCGCCGCCGTACCGGCGGCTGGTTTGCCAGTCCCAGCGCCGAGCGAACCCGGGCCAGCAGATGCGGATATAAGTCAGATCGCCGAGGAGCCCGCTGCGGCAGATCTCCCGGACCTTCTGAAAATCCTCCTCGAACCGGCGCTGCTGGAAGGGCTGGAGGATCCGTCCGGTCTTTTTCGACGCGGCGATCATGGCATCCACGTCGCCCGTTGTGTAGCCGAAAGGCTTTTCGCAGAGGACGTGTTTCCCCGCGAGGAGCGCCTTTTCAGCCAGAACGGCGTGGGTGCAGTTGTAACTTGCCACGATCACCAGTTCCACTCCGGGATCGAAGATCACCTCGTCCGTGGCCGCGCAGGCTTTGGCGAGGGGGAACTTTTCGTGACTGCGGCGTTCCGGCAGCAGGTCACAGATGGCAGCGACGGTGAACTGTTCGGGAACGTTCGCGATGGCCTTGGCGTGGATGCCGCAGCCGCTGCGGCCGAAGCCGATGATGCCGACTCGGATCGGATCCATGATGAATATCTCCTTTTTGGACGGATTGTTGAAATTCAGTAAATGGCACGGATGTTGGCGATGGACCTGCGGGTGGACTCTTCCGCGTCCTTGCCTTCGTATTCCAGAACGGCGCAACGGACGTGGGGCAGCTCTTTGAAAGCCGCCAGCACACCGGGCAGATCGAGGGCGCCCTCTCCCACGACGGTGTCGCGGTGCTTCCCCCTGGGTTCCCACAGGAAATCCTTGAAGTGGAATCCGTAGATGCGGTCCTTGAATTTTTTCATCCAGCCGACGGGATCTTCCCGTTCGATGTGCAGGCACCAGGCGGTGTCGAGACAGAGACCGATCCGGGGAGAGGTCCGTTTGAAGACGTATCCCAGCGCGGTGGAGTTGCCCAGCCAGTCGTAGCCCCCGTGGTTGTGGATGGCGGCGGGGATATGATACTCTTCACTGAGTTTTTCCACGGATGCGGCGGACTTTTCCCAGTCCTCCATGGGGAAGGAGAAGGTGACGAGTTTCGCCCCCGATTTCCGGCAGAATTCGAAGTAACGCCGGTTCCAGTCCTCCTCGGGATGCATGGAGACCGCACCGATGCCGACGATGTCCACGCCCCGGCTCCGGTAGGCGGCAATGACGCTCTCCCAGCCGGAGGGATCGTCGTAGTTCACGTGGGCTCCCGAGAGATCCGCAACCGTGCTGCCGCACCGCAGGATTGTCTCCGCGCAGGCGGCGTTGTCTTTGATCTCGCGGAAGGAGAAAGTTTTGATGCCGATGTTTTTCTTCAGATCGAACATATCCGCACCTCATTTTTGAATTTTACGGGTGATCGTTCGACCTTAATATACGTGCGCCGGGCGGATTTGCGTTTCAATAATGCTTAGTTTTGTTTCAAATCAGCTCAATATTCGAGGGCGTGACGTGAAATCTGCGGCGGAAGACGGTGGCGAAATGCTGGGTCGTTTTGAAGCCCGTGCCGTAGGCGGTCTCGGAAATGGAGGCGCCTTGCTGAAGCCTGATTTTCGCCGCATCCAGCCGGAGATCGCGGTACCTTGCCATGACGGAGACGCCGCGGTACTTCCTGAAACCGCGTTCCAGAACGGGCCGGGAGACGCCGACGACCCGGACGAGGGCGCTCAGCGGCAGCGGATGTTCCAGATTGGATTTCATCAGCTCTTCGGTGAACTCGATTTTGCGGGCCATGACGTTCGTTCCGCCGGAAGAGCCTCCGTCATCCGGACAGAGCCGCGCCACGGTCTCGGAGCCCAGAAGTTCCAGCAGAAGGGCGTTGACCCGTATCATCCGCAGAAGATGGGGTTCGCGGCGGGTGATCTCGGCCTGAAGCAGGGCCGCGGCACATTGAAACTGTGCTTCGTTCAGTTTGAAATGAGTCAGTTCCTGCCTGAAATCCGCGCTGTCCCCCCGGAACACGATCACCAGCGCGCGCCCGTCGGCGCAGCGGGACCGCGGGCTCCGCCTGAGATACGGGGGGATCAGGAAGGCCTCACGCGGATGCAGATGCCGGATCGTCCCGTCGCCGAAAGCGTACTCCACTTCCCCGGCGAGCAGACAGTACAGCTGGTACACGCACTGGACATGGGGCGGGAAATAGGTCCCCGCGTTCAGTTTCGTCACGTGCACGTCGACAGGCGAGAAGGGAAAGGTCCGGGGGACCTCTCGCTCTGGAGTCCAATGATTTTTCGCCGCCGGATCCACGTTCTCCCCATCTGTTGTCGTGCGGAAAACGGCGTTCCCGCCGTCTTCACGAAGTCCCCGCTGTGCGACGAAACTGCCCAAAGAGAGTCCGATGCTTTGCGGGCCCCGAAAACGGTCTTGTCCGGAGCGCCCACGGGCATTAACACCGAGGTTAAAGCCCCTCGGGACTACCGGCCAATCCCGCTTCCGGACTGTTCGCAAAATCACTCGGCCGACGTTGGACAGTACCGTCCTGTGCGTGAAAAATCGTTCCGGAACTCCGGACGGGCGTTTTCAAAACCGCACGCCCGTTTTGACCTCAGGTCTCGGTTGATCACGCCGGGAATATACACCCTGCCGGCGGTTTTGTCAAGGGGCATTCCGCGGCGACGAGAAAGCCGAGCTCCACGAGACACCATGAACTGCCCACGATCACCATGGCGGTGATGCCGAACGCCACGGAACTGAAAAACGGGACGCTCCCGACGTACTCCAGAATCTGCTGAAACATAAGAAACACCTCGCTGCCGCGGGAAAAAATGCCGT
>JAFTDL010000339.1 GCA_017454215.1 Lentisphaeria bacterium | reverse complement strand
TTTACGGTGGTGATTTCCACCAACATAACCCCAAACAGGAGATGGAACTGCTACTGAAATTGAACTGAAAAATTACTTTGTTTGAAGAGAAATAGTATCTTCGAGCAGGATTTCAGCCTAAGTAAAAACGCCAAATTTTATAAGACTGAGACAATCCTACTACTCGTAAGATGCGCCATTGTGTATATGGCGCTTTTTCCCGTATGGATTGTCGGGTGATTGGCGTTACCTACTTAGGCTATACGGTGGGAATGCGCCTCTTTTATTGTCCGCGTTTCCCTCCGATATAACCATTCAACAACAAGAAACAGAAATGGAAGGAAATGCTGAAATGGAAGTTTTAAGAGTATTATTTACTTGGCTAGTTAAATTCTCTTATTGGGGTGCAAGCGGATTGCTTGCAATCGGAGTAACAGTGGAACGCTCCCCTTGGTGGCTAACGGGGTTCGGATTATTTTGGCTGGTAAGTCTTCCTGCATTGGGTAAATACAGAATGTCATGGAGTGCAATCATCCCTCATCTATTATGTGATGCATATTTCTTATACGTCTTCAGTGTGATCGTTACGAATAAAAATTCCAGTGTATGGTGGCTGATTGTTGCATTGATTCTCGAGGTCATATTTTTGGGGCATGCCCAAGAACAAGTGGAGGAAGAAGAAAAGAAAAGAAAAATCGCCCGTGAAACGGAAAAGCGGTTTTTGGTTTCAAAAATTGCGGAAGAGAAAGAGAATTCAGCGGGAACTGTCAAGTCAGAAGATATTATCAAAGAGAAGAAGTATGTTCCGTCAGCGCAAAAGATAGAAGTTGCAAAAAATGACTCCGGGATTTCGACAGAAGATAGAAAAGATGATTCCTTTTGGGAGCAGAAAATTAAAGAACATATCCGACAACTGAAGTCTGATGAAAATGTTATAAATCGCAATATCGGTGATATGTTGGGGCTTAGTTATTCAGATGAAGATCCCGTCGAAGGTGAGTGGAAACAAGAGAATTTTTTAGAAATCAGGTCGAAACTTTTTCATTGTTTTGGAGAATCAATTCTTAAACTTGCCCAAGAAGAAAACATTCCCGTTAAATCTAATAAATTAACCGGATTATATGCTGATACTATATTCACGATGGCATATCAAGGCTCAAAGTGTAACGTGATTATATCAAAAATATTTTCTCTTTCTTTATACATAGGAACAGAACAAGCAAAAAAGACCATAAAAGTATTATCTGAATTTGACAAGATTCCTGCCACGGAATTAGAAAAGTTGAAAAAAGAGGAACTGAAGAACAAAAACGAGTTTCCGGCTGTCTGGTTCTACTGCAAGGTAAAAAAATATGCCTCGGACTTCAATGAAAAAGGAGGGGCTTACGCTTCGTGTTATCCAGACCAACTGTTAACTTGGTGCTCCGATGAAAAAGACGAGTGTCTGTCGGATTACATTTTGAGAAACCTGAAGGATTTTTTACAGCAATCATCAACGAAAAACGAAGAATCCGAAGATTCTGACACCGACGAAAAAGAAATGCTTGAACCGAATATCAATGCTTTGTCTGCAGGTCTAACTCCAAGACATCGCATCTTTTCATTAGCAATTGCACCGAACATTCCAGAAAATCAGTTGAAAACAGCCATTCGCTCCTATGGAAGAGGAGTCAAACGTTCCGAAGTGTTGGCATGCATAAATTATAATGTGAGAGGAAAATGGGAAGGCATCATCATTACAGCCAAAGCGTTATATTCAAAATCAAGTGATGGTGATAAATCAAGAATAGAATTCACTCCCCAAACAATGTTCAGACCGGAAGGGAAATATATTGTCATCAATGACAACAACATAGGATCTTTCGGTATGTTGAATGCAAATAGCGTAAGTAATTTTTGCCGCATGATGAATAATTTCATTTCTCCTGGTTCCGGCGGTGATTTGGAAGATGGACAGGATGATGAAGTAACTTCTGCGCAATGCCCCGCAGAGATACCGCGAGAAAATCCGACCAACGAAAATGAAGAAACGCCAGACGCGCTTACTGAAACAATCCGTGCTGCTGAAAATGGCGATTGGAAAAAAGTTGGTAAGATCGTTGGGAAAGGCATATGGAACACATTTAAAGAAAATGTTGAGGATACAAGACGGTTCAGAAATGAGTTCGAAAATTTGTCGCCTTACGAATTAGCGGCTATCTGCAAAAACACATGGAAATCGTCAACAGAAAGAGCTGCGGCATTTCATGTACTGAAAATGAAAGTGCCGGATGAGGGAGAAAGACGGCAAATGCTTCGTTGATGCATTTAGAAAACAAGAAGTAACTTCCCATTAACACGGAGGATAAAATATGCTGAGTAAATCTACACAGGAAAGGATAAAAAACGAGTTTGACCACGGAATAACCACCACATCCGAGGCAGATATTTCTTCCGTCATGAATCAAAAAGAGAAAGCGTTCAGACTGTCCAGGCATTTGGGTAAAGCAACAGATGACTTCAAGCTCTTTTGGGATTTGCTGTGTGACTATAAATCCGGAGCATATAAGGAAGTCCCGTGGAAGATGATCGCCGCAATCGTTTTTTCTATTGGCTACTTGCTCATGCCGCTTGATGTCATCCCCGATGTGCTCCCCATAGTCGGGTTTGCTGATGATATTACCGTATTCGGATTCGTTCTGGCTGGATTCGCCGCAGAACTGGATAGTTACAGAAACTGGAAACAAAGTCGTCCTTCCTTGCCGGACACGGTGTCCGGGGAGGAAGAAAAATAAACAAATCAAATCGGAGAATGAAAATTGCCGACATGTCCGAAATGTGGCGCAACAGCAAGTGATGTCCGAGTGGTGAAATGCAACAATCCACAGTGCGGAAAAGTATTCTGCAACAAGAACGGAACGCAGAACGGAAAACAATGCTGCAATGTCCATGGTGGGACCGCTGCAGGCGGAACCTGTCCCTTCTGTCGCAAAGGAAAACTTCAGTCATATTGAAAAGAAAATTTTGAGGAGAACTTATCATGGGATTTCTGGATGCGCTTGGCAAAATTGCCCAAAGCGGGATGAACAAACTGAACGAGACCAACATGGAAATCAAAGCGAAAATGGAACAATTTGAATGCAAATCAGATGACGAGTTGAAGTCAATCTTGAGGAGCGGCTGGTCTTCGTATGCCGACAAGGCCGCTGCAAGTCGAATTTTGAAACAACGCGGATATTGATTGCAATCGTTAATACCCCGTCCTGCTTCTCCTTCTGGGAATTGCAACTGGACGGGGTAGTTGAAAAACTGAAAAAACTTGATGTGAAATCGGCGATGTAAGGCAGGTTCGGGATGGGGCAGATTTTAGTCGGATGCCTGGGGTTTGTGTCGCTCTATGTGCTGTTTCCCTTTTTCGCAGGGACGATTTCCGCCTTTGCCATCGGAGGGTGGATGTTTGGCGTCGGAGCGATCATTTACTCAATCCTCGCACTGATAATCTGCGCCAAGGTCGAAGATAAAAAGGGAATGGCTTACTTCCTGCTGATGATTCCTCTGTATATTTTGGAAATATGGGGCCTTTACAACTGGCTTAAAAAATCATGAACTGAAAGGATTGAAAGATGAGCGTGGAATGTCCGAAATGCCACCAGCAGATCAATCAGGTCTGCCGGTGCAACAAGTGCAAAAAGATCAAATGCAGCAGCACATTGTCGCGCGGGAGCGTCCGTCTGGGATGCTCTGTCAAGGACCCGGGCCAGCCTTACCCCGGAGCCACCCATGCAGGGTGCGGCGGCAAATGGGAGAAATACAAATGAGCGATCCCGATAAAATGACCGATGCGGAAATCGAAGCCCAAGTCAACAAGACCGCTGGTGAGATTGAAGAACTCTGCGATGAAATGGAAAAACGGGGTCTTGAGGATGACATAGCAATCGCCGAAGCAGGGATGGAACAGGCGGCTCGTGATGTTGAAAAGGCTTGTGCCGACTTTGACAAGGAGATGTCCGAACTTGAAAAGGAATGGAAGGAGACGAAAGAGAGATGATCCGGATTTTCAACATCCACGATCCGATCTGCGCCACCTGCGAATACTGGATCGAAAAGGACAAGAACATCGGCTTCCAAAACAAAAAGATGTTCATCGAATACGGTCATGTGCAAGGGAAATGCCTCTCTGAAAACAACACGCTCAGAAATCCCCATGAACGGATCTGCCGCAACTATAAACGCTGGCATATGCTTCCGGAGAAGTGACACGGCCGTTCCGCTCTCCTTCTCCTCAAAACGCCCCGTTCCTTGCCGAAAAGGCGGCGCGGGGTCAGGCGCGGTAGCGGGAGGGGGGAACGCCGAAACAGCGTTTGAAGGCGCCGCTGAAGTGGCTGGTGTCGCAGAAGCCCCAGTCGGAGGCGATCTGTTTGATCCCCGCTCCGGCGGCGAGATCGGCGGCGGCGCCGTTGAGGCGGAAATACAGTTCGTAGAGAGAAAAAGAGATCCCCATGCACTCTTTGAAAACATGGTGGAAATAGCTCTCGCTCAGACAGCAGCACTCCGCCGCCAAAGCGGGAGAAAGGGGCACGTGTCTGCGGGAGCCGAGCATGGCGAAGACGGGGATGATCTTCTGAAATTTTCCTCCGGTCTCCGGCCCGCCGCCGCGGAGGCTCCGGGCGGTATCGCTGAGAAAATCCACGAGTTTCAGCCAGATCTTGCGTTCCGCCACGTCGGGGCAGTAAGCGGTTTTGAGTGTTTCATGCTGTGCGGCGAGTTCCTGTGCCGCCGTCCGGATCTCCGGGGTCAAAAAGCGGGAGCATTCGCGGTCGGCGGGAGCATAGAGGAGGCGGCGGACGCATTCGCGGTCTTCGCCGATGACGCAGTTCAGAACGGCTTCGGGGAGAAAGGTGAAAAGGAGGAGTTTGGTTCCGCTGCGGCTGAAGGTGCCGCCGTGGAGCTGCCACGAGGAGGTGAGAAAGATCTCCAGCTCCAGCGGCTGCGGATGGGGAACTTTCTCGGACAGGACATTCATGAAAAAGTCCCCTTCGCGCACGATGCCCAGATGGACCGCGGAATGCATGTCGAACCCCGGATTGGTGAATCCGGGCGGAATGATCTGCTCATCCGTGTGCAGGGGCCGGCTCAGGCTCAGCTGCCAATGGTACAGAAAGGGGTTCATACATCCTCCGCGTTCTTCTGGAATATACATGTGAAAACGTTTCCTGCAAACGCAAAAAGCAGGATGATACCGGAAAAAAACCGGATTTTTCACTTTCCTCCGGTTGCAAAACGGCCCGGCCGGGGCGATATTAGACGCGACAGGAACAGCCGGGGAGGCGGAAAATATGGCACGTCAGTGGAGTATCGGATCAGGAGATCTGAGGATCGTTTTCGACAGCAGTTGCGGAGCTCTTCCGCAGGCGGTTTACGCAAAGACTTTTTCCGGCGCGGAGGAGCGGGTCGTCGACGGCGCGCGGAGCCGTTTCAGCATCAGGGATGCCGCGGGCCGGGAGCTGCGCCCGGTGCTGACCGGGGAGCCGGATGTGACTCGTCCCGAGCCGGACTGCACCCGGGTGCTGCTGAACCGGCTGGCCTTCGCCGCTCCGGACGGGAAGATCCTCCCGCAGCTTCAGGGATATTTTCAGTACGATTTCTTTGCGGACGGGACGGCGTTCTGCTCGGTATTCTTTCTCGTCGCCTCCGGCGCCGATGAGTCCTTCAGCGACCTCGAACTTGTCATTGCCGCCGACGCCGGGCGGTTCGACGACATCCGCTGGGCGTTCATCCACCGTCAGGAACAGGTCGACGGCGCGATGATCCAGGCCTTCGGTCCCGAGAGATATCTTCCGCGCGGACAGGAAAAAAACTCCCCCGAGATCGCGCCTCTGGTCTCCTTCAACGGCACGCGCGAAAACGGCGAGTCGCTCTACGCGGAGTTTTTCGTCGAAGGCGGAGCTTCGCTCGACGGCCTGCGGGACAGGAACGCCACCCGGGTCGAATGGAAAGACGGCTCCCCCGCGGTCATCTGGAATTTTCAGACCGTCCCCGCGTCGAAGCCGAAACTTGGCATGCAGTTCCGCAACCGCTGGGGCTGGGTCATCAGAACACCGCCGCGCAGACGTCATCTGCCGCCGCTGGTGATGTACCACTATCTGGACAACTTTCTTCACTACCCTGCTCCGGAAGAACTGGAGGCCATGAGGGACTCCGGCTGCGACGTGCTGGTCATGCATGAAAACTGGCGTTTCGACGTCCAGAACGGCGGCGTGCCGTTCGACGAAAGGCGTTTCGCGGCGCTCGTGGCGGCCGCGCACGAAAGAAACATCCGCATCGCCGTCTACATCCGCGGCAACGAGGACTCCGTTTCCGAAAACGCCTGCGCGTGGTTCGACCGCTATCTCGAAAGGGATTTCGACGGACTGTACATCGACTACGGCAGTCCCACGTGCCGGGTCGCCGCCGCGGACGAAAGATTTCCCCATGGACAGGTGCTTTTCCGCACCCACTACGATCTCTTCCGCCGTCTGCGGGAACGGGTCGGCCGGGACGGACTGATCTTTTCGCACACGGGCCCCTCCTTCTCCGGCGTGGGACTCACGCTGGCAGACGGTTACGTCTCCGGCGAGGGCGAGAAGGGACTGCTCGTCGCCGGCCGGAAACAGCATGAATATTTCAGCATGGCGCCCCTCTGCTGCGGGACCATGTGGACCGCGGCGTTCCCCGAATACTCCACGGAAAAAATGGTCCCGTTTCTCGCCGCGACGGGACAGTTCCCGCACAGCGCCCTCGGCGTCCAGATCGACTCGTCGAGCCTGACCCATCCCCGGGAGCCGGGCATCAACGACCGCGCTTTCCGTCCCCTGTGGAAACTCTGGGGCCTGTTCCGGAACGAAAGGGACATGGCCGTCTGCAGCGACTTCAATTCCACCGGCGTCTTTCCCGCCGATCCCGAGTGCGGACATTATCTTCTGACCGGCGCCGACGGCGAACGCGCACTGTACATCGTCGCCAATTTTTCCGCCGGAGAACGGACGGTCGACGTCACGCCACGCTGGGAAAAATGCGGCTTTTCGCCCGCCGGAAAGGTCTGCCGCTTCCTCGCGCCCGGCCGGGAATCCCCGGGCGAAGAGGTGATCTATACGCGAAGCACTCTCTCCGTCACGCTTGCCGGAAACAGCTGCGCGGGATTTTATTTCGGCCCGCGGGACGCCGATTTCACGGACTACCGCAGACCCTACCACCGGCCCTGCTCCTCCGGGCTGGAATATCTCGCCTGCGTCGAGGCCCAGAAAGATCTGCGCCGCGAGCCGCCCCGGTGGAAAAAAGTGCTTTTTTCCGCGGCTCTCATGCCGCCCAGCGCCTTCGGTTACGAGGATTCGCTCATGATCGATCTCTTCGACAATGATTCCTGGCTGGTGGTCTTCGAACCGGACGGCTCATTCCGCAAACTGGCGGAGATCCTCACGCCCGAGGGAAAACCCCTTTACGCCGGGGAGTCGTCGCAGGAAATCGACCTGGGAAAACTTCTGCCGCCGGGCCGCCATCACGCGGGCATTTTCGCCACCCACTGCGGCGAACCCTTTTATTCCTTCTTCAAGGCGACGTTGTCCGACGGGGAAGGTCACGCCTGCGAACTTGTCTACCGCAACGATTACGAGAGCGACCGGGCCTTTCTGCACTTCGACGTCATCATTCCGTGACGTTTCCCGCGCCGGTCGGGAGCGGGTCCGGAAACGCGCGGACGGGAAACAGGCCGTTCCCGTTTTTCGTGACCGCCGGACCGCTCTTCCGCGTCCGGAGCCGCCGCTCCTCATGGAAACAGAGCGTTCATGAACGGCAGGTCGCGGCGGCCTGAAGAAAGAAGATCGTGCCAAGATCCCGCAGCTGATAGGGGATGCGGTCGCTTCCGTCGGGCGGCAGGACCTTTTCCAGAATGGCGCCGTTCAGTTCGGGACGGTCCGGGCAGTCGAACTGCATGGAGAGGCAGAAGCCGAGAGCCTTTTCGATGTACGGCGTGAGCGTGCCGTCGTCGAAAAACGCGCGGCAGTCGGCCAGGACCAGCGCCGCGCAGGCGCTTCCGCTGGCGGAGTGTCCGAAGCTCCACGAATTGAAATCCGCTCCCGTGTGGCGGAAGAGCCCGCCGTCGAGACGCAGAGCCGACTTGTACCATCCGGCAGAGCGCTCGAAGCAGTCGAGAAAGCGTTTGTCGCCCGTGGCCTGATACAGGGCCAGCATGGGGCGTCCCCACCAGTAGGCCTGCCGGGGGTGGATCAGTCCCTGCGACGGCACGCAGGGGATGTACCTCATCCAGTTGCCCGCGGGCTCCTCTTCGCGCAGAAGCGTCTCCGCCGCTCCGACGGCGATGTCGAGAAAATCCTCTCTTCCGGTGAGACGCCATCCGGTGAGAAATACACCGTCGTCCAGCAGCGGGCGTTCCGGCGACGCCGCGTGGGTGAAGACCGGTCTGCGGTTTTTCACTTCGTAGGTGCCGCGGAATTTTTTCGTCTGCCTGTTCCACATCTTGCGCGCCGTCCAGTCGAGGGCGGCGACGGCGGCGTCGGCGTAACGGGCGCACTGCGTCTTTTCCGCCAGCAGAAACAATCCGTCGAGAGTCTCCATGACGGCCGAGGTGTGGACCAGTTCCGGATGATCCTCGAAGGCGAGGAGAAGTCCGGCGTCCTCCCCCTCGGTGATCTGATTGGCGAGGATGAAATCCGCACAGAATTCCGCTTCGGCGATCCTGTCATGCATGACCAGAGCCTTGACCGCCTGCCCCGTGTGCCAGAGGGGACAGAAACTCTCCCATGTCCCGCGGGTCGACAGATACTCTCCGCGTATGGCCCCGTTCCATGAAAAAAGGCGCATGGCCCGTCCCCGTTCGCCCACGGGGAGACCGTCGGTGACCAGAGCCGGACCCGTCAGCCAGCCGATGGCGGACTCGACCCCTTCCTGAAATGTTCTGCTCAAAATACGCTTTCCTCCCTGTGAAGCGGCGCAAGTTCAACGCCATTTGAAATAGAGACTGCTGTTCCCGGAGTGACTGAGCTGTTTTTTCGTCTCCTTCATGTGCGAAACGTGGGCGTCGGCCCACAGCACGTTCGCGCCGCCGGAATGCAGATCGTGCTTGTCGGTGCTGCCGTTGCCCACGATGTAGACCCCCTCGTCGCCGCTGATGCTCTCGGTGACCGAAAAACAGTTCGAGGGCCTGCGCATTTCGGAGGTTTTCGCCGAGCGCTTGCCGGATTCGTACAGCACCACCGAACCGAGACTGACGGAGTTGTAGCCGTAGGCGATGTAGAGAAAGTTGGTCGGCGTTGCATTCTCCGGCTTCCGGAAACGGGTGAAATACTGGCCTCTGATCGTTCCCGCCGCCGTGGGGCACTTCCACAGCCCGGGAGCGCCGGAGACGTACTTGCCGTTGAAGAGACCGTAGCCCCAGTTCCAGCTGTACTTGTTCTGTATGCCCCCCGTCTTGTCGGTGTCGAACACCGTCGGCGGAAAAAATCCGTTGGAGTCCTCGGTGTAATTGGCGAACCCCAGACCGAACTGCTTGAGATTCGAGGTGCAGTTGGCCGTCCGTCCCCGTTCCCTCGCCTGCTGCAGAGCGGGCATCAGCATCGCCGCCAGTATGGCGATGATGGCGATCACCACCAGCAGCTCGATCAGCGTGAACCGGCGGACCGGCCCGCGCACGAGGGCTGAGGAATGAAGGATGAGGGATGAGTTGAAAGAGATACTGCGGCGTTTCGGCATGATCGTGTTCCTTTTTGTGTATTGTCGTGTCATCAGGTGAATAAATCGTCCGCGGACGGGGGATATTTTTTCACTTCATTTTGAACCAGCGCGACTCCCCGGCGTCGAGGGTGACGGCATGATCTTTCTCCTCCCTGCCCGTCTCGGCGTCGATCAGGTGACTGCGGCCGGGGGGCAGGGTGACGGGATATCTGCCGGCTTTCAGCGCGTGCAGAGAGAGGAAATTGCCGTTCATGTCGGCGACGACGCCCGGGGTCGTCACCGCGTACGCGCCCGCCGCCCGGACGATGTTGCGGAACAGCACGGGATCGAGGGAACCGGGAACGCCGCAGAAAACGACCGTGAAATCCCTGTGCCTGCGCACGGCGGCCGCGCTCTCGCCCGAATCAGAGCGCGCCAGGGTGACAGCCTGGGGATCGGTGACGATCCACCGCGGCAGTCTGTGGCGCCACGGATCGTTTTTGCCCAGCTCGAAACGCTTGCGGTACGCGTCGGCAACACCCAGATTTTCGGGAACGCCCTCCAGCAGCGGGTGAGAGGACTTTTCGCGCAGGATCAGCGTCTCCGCAAGCGCGGGATCGAACCTGACCGCGATCCCTGCGGCTTCGGCGTTTTCCGCCGCGTCCCGCGACCCGCCGGGATATCCGGTCCCGGCGACCCAGACCAGCGTATTGCCGTTCCTCTGCAGCTTTTCGCGGATGAACCGGTGTTCCTCTTCGCTGAAATCGACCGGATTCAGAAAGACGAAAACTTTATACTTTTTGTACCGGCCGTCTTTCATCAGGTCTTCCAGCAGCATGGTCGCGGGATACACGCCGGAACTCCGCAGAGCCCACATCATCTCCTCGGTCATGAGCGAACTGTGATTGCCCCGCTTGCCGCTGCCCAGCGGAACGCTGCTGAAAAGGCTTCTCTGAGACGTCACCCCGACGGTGTCGGGCGAGAAGGCGTCCCGCTCCGCGTTTGCGAAGACCCAGTCGGCGGTCTCGCGGAGTGTTTTCATCAGCGCGACGGTTTCGGGCGCGCGGAAAGTCCCGTTTCCCATGTCGTAGAACCAGAAACCCTGATAGGAAGAGACCATGCGTCCGGCCTCCTTGAGCATCACGCTCCGCATGTCTCTCCGGGTCAGCGGAGTCCCGATCTTCATGCCGTAGATCTCGGCGTAGCCGGAGCCCCGGAGCCAGCTGCGCAAGTCCAGTTCGGAGACGGCGAGCTTGCCGTGGAGAATGTTGGAATCGGCGACCATGTTCAGCCCGCCCGAGTATCCGGCGCTCCGGTAATGATACTGGGGCTGGGCCGTGAAGAGATCGTGCCCCTTCGAGGCGTATATGGCGTGAAAATTCTGACTCCACGTGCCGCCCATGCACCACGAGAAGCCGATGACGTCCCGTTTGAAGGCCGCCTTGCAGAGCTCGAGATAGTATCCGGAGTTCAGCCAGATCTGCCGCTCTTCGAACTCCTTGAAGTCGATCTGCCGGCGCGACGTTTCGGGATCGTACCAGTTTCCCGGCAAAGTGGTCTTGTCCGACTCAGGGGGCACGGCGGCGGTCCCGATCGTCACGGAGCTGTCATGCCACGCTTTACGCAGAGAATCGTCGGTCCCGTAACGCTCCCGGAGAAATTTCCGCCACGCCCTGGTCGCCGCCGGACCGTAGTCCCGGAAGGGCATGAAGAACTGCCCGTCGTGACCGCCGGAAATGAAAAATCCCGAGAACACCTTTGCATAGGGCTTCCCGGCCAGCTCCCTGAGAAACTCCCGGATGACGACGCCCGAGGCTTCACGGGCCTTTTCGGAATACTGCGACGGCCACCACTTCCACACGTCCCCCGCGGGCAAAGTCCTGCCGAAGCCGACGACCACGCCGTCGGTCCCATAGGCCCGCCGTCCTTCGGCGTCGAGATAGGCTTCTTCAGGATTCTTCTCCACGAAGTCCGCGGGAAAGGCGACGTTGATCCCCAGCACGGGCGAAGCGTCGGGAGCCTTCCGCAGCGCCGATTCGATGATTTCGAAGAGGGGCGTGAGATCCGGTCTGCCGCCCTCGCTGATCCCCCGGAAAGGGGGATAGCGGCAGCTGCTTTTCATGTTCACCGTCACCACCGGCTGGCGGATCCCGACGTCGCGGAAAAAGATCTCGTAATCCCCCAGCGCCCCGTTGAAACTGAGCATGAACACGGGGGCGACGGTTTTTCCGTTGAGTTTCAGCACGCTTCTGCCGTTGGCGGTCTTTTCGATGCGGGACTCGGCCGCGGGCCGCGATGCGATCCTGCGCAGGGCCTCTTCGAGGGTGAAGCCCGGCGTGCTGTACGTGCGTCCGGCGTCGGCAAAAGCGATCTCGCGGGCGGGAAAGTCCAGATCGTCAAGATAGACGGTGACCGGATTGCCGTAAAGCGCCACCGCCGGACGAAGCGGCTGGTCGAAGCGCCGCGGTCCGGCGAGGATCAGGCGCTTTCCCCACTCCGGCCCCGCGGTGTTGGTCAGCACGCTCTGGCTCTGCCACCCCGCACCGCCGAAAAAACGGGTGTCGTGCCACTGAAAAGAACCGTCCGGCTTAACGAAACGCGGCAGCAGAAGGGAGTTGGACGAAGCGTCGGCACAGCGGTAGTGCAGACGGAATATCCACGGCTTCTTTCCGTTTCCGGCAGGGACCGTCACCGGAAAGGCGCTGACCAGCAGAATGTAGCCTTTGCCGTTGGTCTTGACCAGCTTGAGGGACTGCCTCCCCGAGCGCGCCCGGTCCGAAACGATCTCATGAAACCCCTCGGCGCCGTCCCGGAACTCCACCTTCCAGCCGTAAAGAGCGTTTTTTTTTGAGGCTTCGAAACTGCTGTCGGGCAGCAGGATGGGACCGCCGACGGCGTGCGGGGGACTGGCCCACTTCACATGTTCGGCCAGTTCCGGAGGCGTACCGCCCGGCATGCCGCGCACGGTGTTGGCCATACAGAGACGGATCCCCCAGCTGTTGGAGAGCAGGAGCTGTTCCACGATGGGATAAGCGCCTCTGCCCAGACGGGTCAGGGCCGAGGCGGAGTGGACCCGCACGGCCTCGTTGCGGTGCTTCAGCTGGGCGGCCAGATCCTCCGCAGCCGGGAGCGCCGCTTCACCGAAGGACCCCAGCTTGTACGTCGCCCGGAAACGGACCTGATGCTCCCTGTCGTCGGGCGTGTCCTCCAGTCCCAGCACGGCCCAGGGGATGCGGTGATCGGACGCACCGTCGATGAGGCGGATCCGTTCCGCCACGGGACGGCGCGAAAAATCCCCGGGCAGCAGACTTCTGAAACTCGCCGCGGTCGGCGCGCCGCAGGTGATCTTCGTCACGCACCCCGTGCCGCTCAGGGTCAGGACCGGGACCAGAAAGGCCGTGCCTTCGGGCATATCCCCCGGACGGACGGGGACCTGCGCGCCCGGAAAGGGCGCCGAACCGCACCGCAGACTTCTGATGAATTTCCCGGCCGAAGTGTAGCAGTAGAACGAAAAACGGGCCTCGCCCTTTCCGGTGACCGCCGCAGAGAAAACCACGTTGCCGTTGCGGAATCTATCCGCGTCCAGCCGGAAACTTCTGCCGCTTACGAGGACCAGTCCGTTGCCCGAGGAGAATTCGATGCACGACGCCTTCTTCACGGCCGCCGCGGCCTTTTTGCCTTTGAGGGTGATCTGCCAGTATTTGAGTTCGTCGCGTCTGTCCTTGACGAACACCGCAAGCAGCGGGTCCGGCAGCAGTTCCGCGGCAAAACACGCCGTCAGGCCGAACAACAGTCCGAGAAGAAGTTTTTTTCCGCTCATTTCAGCTTCCCTTGCTTGAAAGATAAGATTTCGATCCGCTGAAAATTAAGTTACATCTTCATTTTTCCGATTGCAAGCCGCCTGCGGAAAGTTCTGTTGTACCCCTCTGTCTTATTGTTGCAGCAGACTGCTTTGACGGTCCTGAAAAAAAGATCTGACTTCCAGCAGAAGCCGATCGAGACCGTCGGTCGGCGTATCTCTTTGCAGACGCTCCCACAGTTCCGGCAGGGGAAGTTCCAGCGTGTGCGCGATCTTCGCCTCCGCCGTGTACGGCTCATCGAGCAGATCGGCGATCTCGCGGCACAAATCGCGGACCGGGATGAGACGGAGCGTCACGTCGTCCGCGCGTTCGGGCTTTTCCTTTCGCGCCGCCAGACAGGCAAAGGTTGAGACCACCGAGTTGTAGAAGGGCTTGCTCCCCGGTCCGAAGGTGTTGGGCATCAGCAGCGCTTCGGCCTTCACGCCTGCTCCGGCAAAGAGGGTCATGGCGTCGCGCTTGCTCCTGTGGTAGGGCAGATCGTGGTCCGCCACGTGGGGACTGCTGGCAAAATAGAGTATCTGCGGCTTCCCCGCCAGGACCCGGACCAGTTTTTCGGCAAGTTCCATGTTCCGCCGGTAGAGGAATTCCCCGTCGGCATGGCGGCTCAGGCCGGCGAAATGGATGACTTTATCCACGCCCGAAAGAACCTTTTCGAGGGTCTTTTCGTCATCCCACAGGGCGCGGCCGACGGTGATGAAGGGGATCTTCCGCGCCTCGAGTTCCCGGACCATGAAGGAGCCGATGAAGCCCTCCGCGCCGGTGACGGCGACGGACGCCGGGGGAAGTCCGAAGGGGGCGCTGCTTGCAAAACGCATCGCTTCGCCCGTCACCGGGTGCTCGAAGACGATCTCGGAGGCGTGGAGCGCCTGCCGGGGCAGAACGAGGCTTTTCCGGTCCTCCGCCGTCAGGGAGTCGGTCTTCTGCTTGAGATAAAAGTTTTCGTCGAGTCCGTAAAGTTTGTCCCCGACGACGGGATACCCCAGGCTTGAGAGCGTGGCGCGGATCTGGTGCATGCGTCCGGTGCCGAGGGTCGCCCGCAGCAGGGAAAATCCGCCGCCGCAGGCAAGGGGCTCGAAGAAGGTCTCGGCGCTTTCGCAGGGACCCTCCGGCGGAGCGGAAGTGTAAACGCGCTTCTTGCGTATGGAACTTGCATAATCCTTCGAGAGGAACCCCGCCGCATGCAGAGGCGAGGCGAAACTGCCGTGGACCATGACCGTGTAGACCTTTCTGCGGACAAGTTCCCGTCCCGAAAAGCGCGAGGCGGTCTTTTTGTCCTTTGCGGCGATCATCAGTCCTGAAGTCTCCCGGTCGAGGCGGTTGATGAAGTGGATGTCGCCGTATTTCGAGCACAGCAGATGCCACAGGGTGTGCTTGAAAAAGGGTCCGGCGGGGTGGACGCAGAGATTGCCCGGCTTGTCGATGACGAGGATGTGTTCGTCTTCGTAAACGCCCGACCAGTTCATATCCGCCGGAGGTTCCGGCAGTTCCGCCGGATGATAGGAGATCACATCATGCATCTGCAGACGGGTCTCCGGTTCGGCGGGCCGGTCGTTGAGGGTGATCTCACCGCTCCTGATGACCTGTTTCCACTCCTCTTCGTTCCGGTAGGGAAAACGGGAGACGAGGAAGTGGAGAAGCGTCTGTCCGCAGCTTGTCCAGTCCACGGCGGAACGGACCTGACGTCTGGAGAGGGAACTTGGCGTGTGCTTCATTGTGTCCAACGTGTTTATACAACACCATCCGCACCCGGTAGAAGATCAAGGGCGTCCGGCAGGCGTTGAAATATCAAAAACACCCCGTTTTCCTCTCCCGGAGGACAGTTTCTTTTCAGAACGGGCGTATGTTTCATTTCTCGATGATGACGACACGGCTTCGGGGGATCTCTTTTTCGACCTTTTCCGCCAGTTTCCGGCCCCTCAGAAAGACGGCGGTGGAGAGCCAGTCCGCGCGCAGGGCCGAGGGGCAGACGACCGTGACCGAATGCCGCGCCTGCGGAGGAAAACCCTTTTCGGGGTCCATGATGTGACCGTAGGTTTTGCCGCCGTAAGTCACGTTTCTTTCGTAATTCCCGCTGGTGGAGACGGACATTCCCGGTTCCGCTTTGATATATTTGTACAGCCGTTCCGGCGCGGCGGGATCCTTGATGCCGACGGAGTAAAAATGTTTTTTCCCCCCCGGGAGAGCCGGAAGAAATTTGAGGTTGCCGCCCAGATCGAGGACTCCTTTCCCTTCCCGGACCGCTTCTGCGGCCAGATCGAGAGCGAAGCCCTTGGCGATGCCGCCCAGATCCAGCGCCATGCCCTTTTCGCGGAAGCGGACGGTGCGATTTCCGTCGTCGAAGATGAGTTTGTCGAAGCCGACGCGTTTTTTCGCTTCGGCGATCTCCTGTTCGGAGGGAGCTTTCCCCCGCTTGCGGTAGAACCCCCACAGGTCCATCAGGGGTTTGACCGTGATGTCGAAAGCGCCGCCGCTGAACTCCCATGCGAAGCGGGACTCCGTGAGCATGGTCCACATGAGGGGGGAACAGGCGAACGCCCTCTCTCCCGCCGCGGCGTTGAGACGCGAGATCTCACTTTCCGGATCGCGGAGATTGGCTGTCCGCACCACGAGTTCGAACGCCCCGGACGCCCGTTCGTTCAGTTTCAAGGCCGCGTCGGGAGCGGTGTCGTCCCACATGAAGCCCGCCACGGTGCCCATCGTCTGAAAAATGAACGTCTCGCGCCGCGGACGGGGCTTCTGCGTCGAAGTGATCAGCCTTACGCCCGCAAGCAGCAGAAGCGCGGCGAGGATCAGTCCTGCCCGGGTCCGTCTGTCCATGATCTGTACCTGAAAGATGTCCGGGCCCGGCGGAGATCACGCCCGGGCCCGGCCGGAGAGGAACTTTATTTCGCGTCCGGACAGGGGGCGAACGCGGGATTCTGACGCTTGATCTCGTTGGTCACGCGCACGACCTGGATCGCCTCTTCGAGCTTGATCGGGAAGGGCACGCCTTCGCGGATGGCGCGGTAGAGGTGCTTGTAGATGTCGTATATGGTACACCCGTTGGCGGGTTCCACCATGATGGTCTTGCGGACCCAGCGGGGCTTGTATTCGCCGCCGAAGCCGCCGCTCAGCGGAGGCGTGCCGGGATTCCCCTTGTCGGTGGGGATCTTGTAATCCGGATGCAGATATTTGAGCTGGATGTCCTGCTCGTCGGGACTGATGAGCGAACCCCTTGTGCCGTAGACGGCGTAGACGGGAGAAGGCAGCGCCACGCCGCCGGAGATCTCGATGTCGATGATCCGGCCGTTCTCGCCGCGCAGGATGACCTTCAGATGGTCCTCGGCGTCGCCGAGGGCGGCCACCCGCTTGAGGTCGCTCCAGACGGAGGCGACGGGGGACTCCAGCAGGCGCAGGCCGTGGTCGATGAGGTGCGGGCCCCAGTTGTTGAGCTGGCCGCCGCCGCATTCGATGAGGGTCTGCCAGTCGTTGCGGAACGTGAAATTGTGCCGGCAGAGTTTGATCTCGTAGACTTCACCCAGAATGCCGCTGGCCATGATCTCCCTGATGTGGTTGAACGCCGCTTAGAAACGGCGGTTCTGACGGCAGAAGAGCTTGCCGGGGAAGCGCTTCGACGCTTCGATGAGCCGGTCGCAGCCCTCGTCGCTGATGGCGACGGGCTTTTCGGAAAAGACATATTTCCCCGCTTCGAGGGCGCGGATGCAGTATTTCACGTGGTCGGGAGAACGCACGGCCACGGCGACGAGTTCCACATCTTTGTCATTGAGAAAGGCCTCTCCGTCCGTGTAGGTGCGGATGCCGGGCACTTTTTCCTCGATGAGTCTGCAGCGTTCGGGATCGATGTCGCATCCGGCAGCGATCTCGAACATATCGGGATACATCTTCAACTCGTTGCTGTGCAGACAATTCCCGGCGCGGCCGAGGCCCCAGATCCCCACTTTGATCTTACTGCTCATAAAAACCTTCTCCTTGTTTGAGAGCTGAAAAACGGCGGTTTCAGATAAGATACCACGGAAACGCCTTTTTTTCAAGCCCGGACGCGGCCGGAAAGAGCGGGAAATCAGGCGAAAGTGAAAAGATTTCCGCCGGCGTCGGGATAGGCCATGAAGCTCAGGCGCGCCACGTGGTCTTTGCCCATGGCCGGAACGTATTCGATCTCGGGCAGGAGCACCGCGGCAGAAAAAGTCAGCGTTTTTTCACCGGCGCTTTCCGTGATCGGCGTGAACGCCAGCACCTTGCGCGCCGCGGGATCGGCGATGTCCGTTCCACGGGAAAAACCGCCGGCCAGCGTCAGAGCCGCGTCGATGTTTTTGGTGAGGATCGTGATCTTGGCCGAGGCCCGGGTGATGGTCCTGCTGACCTCTTCATGTCCCCCGTTTTCGTAGATCAGGGAATCGAAGACTTCGATATCCGTTTCGATCTTCGGGGCATCCGCCAGCGGTCCCAGGACCGTTCCGTCGAACACCGCCAGATAGGGGTGCTGCTTGATTTTGCTGATGTCGTAACTCTGCGGCATAAAAAACTCCTTTTTTTTCAGTTGAACGTTGTACATCTCACGGCCCGGATCTCCCCGTCAAGATCCCGGCAGATCTTCATTTCCGTGATCTCGCGGGCACGGTCCCCGTCGGTGATGATGTCCCCCGGGCCCGGTATCACCGCTTTCCCCGGAAGGACGTACACGGCCCTTCCTTCGCCGCCGAATCCGTCGTTCCCCCTTTTTTTGTTCTCTTCCGTGCAGAGGGCGTCCGCGGCGTGATCGGCGTACCCGCCGTTCGGACCGAAGATCCGCACGGAGACTTTTCTGTATGTGCTGGTCATGATCGCCACCTCCGTCTCCGCCGCGCTTCGTCACCCGGCAGGCAAAAAAAAGGGCAAAAGAAACGAAATCGGCTTGACAAATGTTTTTTTCACTGCTATAGTCAACGCTGATACATATCCGATTTTGTGTTTTTAACCTTAAAAAAGGGAGGAAATCATGGCTAACGCCTTGAAATGCAGAAACTTTGTTATTGCCGGCCACTCGGGATGCGGAAAAACGACCTTTTGCGATCAGCTTCTCCGCAAGGGCGGTGTGATCCAGCGCATCGGCAGCATCGATGCCGGGAACACGGTCAGCGACTACATGGCCGACGAGCAGGCCCGGCAGGCCAGCATCTATGCCACTTCCATGAACTGCAAGTGGAAAGACACCCAGTTCTATTTCGTCGACACTCCCGGATACGGCGAGTTCATCGGCCAGTACGTGGCCAGCGTCCGCGCCGCCGACGCCGCGCTGGTGCTGGTCGACGCCATCGACGGTCCCCAGATCGGCACCGCCCGGGCGTGGAAACTGGCCAAGGCCCGCAACATTCCCCGTTTCGGACTGGTGAGCCGGATGGACCGCGACCGCGCGGATTTCAAGGCCGTTCTCGAGCAGATGCGCAGGAATCACGGCGCCAACGTGGTCATTCCTCTCTACTGGCCCGTCGGCAACGCCGCCGATTTCTCCCGCGTCGTCAACGTCCTCTTCGACAAGGACATCCCCGCGGACATCGCCGACGACGTGGCCGAGTGCCGTTCCCTGTGGATGGACGCCATCGCCGAGACCGACGAGGCTCTCATGGAGCGTTACCTCGACGGTGCGGAACTCTCCGAGGAGGAGATCCGCGCCGGTCTGCGCAAGAGCGTCATTTCGGGCAGCACGATCCCCGTCTTCGCCGCCAGCGCGGTCAAGGATATCGGCATGACCGAACTCATGGATTCCATCGTCGACATCTTCCCCACGCCTCTGGAGTACGTCCCTCTGGCCGGCGGACCGGCCAACGTCAGCGAGGACGGCGAGCCCTTCGGCATCGTCTTCCGCAGCATCAACGACCCGTTCAGCGGCCAGCTGGCCTTCATCCGCACGGTCTCCGGCACTTTCAAACCCGATTCCGACGTGTGGAACGTGAGCAAGAACGGCAAGGAACGCCTCGGTCAGCTGCTCAGCGTCAACGGCAAGCAGCAGAATTCCATTCCCGAAGCCGGACCCGGGACCATCTTCGCCGTGGCCAAACTCAAGGACACCCACGTGGGCGACACGCTGGCCGGCAGCAGTTCGGTCAAGCCTCTGCCCGGCATCGAATTTCCCAAGCCGGTCATGTCCTGCGCCGTCACGGCCGCCAAGTCCGGCGAGGATGAAAAGATCGCCACGGGTCTGCGCAAGATCATCGAGTGCGACCCCACCATCACGCTCACCCGCGAGGATGAAACCCACGAAGTGCTGCTTTCGGGCATGGGCGACCAGCACCTGGGCATCACCGTGAAACGCCTCAAGGACCAGTACAAGGTCGAAGCGATCCTCTCGACTCCCAAAGTGCCCTACCGGGAAACCATCACCACCACGGGCGAGGGACACTACCGGCACAAGAAGCAGACCGGCGGCGCCGGACAGTTCGCCGAAGTCTATCTGCGGATCTCCTACAACGAAGCCGGATTCGAGTTCGCCAACGAGGTCGTTGGCGGCAGCATCCCCAAGAACTTCATCCCCGCGGTCGAGAAGGGCGTCGCCGAGGTCATGACCGCCGGTCCTCTGGTCGGGTGCACCATGGAGCGCATCCGCGTCGCCGTGTACGACGGCAAGTACCATCCGGTGGACTCCAACGAAATGGCGTTCAAGATCGCCGGAAGAATGGCCTTCCGCGAAGCCATCGCCAACGCCAAGCCCATTCTGCTTGAGCCGATCATGAAGGTCTCGATCCACATTCCGGACTCCTATCTCGGCGACATCACCGGCGACCTCAACCACAAGCGCGGAAGAGTGCTGGGCATGGAGATGGACGAGGGTCTTCAGGTCGTTCAGGCCGAGGTCCCCATGGCCGAGATGCACAAGTACGCCACCGAGCTCCGCAGCATCACTCAGGGACGCGGCTCCTTCGAGATGGAACTTGCCCGTTACGAACAGGTCCCGGGCAACGTCGCCTCCGAGATCATCGCCAAACATCAGGCTGAAGTCCAGGCCGCCGAGTGACCGTCTCACGGTCGTTCGTCCGGCAGATTCGGGCGCCGGAAACTCCGCCGCATGACGGAGTTTCCGACGCTTTTGTGTTCTTTTCGGGGGCGTATCCTTGATTTTCCGCCCGGGCGGTGTATTATTGAAAGGCGGAGGAGATATGAAAAGATTTCTGACTTTTTCGGCGATCTGCTGTGCCGCGATGATCTTCGCCGGGCCTTTCGCATGGGAGTCGAAGGTCCTGGGCGACAAGCTGACGGTCACGTGCGACATCGCGCCCGGTTATTATTTTTACCGCAGTACGCTCGTCTTCGACGTTCGGGACGGGACGGGACGGGCGCTCCGGCCCGTCACCGTTCCCGAAGGCGAGGTCGTCGCCGACGACATGTTCGGGCAGGTCGAAGTCTACACTTCCGGGCGCAGGACCTGGGTTTTTCAAAATGACGGACCTTTCGTCAAAGCATCCGTCAATTTTCAGGGCTGCCGGAAAAGTGACGGAGAAAACGCCGCCATGTGCTTCATGCCCGAAACCGTCGATCTTCCACTCCCCGGAGCCGCTCCGGCAAGCAGGATCGAGGATAAGATCGCTCTTCTGCCGGTTTCTCTTGACGGGTATGTTTTCGACCGGAAATTGACGGGGTATCATCCGGCTCCGTCATTTCTGGCATGGATCGACGGGGCGAAAACCGTCAAAAAAAGCGGTCTTGACGGCGGCGTTCCGCCGGGATTTCTGGTGCTGGCGGGACTGGCGCTGCTGGCGGGACTGGGACTGAATCTCACCCCCTGCATCCTGCCGATGATCCCCATCACCCTTGCGATCATCGGCGCGGGCGGGAACAGCTCCGGCCGGCAGGGCTTTCTGCGGGGACTTTCCTACGGGTCGGGCATGGCGGCGGCCTACGGCATATCGGGACTCGCCGTCATGTTCGCGGGGGCCCGTTTCGGCGAACTTCAGAGCTCCATGCTTTTCAACATCGTCATCGCGGTGATCTTTCTGCTGCTGGCTCTTGCCATGGCCGGAGTCTTCGATCTGGATCTTTCGCGTTTTTCGGCGAAGTTCCGCTTCGGTCCGCAGACGCGCGGATGTTTCGCCACGGCCTTCGTCATGGGAGGCGTTTCGGCCCTGCTGGCGGGGGCGTGCGTCGCGCCCGTGACGGTGAGTCTGCTGCTGCTGGCCTCCGAGCGTTATGCGCAGATCGGGCTCCCGGCGCTGTTTCTGCCCTTTCTGCTGGGCGCGGGCATGGCTCTGCCGTGGCCCCTCGCCGGAGCGGGGCTGGCCGTTCTGCCCAGGCCCGGAAGATTCATGGCGGGCGTCAAATACCTCTTTGCGGGCGTCATTTTCTGCGCCGCGCTGTGGTACGGCTTCACCGCCTGGGAACTGCGGCCGCAGGCGTGGAACGCCGATGCCGAGATGCGCCGTTTCGACGCCGCTCTGGCCGCCGCCGCCGCGAAGAAAAAGGACGTGATCGTCGATTTTCAGGCCTCGTGGTGCAGGAACTGCCGCGCCATGAAAAAAGTGCTGGCGCGGAAGGAGGTCGCCGAAAAGCTGAAGGATTTCGCAGTGATCGACTTCCGGGCCGAATCCTTTGCCGACAGCCGCATTTCCGCGCTTCTGGGCAAATGGGACATCCCCGGACTGCCCGCTTTCGTTCTTCTCAGGTACCGTCCGGAAGGCAGGTGAGTGCCGCCGCGCGGGACGCGGGCCCCCGTTTTCCGACGTTTTCCTCCGGAAAAATTTGCCAAAGCGCGGAAGAGGTGATATATTTAAATATATCCCGCTTTTTTCGGGGGGGAAACGCAGAAGCATGGAATCGGAATATCTTTTCAAAAACGTCGACAGCTACGATACGCCGGAGGGAACTCCGGTCTCTCTTCTCTTTCGTCTGATGCTGCACAGCCGCTGGTATTTCTACGGCGTCAACTTCTGGATATTCATTCTTTCCGGCCGCTGCGCCAAGCGGGGAACGCTCGACAAGAACATGCAGATCCACTTCTCGAACCGCAATATCCGTCTGCTGGAGCGCTGCGGATGCAAGGTGAGGCTGCGGGGACTTGACAACCTGCGGGCCCTGAACGGCAGGCCCGCCGTCCTCGTGGGCAATCACATGAGTCTGCTGGAGACCGCCGTCTTTCACGCCATCGCCCGGGAATATGTGGATTTCTCGTTCATCGTCAAGGAGTCTCTCAACCGGGTCCCCTATTTCAGCGACATCATGCGGTGTCTGCACACCGTCTCCGTGACCCGGACCAATCCCCGCGAGGACCTGCGCACCGTGCTGACCGAGGGCAGGAAAGTCCTCGACGGCGGCCGGTCGATCATCGTTTTTCCCCAGCACACCCGCAGCGACCAGTTCGATCCCGAAAAGTTCAACACCATCGGGGTCAAGCTGGCCAAATCAGCGGGCGTTCCCGTCGTGCCCTTCGCGCTCAAGACCGATTTCATCGAACTGGGCCGTTTCCTCCGCGATCTGGGGCCGGTCCATCCCGAAAAGGACGTGCGGTTCGAGTTCGCTCCCCCCATGGAGATCACCGGCAACGGTCAGGAGCAGCAGCGCAAGATCATAGAGTTCATTCAGTCCCGCTTCGAGGAGTGGAAAAAATGAGGATCTCCACGCTTCCGCGCTTCGCCGGAATTTTGTTCGGCGCCCTGCTGTGCGCCTTTTCCGCTTCGGGACTGAGCCTGCGCGACGCCTCGATGACCAGCACCCTTTTCAAGTATGTCAAGGCGGAGAGGTGGAGCGTCGTCGGACGCAACATCGTGGTCAAGGGCGGGATCCACATCCCCGTCGGCGACTACGAGATCTTCGCCGATCAGGCGGTGGTCAACATCGAGAATCAGGACATCGAAGCCTCGGGCAACGTGCGGTTCCTCGCGTGGCGGCACAGGGTCGCCACCGTGACCGTCGAACAGCTGGCCGCCCTCGAACGCCGCCCCAACACCCTCGTCGAGATCCAGGGCGTCAAGGGCGACATCTGGGGCCGCCAGCAGCTCACCGTCAAGATCACCTCGTGCAACGACAACATAAGTGCCGGACGGCTCACCGGCAATCTGGCTTCGGGTTACTTCAGATTCGACGACGTCAGCATAAGATACGCCACCTTCGTCTGCCGCGCCAAGGCCGGCGAACGCCGCCCCGACGGCGCCATCGAGGCTCAGGACGCCGAGATCAGCAGCTGCAATTACCTCGAACACGACAACGCCCACTACGCCATCGGCGCCAAAAAGATCCGGCTCATGCCCCGCGAAACGGAATTCTTCGGGACCAGCTCCATCGTCACCGACGTCGGAGATCACTCCGTGCTGATCTTCAACGGCGTCGCCAAAGTGTACGGCATTCCGGTCCTGTGGCTGCCCGTCTTCTACAAGCCCAAGGACATCTCTCCCGGACTTTTCAGCATCCAGTTCGGCAAGACCAGCGGCTGGGGCTATTATCTGGCATTGTCCAAATACTTCAATCTGACCGACTATCCCCGTGCCGGCTTCCGGCTCCACGGCGACTATTACCAGAAGCGCGGCTTCGGCTACGGCATCACCGGCGACGTCGTTTCGGAGCAGAGCCGGACCGACTTCTTCGCCTACAGCATCTACGACCTCAGGCCTTATGAGACCGATGACTACGACAAATACCGCCTCAAAGTTCCCCACGGCCGATTCGACTTCAGGATCAGCAACGTGACCCACATCACCCCGCGGCTGGATTTCCGCGGCGCCTTCGAAGACGCCAGCGACCTCTATTTCGTGCGCGACTTCTTCTCGCGGCGGTTCAGCGCCAATCCCCAGCCCGCCACCTACGCTGCCCTTGAGCAGCAGTTCGACCACTTCAGCGCCTCGATCCTCTTCCGGCCCCGGGTCAACACCTTCTACACCACGTCCGAAAAAATGCCCGAGGTCCGCGTCGACATTCCCCGGCAGGAGATCTTCGGCACCAACTTCTACTATCAGGGCGACTTCGACGCCTCCTACAACCGCATGCAGTGGATCGACTTCGACTTCGACTCCGTCCGCTGGAAAAACCGCATCACCCGGGTCAGCAACGTGCTGAGAAACTATCAGGCCTACCGCTTCGACACCACCCATTTCCTGTATTTCCCCATCCGTCTGGACTGGCTGACCATCGTGCCCCGCGCCGGATTCAAGATGACGGCTTACAGCAACTCCACCGAGAACGCCGTCTCCACCAATGATCTCCTGACCATGTTCATCGCCGCCGATCCCCAATGCGTCAGAAACCCCAGATACCGCAGCGATGACCGCGCCGGCGGCGTCCGGGTCCGCAGTCTCGGCGAACTGGGCTTCGAGGCGTCCACCAAGATCCACAACACCTGGGACGACGTCCGCGTTCCCTTCCTCCGGCTGGACGGCTTGAGACACATCATGCGTCCCTATGTCAACTACACCTGGATCGGCACACCCTCCACCGACCGGGACTACCTCTTCTACTTCGACGACACCGACCGCATCGAACGCCAGCACTTCTTCCGCTTCGGTTTGGAGAACCGCCTGCAGACCCGCGCGAGCGACAAGAGCGTGCGCAACTACTTTTCGATGGAAAACTACTGGGACCTCTATCTCGAGAACGCCGACGGCTTCGGCAGCGTCGAAAGCTTCAACCGGATCGGCAACTTCTGCACCACGCTCACCGCTTCTCCCATCGACCGTCTGACCCTGAGCACGTCGTTCATCATCGACATCGGCGGCAACAACGACGACCGCCCCGAAGTCAATCGGCGCGGCCGCCTCGCCGGCCGCCCCGGACTCAACGGCCGCTGGCTCAACCGCTGGAACGCCAGCCTGACCTATGAACCCATCGACGACGTCAAGATCAATCTTACGTATACCTACAACCG
Organism: Lentisphaeria bacterium; assembly: GCA_017454215.1. Classification (GTDB taxonomy): domain Bacteria; phylum Verrucomicrobiota; class Lentisphaeria; order Victivallales; family Victivallaceae; genus UBA1784. Next base: position 1,468 of record JAFTDL010000339.1, on the reverse strand, counting down.
TCCCTACGCCGCCCGCAGCGCCTACTCCATGGGCTCCACCCGCTACCAGATGGATGCCGGAGGCTACTTCGACAAGTATTTCGACGATTACAACGAACTCATTTCCGCCGGGATCGCCTTTCCCATCACCCCCGACCGCCGCACCAGAGGCGCCATCCGCTGCACTTACGATATCGCCGACGGCAGTTTCAGTTCCGTCTCGTTCATGGTCGCCCGCACCTTCCACTGCTGGGAACTCATGGGCGTGTTCTCCCTCTCCCGGGATTCCGGCGACGAGGACCACGACTGGGATACCGGCTTCTCCGTTCAGGCCCGCCTCATCGGTCTGGAGTCCCCCCTGCAGCAGAAGGGCAACGACATGGCCGCCAAGGCCGCCGGCGCCTACGACAGCGATCCGGAGAAACGGAGAATGTTCTGACCTCCCCCAACGTGCGGGGCATGAGTTTTGCGAATCATCAACAAGGGAGCATTTCACCATGTACATCGTAACCGGCGGATCCGGCCTCATCGGCAGCGCTGTCGTCTGGGAACTCAACCGCAACGGCATCGACGACATCCTCGTCGTCGACCACCTGGGCAACTCCGACAAGTGGAAGAACCTCGCCCCCCTCCGCTACGACGATTATATGGAAAAGGACGATTTCCTCGAAAAACTCGACCGCAGCTACTTCTCCGGCCAGAAGATCGAAGGCGTCTTTCATCTGGGCGCCTGCAGTTCCACCACCGAACGCGACGCCTCCTACCTCGTCGGCAACAATTTCAGATATACCGCAAAACTCGCCGACTTCTGCGTCCGCAACTACATCCGCATGGTCTACGCCTCAAGCTGCGCCACATACGGCGACGGCTCCTGCGGCTACGTCGACGACGAATCCGCCATCGAAAAACTCCGCCCCATGAACATGTACGGCTACAGCAAACAGATGTTCGACCTCTACGCCAAACGCCGCGGCTGGCTCGACCAGCTCGTCGGATGCAAGTTCTCCAACGTCTACGGTCCCAACGAACGCCATAAAGGCGAAATGCGCAGCGTCGTCCTCCGCTGCTTCGAACAGATCACTGCCTGCGGCCGCATGAAACTTTTCAAATCTTATAAAAAGGAATACGCCGACGGCGAACAGCTGCGGGATTTCCTCTACGTCAAGGACGCCGTCGCCATGATCCGCTTCCTCTTCGACAGTTCCGCCTCCGGCCTCTTCAATATCGGCAGCGGCAAGGCCGAAAGCTGGAACAAACTCGCCTCCGCCGCCTTCGCCGCCCTCGGCAAACCCGTCGATATCGAGTATATCGACATGCCCGAACACCTCCGCGACCGCTACCAGTATTATACCTGCGCCGAAATGGGCAAACTCCGCGCCCTCGGCTGGACCAAAGCCCCCACCCCCCTCGAAGACGCCGTCAAAGACTATATCGTCAATTACCTCCTCCCCGGCAAATACCTCGGCGACGAGTAACTTTTTGCGGGAAG
>JAFTDL010000338.1 GCA_017454215.1 Lentisphaeria bacterium | reverse complement strand
GGCGAGACCTCCAAGACCGTTTCGGGCGCGGAAGTTTTCTGCCGCAACTGGCGGCTCATCCTCGAAGGACTCCTCCGCAAGGCGGGCGTCAGGCCCCACCGGGAACTCGCCGACGCCAAGGGCCGTCCCTATCAGGCGGAAAGCTGCTGGCGTTCCAACGGCGGCAACCACGTGCTGGGACTGCTCAAACCCGCTCCCGCGCTCTCCGTGGTGGATCCGAAGAAGGGCGACTTCATCACGGCGAAGATCCCCGTCAGGGGCCACGTGTACGATCTGCGGGCGAAGAAGTACCTCGGGTACACCGACACCTTCAAGCTGCTCCTTTCCCCCGCCCGTGGCGAATTCTTCAGCGTGATGAAGGAAAAGGTCGCCAAGGTCGACCTGAAGGCCCCCGCGAAAGTCATCCGGGGCGGCGTCCTGAAATTCTCGGCCGGAGCCGTGACGGCTTCGGGGAAGAGTTCAGGTCCCGTGGTGTTCCACTGGGAACTCAAGTCGCCCGCGGGCAAGGTGTGCGACCGCGCCGCAGGCAATCTTCTTTCTTCGCCTGACGGCAAAGTCGAGTTCGCCTTCCAGACCGCCTTCAACGACGAAAAAGGCCCCTGGCAGCTGACCGTAAGTTGCGTCAACGCCTGCGTGAGCAACTCCGCCAAGGTGGTGCTGGAGTAAGTCCCGCCGACAGTACGGGTGTTTACGGAAAAACTTCCTTCCGTACTCATCCGTACTTATCCGTTGAGATCCGTCTGACTCCGAGCCAAAAAAATGAGCTTTTTTCCTCTCCGCTCCCGCCGGTTTCTCGTACCGCTTTTCCTGCTGCTCGCCTGTGTGCTGCATGCGGAAGAAAAGCTGCACGACTGGTCCAAGACGCCGGAACTTTTTCCGGGGATCAGGCACGTCTTTCTGGATACGGACAAACCCCGGCCGCTGAAGATCAACGTGCTCCGGGTCGATCTGACTTGCAAGGATCTGCGGTTCGTGACGGTGAAGAAGGATCCCGACTGGGGAAAGCCCATGCCGGATTTTCCGTCGCTTCCGATCCGTACGCGCCGCATCACCACGTACCAGTTCATGCGCAGCGCCCTCGACGACGGGAAGGAGATGCTGGCGGCGGTCAACGCCACTCCCTGGCGGCCCTGGGTGTTCCCCTATAACCACAAGTACGCGGCGAAGATGGGGCTGGTCATCTCGGAGGGCGTCAAAATCGAGGAAGCCGACGGCCGCCCGGCGTTTCTGATAACGAAGACGGGGGAATTCCAGATCCGGAAGGTCGCCAAGGAAGAAGACACATCCAAGATCCAACTGGCGCTGGGCGGATTCAGCATGATCCTCGAAAACGGGGTCGTCCGGACCGTCAGGAAAAAAAACCTCGCCCCGCGGACGGCCTACGGCCTCTCGAAGGACCGGCGCTGCCTGTTTATCATGACCGTGGACGGCCGGATGAAGGGCGTCAGTGAAGGGGTCACCACCGAGGAACTGGGCGAGTGGATCCGCAAATACGGAGCGTCGGCCGCGCTCAACATGGACGGCGGCGGCTCCACCACGCTGTTGGTTTCCGACGGCAAGGGGGGGATCCGCAAGCTCAACAAGAGTCTTTTCTACCGGACCGTGGCGACATCGCTCGGCATCTGCCGGGTCGGGAAGGCTGCCGCGCCCCGCAAGTGAAAGCGATTGTCCTCCGCCCGTTCCGTGAAGGGCGGAGCATTCCGGAAAAAACGGGGTTTTGTCCGTTTTTCCGCTTGCATTTCGGAGCGAAGGGAAGTATATTACACCACCGGCGAAATCGCCGGTAACAAGCAAAAAACAGGAGAATGATCATGAAGTATTGGAAACTCGCCGTGCCGGCCGTTCTGCTGGCGTGTGCCGGATGCATTCCCGAACCGGTGGTCGTTGCGCCGCCCCCGCCCAGACCGGTGGTCGTCGCTCCGCCCCCGCCGCCGCCGCCGAGACCGGTGGTCGTCGTGACGCCGCCGCCGCCGAGACCGCGCACGGTGATCGTCGCTCCGCCCCCGCGGAGACCGCGGCCGCTTCCGCCGCCGCCGCCCAGACCGCCGAAGCATCATCATCACAAGCATCACCCGGCTCCGGTCCCGCCGCCCCGGCCGCGGTGATCGTTGCGGGGAAAGGCCGGGTACGCGTCTGTCCGCCGTCCGGCCTCCCTTTCCGGAAATTTCCGGCCTTTCCCGGGGGACGCAGCCATCTCGAAACCTGCGTCTCTTTTTTTTGCTTTTTTTTCGTCCTTTGCTCTTGACAAAGCTCTTTTGCCGTGCTAAATTATATCCGTCAAGGTGATATCACGCTCTATCAAAGGGATAATTTTTCATGCCGGAAAAAAGGCACAAGGTCAATCTGAGCGATGTGGCCCGGGCCGCGGGGGTCTCCCGCGGAGCGGCGGGCAAGGTCCTGAACGGCTGTTCGGGAGCGATCCGGGTGAGCGACGAGACGCGCAAACGGATCGTGGAGGCGGCGGCGAAGTTGGGCTACACGCGCAACATGGCGGCGGCCATGCTGGCGGGGAAAAAGTCACCGCTGGTGGGGGTGATGATCGACTCCCAGAGCGGTTTCCGCCGCCGTCAGCTTTTGACCGAACTGGAGGCCGCCGCCACGAAACGGAATTTGCGGCTCCTCGTGAGTTACACCCACGACAACATCGCCCAGATGCGGCAGAACCGGAAAGAAATGGAAAGTTTCGGCGTCCGGGGGATCATCTGTCTTTCCCACGACTACTACGCCTACAAACAAGAGGTCACGGAGCTTTTCGCAGGCAACTGCGGCAACGTGGTCTTCATGGAAGAACCCTTCTTCCCCGGTGCGGCCTTCGTCCGGACCAGCGACGAAAAGGCCCACGTCGAACTCTTTGCCGCTATGAAAAAGGCGGGGAAGCGCCGGATCGCCCTCATCCGGAGCGGTCTGGAAAGTTACTCCGAACGGGAACGGGAGCGGTGCTACCGCAACGCATTGAAAGTCAACGGGCTCGAATTCTGCCCGGAGCTCATTCGGGAGCTGAGCGTCTACCGGGTCTTCAGCGATGAAGCCGAAGAGGCGCTGAAAGGCCTTTTTTCCGCCTCGGGCCCCGACGCGGTCTTCGCCGACGACGCGGTCCTCCATCTGGCCCTGCGGAAATCCCTGCTGGAGGCCCCCCGGAAAATACAGGAGAACGTCCTCTTTTACGGCGGCAACGGCAATCCCATGTTCAAGCTGCTCCTGCCTCCGGCGGCCACCTTCGATCCCCGCTACGGGGAAACGGCAGAAGCATTGCTGGACGCCCTCGAAGGCCTGGGAACCCCCGGCTGCCGGGCGGTCATCGAATCGAAATTCACCTCTCTCTATCCATAAAAACCCCAAAAGGAAAGGAATCCTGGCCATGAAACGCTCCCCCCGCTTCTTCACGCTCATCGAGCTGCTGGTGGTCATCGCCATCATCGCCATCCTCGCCGCCATGCTGCTGCCCGCGCTGAATCAGGC
>JAFTDL010000337.1 GCA_017454215.1 Lentisphaeria bacterium | reverse complement strand
CTGCTTCCCAACCCCTTTTTTTTGAAAAGAGGAGAGGGTCCGGGAGAGGGGAAAAACCTTTTTTGAGCCATCAAAAAAAGTTTTTCCCCTCTCCCGGGACATCCCCCGTCTTTACCGGGGGCGAGGTCTGCCCGCGAGGGAGACGGGGAGGCGGCCGGGGGCGGGGAGGCGGCCGAGCCAGACTTTTACGGCGGCCCGCTGGGAGGCGGGGCTGGGGGAGTAGAGGACGAGCAGGTTCGGCCAGTGGGGTTGTTCGTGGAGCAGGTACGGGGAGCCGAAAGAGGTGAAGACCACATTTTTTCTTCCTGTGTAGAAAGCGCGCCAGAAGGGCATTATCATGGGGCCGACCATGCGCATGGTTCCCACGAGGGCGTGGGGGAAGGTGACGACGTTGACGAAGATCATGCCGTAGTCGGCGGCTTTTTCCCGGAGTTCGGTATGGGGAGGATTCACAAGATGATCCACGGTGAACCCTTCGGCGCGGAGGAGTTCGTCCACCAGCGGCAGGTCTGGGGCGGTATCCTGAGAGGCCTGAGGCCAGCGGATGGTGACGGTCAGCACGCGGCTTTCGGGGGACAGGGAGACGGGGAAGTATTCCGGACCGCGGACGACGGTGGCGGACTTTTCGGCGATCTCAAGATAGGTCCTGTCGGCTTCGGCGAAGTCGGCTTGAGTGAGGGCGACTTCCGGGCGGGAACCGACGGCGAGTTTCTCTTTGAGGCGGAGAACGCGATACGCCGCGTCGCGCACACGCTCCTCGGAGAGGTATCCGCGATGGACGGCGTCGAGGATGCGGCGGAAGTCCTCCACGGGGTCGGCGAAGAGGTAGACGTCGCCTCCGGCCTTGAGGAATTCCACGGCGCAGCGTTCTTCGGGGCAGCGGCTGGTGATGCCGATCATGGTGGCGGCGTCGGAGACGATGACGCCTTCGAAGCCCAGTTCCCTGCGCAGAAGGTCGTTCATCAGGCGGGGTTCGAGGGTGGCGGGCATGGCTTCGGACTCGGACTCTTTGCACCATGCGGGGAAGGAGATATGGCCGGGCATGACGGTCTCCAGGCCGGCGTCGATGGCGGCGCGCCAGACTTTGCCGAAGGAGGCTATCCAGTCTTCGACAGAGAGGGGATTGACGGAGGTGCAGAAGTGCTGGTCGCGGTCGTCTATACCGGCGCCGGGGAAGTGCTTCCCTGCTGCGGCGATCCCGGCGCGGCGCAGGCCCTTCAGGTGGGCGAGGACCATGGACTTCACCGTTTCCGGATCGTCGCCGTAGGTCCTGACGTTCATTTCGGGACTGGCGGGGTTGCCGTTGAGGTCGAGGACGGGCTGAAAGAGCCAGTCGTTGCCGAGGGCGCGGGCTTCGCGTCCGAGGAGGCAGGCCCGTTTTTCGGCCAGTTCGGGCGAAGCGGTCGCGGCCGCGGCCATCTGGGTGGGCAGCAGTCCGTGACCCGCCGCGCGGTTGTGTTCCATGTCGGCGGCGAAGATCAGGGGGATCTCGAGTTCGTTCCGCAACGGGATGAGGGTCTCGCGGTTGTCCTTGCGGTAGTCGCGCACGAAGAAGCATCCCAGGTGCGAAGCGCGGATCACCTCCCGCAGTTCCTCCCGGGAGTACCCGCGGTCCGTGGGCATCAGCGTCTGCCCGACGGCGTCCTCAAGCGAAATCTTTTCGGCCAGTTCTCTTGCTTTGTCCATCACAATTCTCCTCCGGAAACTCGAATGCCGTTCGACGAACTCTTCTGCGCCGTAACATAATCCGCCGATCCATTTTTTTCAAGTCCCCGGCGGGGGGGGGACCGGACTTCTCACTTGCGCTTGAGATATTTATCCGAGAGTTCGAGGATCTGTTTTTCGTCAAGGGGCGTGTCGTAGAGGCGCAGGGCGCCGATGTCGCCTTTGAGAAACCAAGTCCCGCCCCAGCCTCTGCCGACGGTGAGATCGGCTTTCGTTTCGGGATAACCGTCCGCGAACCTGAAGGTGTTGGAAGTTTTCCGGACGCCGTCGATGAAAAGAAACGCGGTCCACGAACCGTTTTTCCACGGTCTCAGGACGGCGGCCACGGTGCACCATTTGCCCCGCGGGACGCTGGCGGTCATGACGGGCGCGTCGAACTTTTCCCCGCCCCTGGCCCGGATGTTGAAATACAGACGGTCTTTGCTGTACAGGCCGAGCAGGAATTCGTTGAGCTTGAAAAACAGCATGCCGTGCTCCTCGTCCTCCGCAAAGCGGACGAAGGCGAAGAGCGTGCCGCCGTTCCTGAGAGAAAATGACTTGCCGCCGGGGATCGTCATGAAATTCTTTTTGCCGTCGAACCGGATCGCGCCGGGAAGTTCTTCGGCCATGAGCGTTTCACCGGCAACGACCGGCGGCGGGGTCTTGCCTCTTCGCTCGAACGCGCCCGAGGTGTAGTCGTAATCGAGGACCGGTTCCTGCGCGCAGAGCAGAGCTCCCGCAAAAACCGCCGGCAGGGATGCGAAAAGTTTTTTATTCATTCAGAACCTCCATTCCGAAAAGTTGCAGCAGCCGTTCCGGTCGAACCGGAACATGAGAAAACACTCGCCGGTCAAGGGTTTTTCCAGCGGGATCACGAACTCGCGGAAATCCAGCCAGCTTCCGGTGGCGGGAACGGTGAGCTTGCCTGCCACCCGGCAGCTGTTCTGGGCGGGCCCGGCCAGAACTTCGACGGTCCCGCCCGAATAGGACTCCGGCACGGCGGCCCTGATGAAGAGTTTTGAAACCTTTTCCGCGCCGAAATCCACCACGCCGTAGGAGATGAGCGCCCCCTGCACGGTGTTGCCGAAATATTTGCCCGAAGCGGATTTCGAGAGATTGTAATACCCCGAAGCGTCGGCGGGCTTCAGCCATTTGCCGCGGACGGCGGCGATCCTGCGCAGATCGGCGAAACGGACGAGATTGTCGAAGGATTCCCCCGGCGTGAAGGCGGCGATCCTGTGCAGGGTCTTCTGCAGTTTCCGGGCCTCGTCCGCGGACCCTTTCACCGCCGCGGCGGACTGGTAAGGTCCGAGGGCGATCCCTTTTCCGGAAGAGAACTTCACGGGACTTGACGCGCCTTCGACGCAAAGGTGATCGGCCCGGATCAGCGGCCGGCAGCTGAGGTTCTCCCCGGTCGTGTTGACGAAAATGAAGACATCGGTATCCCCGAGCCGGTAGCTGTTGGAGACGATCTTGGGCATGGTGACCTTTTCAAGGGCCTTGCTGCTGGTGGACCAGCCCGTGGTGAGCAGCGGAAGCGGATCGGCGAAGCGGATCGGCGGAAGCATGTCGCCGTTGTTGAAATAATCGTTGAGAGCTTGGCGCAGATGACACATCTTCTTGATGAAAAGCCGCTTCATGTCGGCGTCGTGGACCTCCTCAAGTTCGAATTTCCCCAGTTTGAGGCCGTTGACGAGACTGTTGCCCATCTTGACGAAGTTGGAGGCGTATTCCCCTTTGCCGTGGGAGTCGAAGACCAGAGAATAATACTGCATCCGCCCGCCGTAGACCGCCTGAAACGCGGGGACCTGGCCGTCGAAGACCCAGCGCCAGACGTGGCCGCCGTCGAAAAGGTCGAGATAGGCCTCGGAGACCTCCTCGGAGGTCTGGACAACCCCCGGCATGGCCTTACGGATCCGGCGGAAAAGCGGACGGTAGCCCTTGTCGAGCCATGCCGCGGGATCGTTCAGGGCGTGCCCGTGATCCGGATTGAAGCAGGGAATGCCGTGGCCCGCCATGACCTGATCGTGATAGACGGCGGGGGCGAGAGTCCGCACGAAAGCCGTCTGGCCGAAAAGTTCCTCCTGCCAGCCCCGGACGCAGGGGCACATGACGGCGTAGGTGCTTCTGGTGTAATGCTCCAGCGGGATCTTGCCGTTCTCGTCGATGACCGCGAACTTCTTGCCGTGGCTGCTGTACCGCCAGTCGGTTTTCCGGTCCGGTCCGTCCATGACGTCCCAGAGGCGGGAGTCGATGTAGGGCTCGACGACGCATCCGGCCTTGCGGATCTGGCTGTAGATGCCGGGAATGAATTTGCGGGGCCTGAAGTAAGGCCAGCCTCCCAGCGCCGGATCGTTCCACGCGTAGGCGACGCAGTAGACCGGCACGTCGAGATAGTTTCTTATCGCCATGAGCCGGGCAAAGCGCGCCATGGCGATCTCATGATTTATCACCGTGTAATTGAAGACGGCGGGGATGTTTTTGAACCACTCGGGCGTATCCCGCCGCGGGACGGGAACGCGCCAGACCGCGTGCGAGAGGGCCCATTTTTTGTGCAGCATGCAGGCTTCGTACCACCTTCCCGGATAGACCCTGAAAACGACCCTGCCGGGACTTGCGTAACTGTTGCCGCCCGCAAGTTTGCCGAGGGGGATCGCCACACTCTGCTGCCATGAAAACTCCATGCCGCCCCGTTTCCCCGTGGCCCGCATGTTTTTGAGCGTTCCGCGGGGATCCTGCCAGCCGAGAAAAACGCCGCGGCCGCCGCCGTAATAGGCGGTGAACTGCATCGTCATGGTGCTTGAAGGATACCGGCCGAATTGTCCGTGCCTGAACGAGTTGCGCGTGGGGTTCCGGACCTCCGCCCCGCATTGGAACGGGTAGAGGAACGCATCGTCGCTGCCCAGTTTCGGCGTGCGGGTCTCCGGGAAGGTCACTTCGCGGAGGACCAGACCGGGCGTCCTGTTGTCGATCCGGAGATCTGCGGCGATCCCGTCGTCCAGAAATTCATACCGGCTTTCGGCGGTGAATCCGGCCCGGCCGTTCCCCTGCCAGACGGCGGTGAATCCTCTGCCGTCGAGATCTTTCACCGTGTATTTCAGGTCGCCGGAGCTTGCGCCGGTCTTCCTGTTTCCGATCCGGCCGGAGAAACTCCAGTTCAGAAGTTTGTCTTCCAGCACGCTTTTTCTGCCGATGCGGTCGTAGATCCCCAGCAGCGGTTCGCCCGTGCCGCCCGTTTTACCGATCAGGATCAGGACCTGCGGTCTCACGATCAGGGCGACTCCGCAGCCGGGATCGAATGCGCGGATGAATGTTTCGTCGTCCGCCGCCTCGAATGCGGCTTTCAGTTTCGCCGCGGCGGCTTTTCCCCGTTCCGGCTCCAGCCGGTGCAGCGACTGCAGGGCCCATTTCCCCGCGGGGGAAACGGCCCGCAGTCCGCCGAGGGCGGGATTGATCTTCCGCGCGGATCTGAATTTCACATGACGGCTTGCCGCCACCAGTTCCTCGACGGCGGCTTCATTCAGCGCCTCCTGGAAGACATTGATCTCGGCGACCTCTCCGTGGAAAAACCAGGGCCCGCCCCAGCCTTTCCCGACTTCGATGCGCCCCGCGGTCTGGGCCGGTTCGAGGAATGAATGTTTGCCGTGCCCGGCCCGGTTGCCGTCGACGTAGGTGGTCGTGTAATATCCGACGTCGCCCTGCGCGTGGTCGTTGTAGGGCTCGTAAACCACGGCGAAGTGATGCCACACGCCGGGTTCCGGCGTGAACTCGCTCATCACGGGAGCCTTCATTTTTCCGTCGGAAGAGGCGGGGCGGATGTTGGAATAAAGCTGATGGCCGTAATTGCCGTAGCGCCCGAAAATAAACGGCGTTCCCCCCTTCGAGAAGAACATGTCCAGCGACTCCTTTTTGCCGCCGCCGGAGGCGTTGTCGTACAGTTTGAACGATCCGGCGCAGGTGAGTCCCTTTTTGCCGATGTTCCAGTTCTCCGTTCCGGCAAGTTCGATGAAGTCCGTCGTGCCGTTGAGCTTGACGACGCCGTTTTCGAGTTTCGCGTGTCCCCTGAGGATCAGATCCTTTCCGGAAAACGGTCTGGCAAAAAGCGTCACGCCGCAGAAAACGGTCAGAAAAAGGCTCAAAAATCCTCTCATTTCACATTTTCCCCCGTCGGTTTCGGTTTATTTCAAAGTCCAGTCGAACTTGTCCAGAGGCGTTCCGTTTTTGATGGCCTTGACGGCGCCGTTGAAGAAGATCATGTTGTTCTTCTGACCGTGAACGAGCCGGTTCGGCGCGTACTTGTCGGGTCCCGTAAGCCCGTTGGTGGCGCTTTCCCACTTGAGGTAGACGATGTTCTGACGGTCGTTCGACGAGTATCCGTTGTGACTGGAGACGCCCGAGCCGGAGGTGTCGGAAAAGAATTTTTCGTTCATGATGATCGTGCTTGGCAGAATGGTGCTGATCTTTCTGTGCGTATTCATTCCCGCCGAAGTGACCCATTCCTTGCCGTAGGTCTGCCAGGCGCCGTACTGTTTGCGGGAAAGTTTCTGGGGAATGTTCCACCCGGCGGATTCCGTTCCGTCGCAGAAGGAGGTGACGCCGTAGCTGGTGATGAAGGGCAGACTCTTGCCGATATCCGCCGAAATGCAGTCCGACGCCGTGATGGAGGGGCAGAGCAGCGGGCCGATACCGGCAGAGGAGCTCTCCCACGGTCTGGCGTCCGGACTGGTCGGCGACACTTTGGGCAGATAGCGCGGAACGATGCTCATCACCCATTTGGCCGCCGCGGGCAGATATTCGCCGTTGGCGTCCGTGTAGAACGTGAGCGCGGAGTGTATCTGCTTTTCCTTCGAGGTGCACGAGATCGCCTTGGCCGTCTCCCTTGCCTGCTGCAGCGCGGGCATCAGCATGGCGGCCAATATGGCGATGATGGCGATGACCACCAGAAGCTCTATAAGCGTAAAATTTCCGCACTTTCCACTGTCCGGCGACGTTCTCGAAAATCCGTTCATTATCTCCCTCCCGAGGTTGAGATTTTTCCGGCTGGCGAATTGCCATTCATGCCTTTACGATGTATAGTATACGGCGGAAGGAAACGGGAAGAAATGCCTGAAACTGTCAAACATGTATCTGATTCTGTCAAGATAAGTCCTGCGGCCAGAGACGTGCCCCGGGTCACGCTGATGAACTGCGGGAGAAGCGTTGTCGAGAACTGGCGCGTTCCGATGCGGACTCTGCCGCTGTGGCATCTCTGGTGGAATCTCTCGGCGGGAGGGCGTCTGATCCTCTCCGACCGGGAGATAAAGATGAAGCCCGATCTCATCTATCTGCTGCCGGGGAATACCGGCTTCGCGACGACGTCGGACGCGGGCATCGAACAGATATTCTGCGACTTTTATCTCGAAAGCGAGTATTTTTCGCATCTCCGGAAGGAGCCGGTCACGTTTCCCATCCACCGGTACGAGGCGTTTCTCAAAAAGTTCCGCGACGAAAAATTTTCGGCGCTGGCGCTGAACGCGCTGATCCTGCTCCTGCTGGACGACATTCCCCCGTCATGCTTCGGAAGAGAGGACGCTTTCCTGCCGGATCCGCGGATCCGGAAAGCGCTGAACATCATCACCGAAGCCTTCCGGAAACGTCCCACGCCGAAACTGGACAACGGACAACTCAGCCGGGAACTGGGCATGTCGGAGGTCAATTTCATCCACCTTTTCAAGCGCGAGATGAAAATGCCGCCCCAGCGCTACATCATGCACAAACGCCTGGAATTCGCCCGCGATCTGCTCCACAACAACACCATCTCGATAGAACACATTTCCTACATCACCGGCTTTTCCGACCGCTATCACTTCACGCGGGCCTTTTCCCGCCGTTACGGCCTTTCCCCCGGGGCCTGCCGCAAAAAAATGCAGTCCGCGGAGAAGTGAGAGGGCTCTGCCGAGTCCCGACTTGTCCGCCGCCGTTGTTTTGTACGGATGGGTACGGATGAGTACGGATAGGTACGGAGACGATCAAGTCGGCGCACCGGTGCTTGAAAAGGCCGTATTCTGCAACTTTCCCCGTACCGTTTCGGCCCTGCGCGCCCCCGACTTGTCACGCCGTAACGTCAGTGAAGGCGGAAGGGCAGCGCGCAGTTACCCCGAGGCCGACGTTTCGGCTTTTCACGTGGAAAAGAGGTTTTTCCCCTCTCCCGGAACATCCCCCGCCTTTACCGGGTTCAGAGTTTGCGGAGTCCTTCGGCGGTGAAGTTGAACGAGAGGACGGCGATGAAGAGGGCGAGTCCGGGGAAGAAGGTGAGGTGCCAATGGGCGAGGGGGTCGTCGAAGGCCTGGCGGAGGAGGCCGCCCCAGCTGGGTGCGGGGGGCTGGACGCCGAATCCGAGAAAGCTCAGGGAACTTTCTGCGAGGATCGCGCCTGCGACGCCGAAGGTGAAGGAGATGAGTATGGGTCCCGTGATGTTGGGGAGCAGGTGAAAAAGCATGATGCGCCATGCGGGGATCCCGGCCACTTCGCAGCTGGCGATGTAGGGCAGTCCGCACTGTTTGAGTGTCTCGCCGCGCACGAGAAAGGCCAGCCCGATCCAGCCTGAAAATCCGATGACGAGAATGACCACCGGCATGGACTGCTCGAACTTGTAATCGCCCAGAATGGACATCAGGATCAGCAGCAGGAGAAAGGTGGGAAAGCACAGCAGTATCTCCACCAGGCGCATGACGCAGAGGTCGAACCAGCCGCGGAAATATCCGGCGGCGAGACCGACAAGCGTGCCGATGACGAGGGCGATCAGAGTCGAAATGATGCCCACGGCCAGGGAAGCCCGGGCGCCGTAGATCAGGCGGGCGGCCACGTCTCTTCCCACGTTGTCGGTCCCGAGGATGTGTTTTTTCGAGGGCGGTTCGCAGGGTTCCGCGACGATCTCCAGCGGGCCGTAGGGAACGGGGGCGAAAAACGCCCGGCGGGCGGAGTCCGCCGCCTTCCGGTAGTCGGTCTTGTCCACCCGCGGAGGGGTGAGGATGAAAGGCAGGATGAGCAGCAGACCGCAGAGGGCGAGAAGGAGTTTTCTCTTCCGCAAAAGGATCCCCAACGGCAGCAGAAACGCCAGATAGTTGAACAGCTGGTTGACCAGTCTTTCGCCGCTGTCGGGAGAAAAAAGATAACGCAGAAAGGGGAAGGACCTGTCACCGTGCGAAATCAGGAAAAAGGGCCTGCCGTTGGCGAGAAAGGGGGCGTAGAGCGCGGGCAGAAGCAGAAAGGCGATGCCGATGACCCCCG
>JAFTDL010000336.1 GCA_017454215.1 Lentisphaeria bacterium | reverse complement strand
TTCCTATGACCGCATCGGACTGGCCGTGCGGGGCAGTTACGTCTCGATCGAAGGCATCACCTTCACCCATTACTGCGAAGCGGTCTTCGCCCAGCAGAATGCGCAGATCACCCGCGACGTCGGTCATCTGACCGTGAAGGACTGCGGATTTTTCAACAATTATTATTCCGGCGTCGTCCTGCGGCGCATGACCAGGGCTCTGATCACGGGCAATCAGGCGATGAACAATGGAGAATACGGTTCGTTTTACATAAACGGCGACTGCTGGGACAACCTGCTGATCGGCAACTGGGCGGGACCGAGTCCGGAGACCCGGCGCGAGCAGAAACCGTATGATTACGGATTCGCCATCCAGCGGTACGGCGGTGAGGGGAAGGGCAAAAACCGGATCATCGGCAATGTCATGGCGGATGAACTCGCTTTCCGCTGGAAGATCGCCGAACCCGACGGACGCTTCGAAGACAATATCGTCAAGGGGCGGCTTCATGCAGAATGCGAGCCGTATCCCGTCGTCATCCTGAGCAATTTTTTAGGCGGCAGAATATCGTGGCGGAGTCTGGGGAACGATCTCCGGGAAAAGGATTTTACCGGGAGCGGCATCATCTTCGAAAACAACGTTCGGGACATGAAGGATTTCAAGCCCGAAAACAAAAACGCGCTTGAGGCGCTGAAACTGGCTCTGCCGCAGCCCAAGATCACCTTCCCCTGGTGCCATTTCTCGAACATCGCCGTCAAATATGCGGACAAAGAAAGCGCCGTCATCGAGTTCTTCACCGTCCGCAACGACGGCTGGGGCAGCGTCATTTACCGGGCCCGCGGGGAGAAGAAATGGAATACCGTCAAGTCCCGCCGTCAGGGCGTCCGGCACGTGCTGGCGCTTTCGGGGCTGAAAAGCGACACCGAATACGAGTATCAGCTGCTGTTTCAGGGCCGCCGCGGCGAAAAGGCCCGGGGAAAAGTCCTGACGTTCAGAACGGGAAAGAGCGACCGCGCGCCCATGACCATCACCGTGGACCCCGGCAAAATGTCGCTGGACGAGGCGGCGCAGATGGCCCGTCCCGGCGATACGGTGCTTCTTCTGTCCGGCCGTCATTACGGCAGTTTCGTTCCCGTGTGCGGCGGTCTGCCCGACAGAAAGATCACTCTCAAGGGAGAGAAGGGCGCCGTCATCGACGGCATGTTCTTCTACGGTCCTCTGGTCGATCTCACGGGACTCGATCACTGGGTCGTCGACGGGATCACCTTCGACAACCCCGAGGAAACGGCCCGGCCGGGACTGGTCCGCATGGACGGCTCAAACGACATCGTTGTCCGCAACTGCCGAAATTTCAGGGAGTTCCCCTATATGGCCGGACCTTTCATCTACGGGCGCGGCGATCGTTTCGTCATCGAGAACAACATCGCCTGGGGCGGCACGTACCAGCTGCAGCTGCTGGGAAATGACCACGTCATCCGGCGCAATACGCTGGTCAACGGCACGTTTTTCCACATTTTCGCGGCCAATGCGCAGAATATCACGATCACGGACAACATCTTTTACCGTCCGTGCATCGGCGGAAAGTCGAATCCCGCGTACATGCTGCAGAACATCAAAGGAAAGATCGTCAGCGACCGCAACGTCTATTTCTCGCCCTTCAAACACCACCGGGCCGGAGGACGGATCCGCAACAGCAACGGCAAGGATCTGATCGTGAGCGAAAATCTTCCCCACTGGCGGAAAGCCACGGGGTTCGACCGCGAAAGCATCGCTGCCGACCCGCAGTTCATCGATGTCGAAAAGGGAGATTTCCGGCTGAAACCCCAGTCTCCCGCCAAAGGAAAAGGTGCCGATATAAAATGAAATTCATTTCGGAAAGTCACGAAAATGCCTGGAAGAAGGCCCTGAAACTGCTGGATCCCACCCCGGCGGAGCTGGAACACGGTTTGGAACTGCACCGG
>JAFTDL010000335.1 GCA_017454215.1 Lentisphaeria bacterium | reverse complement strand
GCGGTCGTTTCTGATGATCCGCGCGTCCCGGTCCATGAGCATATTGCAGAGTCCCCGGTCGACTTCGACAAGTCCCAGAGGCGTTCGGTAGTGGGTGAAGCCGGGCAGAACGGCGACGATGCCGGGAGCCATCCGGCCGAAGTCGTGGCCGATGATGACAATGGTGTCGAAGGAAGCGCCTTTCAGGGCCTTGAAGACAGGAGCGGCGATGGCGGCCGAATAGAAATAGCCCGCGTGAGGGACCGCCGCGGCGCAGATCACACCCGCTTTGCCGTCGTACGCGGGCGCGGCTTCGAGGTACTGCTCCACCTCGCGCCGGAGGGCTTCGGGTGAACCGCTGTAAAACTGCCCCGCCGCCGCAGGCGGACGGACCGACTTTTGGGTGAATTCATACTCCATATCAGATATTCCCGAGATAGATGTTGCAGAAGCCGCGCAGGCGGCAGAGATCGCGGATACGGTAGAGGGTTTCGGCGGGCGTGGCGGGGATCCGGCAGCGGAAAGCGGGAAAGTAGGCGCTGAAGTGGAGCACCGTCTCCCGTCCGAGGTTGTTTTCGACCCAGTCCAGCCAGGAATTCGTCATTTCGTCGGAATCGTTTTTGCCCGGGATCACCAGCGTGGTGACCTCCAGATGGACGCCGAGTTTTTTCAGTTTCAGCAGGGAATCGAGGACCGCGTGCAGACTGCCGCCGCACATTTCGGCGTAAAACGCCTCGGAAAACCCCTTCATGTCGATGTTGGCGGCGTCGATCAGGGGATACAGCTCGTCCGCGGGGGCGGCGGAGATCATGCCGTTGCTCACGAGGACGGTTTTGATGCCCTCCTGCCGGGCGAGGCGGGCGATGTCGGCGGCGTATTCGGCGAAGACCGTCGGCTCGTTGTAGGTGAAGGCAAGGGAGGGACACTTCTCCCGCTTCGTGAGGCGCACGATCTCCTCCGGGGAGACGGCGGGCCGTTGCCGGGACGAGGGATAGCACGCGCGGGACAGGGTGTGGTTCTGACAGAAGACACAGCCCAGATTGCAGCCGAAGGTGCCGAGCGAAAGCACTTTCGTTCCCGGAAGAAAGTGATTCAGGGGCTTCTTCTCGATGGGATCGACCGCGACGGACACGGGGTGACCGTAAGCGAGGCTGAAGAGCCGTCCGCCGCGGTTGATGCGCACGCCGCAGTAACCCGCCCCGCCCGCCGGGATGCGGCAGGCGCGGGGACAGAGACCGCAGCGCACGGAACCGTCTTGTTCCGCCTCCCACCACCGGGCGGGCGACGCCGCCGGATATTCCGCATTTTCCATGAGGCAACTCCCCTTTTCGATTTCCGCTTCTTATTATAGCATCTTTCCGCGCCTTTTCAAGCGGGCGGAAAAGCGCGGGGAAATAGGCTGGACAGGCCGGACAGGGCGGATAGGATGAGATTGCGCTTCCCCCGTACACGCTCGGCCCTCCGCAAAGCTCCGCACAAAACACCCCGTTTTTCTTGAAAAAGCGAGGGGTCCGGGGAGAGAAAAAACTTCTTTTTGCGGAAAAAGAAGTTTTTTCTCTCCCCGGCTCTCCCCCCTCTTTTTTGAAGATCAGCGGAGGAGCCTGCCGAAGAAGACGCGCAGGGTTTCGAGGGCGCGCAGAAAAAGGTTGGCGCGGAAGCGGATCGCGCCTTTGGGGCAATGCTCCTGACAGCAGCAGCAGCGGATGCATTCATCCAAGTTGAATTTCGGGCGTCCGTCCACGATCTTGAGGGACTGGGGCGGACACATTTTCGCGCACAGGCCGCAGCCGATGCATCTGGATGTGTCCAGTTCGGGACGGGCCAGCAGGCGGTCGCGCATGAGTTCCCGCAGGCCCGGCGGCAGGTTGAGTCCCCACTGCGACAGGGGCTTGGGGGGATCGGGGCGCAGGAGCGGCGCAAGCTGCGGGATATCTCCCGTGCAGACGAAATCTTCGAGAAGTCCCCGCGCCTTTCCCCGGGTCACGGTGAGGAGATCGTTCACGCCCAGCAGGGGGGCGGTTGCGGCGTCGAGGGCCAGCGCGTCGGAGGAACCCGCGACGAAATGACATTCCACCGGGGTCCCGCTTCCCGGTCCGTTGCCCTCCATGGCGACGACGCCGTCGAGAAAGTTGAACTGCGGTCTGATCTCCACGTAGAGGTCCAGCAGAAAATCGGCGAAGAGCGAAAAATCCCGGCGCACCTTGAGGTGCCAGGCCAGCCGCTCGCCGCCGGAGATGAAGCCGAAAAGATTCTTGACCGCCAGCGTCAGGGTCATCATGCCGTGGGTCTTGACCTTGGCCAGATTGGCCACGAAGTCGAAATCGAACCGCTCCGCGGCGATCTCGGCGTTTCTGAAGGCGGCGTTTTCCGCGAGGCGGCAGTCGCGGTAGTCGGCAAAGTTGGCGAAAGTCACGCCCATCTGCTCCAATTCGCGGGCGATGCCCATATCGGCTATGATCGCCTGGGCCGACCGCACGGCGGGATTCTCCATGACGGCCACGCGGCAGGCTCCGGCTTCGAGAAACAGCCGGGCGGTCTCGACGATGAACGCCGGGTTGACACAGGTGGGATCGTCGTCCTTCTTCCACGCAAGGAGATTGGGTTTGATCAGCACGGAGCGGCCCGAAACACCGCCGCTCTCCTCCAGCTGCGGAGCAAAGACCTTCCGGAGCGCCGCGCGGAGTTCTTCCCGCTCATAGCTCCGGGCTTCGGCAAATGCGACGGTGACGGCCATGTTCTCCTCTCCTCCTTTCGGCGTCGGATGCAGATCCGGCTTAATGTAGCGTGTCCGGGAGCGATTGTCAAGAGTCACTTGATTTTTCCGGTACGGCAGGCTATTTTATTGTGACGATCCGGAATTTTCCATTGAAGGGAGAAAAGTCATGTTCAGATGTATCGCGGGAGCATTTCTGCTCGTCCTCGTGCTGACCGGATGCCGGTCCGCGGGGAACAATTACCTTGAGGCGCGGGATTTTGCGGACTATCTCAAGCGCGACGGCGTGCCCGTGTCGAACGTGCGGCAGATCCCGGCGGATCCCTTCCATGCCAGCAGTGCGGTGGCCATTCTGGTGGGAGATTCCGAAATCGGCGTCTACAAGTACGACCGCAACAGCGAACTCCAGCGCAAGAAGCTGGAGAGGATCGAAAAGACCGGCCGCACCTACATCACGGGGATCCCCTACCCCGCCAAGGTCTACGGCTCCTTCATGATCTTCGGTCTGGAGAAGAACAAGCACAAGCGCGCCATCCTCAAGACCCTGAGCAACTTCAGGTAAGCACGGCGGAACCGGCTCCACCGGGGAAACGGGACGCCGGAGTCCCTACGCCTCTCTTCCGGCCGCCTTCCGGCTGCGGCGGCGGAATTCGGACGGTGTCATGCGGAACGCCTGCTTGAACTTCTTGCACAGATAATTGCTGTCGTAAAAACCGCAATTCAGGGCAATGACGCCGATCTCCGTGTCGTCGGTCAGCAGCTGTTCCTGCACGCGGCGCAGACGGATCCCCATGAGATACTGCATGG
Source organism: Lentisphaeria bacterium (assembly GCA_017454215.1). Lineage (GTDB taxonomy): Bacteria > Verrucomicrobiota > Lentisphaeria > Victivallales > Victivallaceae > UBA1784. Next base: position 1,108 of record JAFTDL010000335.1, on the reverse strand, counting down.
GGGATTGTCCGAGTTCCTGACGGAAGTGGCGCTGAAAATTGCGTTCCGACATGCATGACACGCGTGCCAGTTCCCTCAGCGTCACCTGCTTCTGAAAGTTTTTGTTGATATAGCGCAGGGCGTTCTCCAGCATGAACCGGGAGTGTTCGGCCTTTATCTGCATGCTCCCGATGCGGGAAATGATGCTCAGGACCTCCATGAAGAGCCCCATGGCGTAAAACATCGAACCGGGGCGGATGCTTTTGGTTTCCTCGTCGATGCGGCGTATCACGGAAACGGTCTGCTCCAAAATTTCTTCGGGCAGATGGACTGCGGGTTTTGCGGAAATGTACGATTCGCCTCTGCCGGGGAAAAGTTTGCCGAAAAGAGAGAATTCCCCGCCGTCCAGCTGGGGGATCGGCAGTTTGTCGCTGTCGAATATCAGCTTCAGGATCCCCGCACCTGCCGTGCGGTCGTAGCCGTGTACCGTCCCGGGCTGGATCACCAGAACATCCCCCTTTTCCACTTCACAGGACTCATCTCCTGCGATGTGCAGCGGTCTGCCGGAGGTGACGATCACCACTTCCATGAATTTGTGATCGTGAAAGAGCCTGACCGGGTGTCTGCCGTTGATGAAATTGACCGCCAGCGGCAGCCGGCCGTCCTCGACGAAAAAGGACATATCCGCGGTATATTTTGCTTTCATCATACCCTCCTGAAACGTGTGTTTGTCGTAAAAATACTATTTTATGTCGAAAAAGTCAAGGCGGATGACTGAAAAAAAGCGTATATTTTCAGCGGTATCATCCATGGGGACACGATACCGGCTGTCAGTACCGGTCCATTGTCGGGACCAAGGGGGGGCAATGTATCGGATGATTTTGCACCGGCGGCGCAAAACAACAAAAAAAGAAAGGGCTCAACATGAAGGATCGGCATTTTTTCACACTCAAAGAATTGCTCGTCGTGATCGCCATCATCGCCATTCTGGCGGCGATGCTGATGCCCGCGCTGCAGCAGGCGCGGATGAGGGGACAAAGCGCCAGATGCCTTTCCAACCTGAAACAGCAGGGCGTCGCCGTCGCGCTCTATGAGGATGCCAACGACGGATATTTTCCCGCTACCGCTT
>JAFTDL010000334.1 GCA_017454215.1 Lentisphaeria bacterium | reverse complement strand
TGAAAAGGGCTTTGACTTCTTCGAACTTCGGTGCTACTTTTTCCTTGGTCATGGTATTGGCTCCTTTGCCGTTAGTTTGTTTGTCGATTAACTAATATACCATGACCTCTTTGTTTTTGCAGAACTTTATATACAATACTCGAAAATCAACTGGACGGTCGCCTGCGGTCAGGCGCTTCAGGAGGAATTCCTCTTCCGTTTCGGCAGAACTCACGCATACAGCGCCCTCGCAGTCCGTTACCGGGAACTGCTGGACGACGGCGGTCCGGCCGACTGCACGGGACTGGCCCGGACATTCCGGGATTTCTCAACGGATGAAGCGGATATCGTCGCGGCTCACAGGGCCTACTACCGGTTCAAGAAGACGCGCATAAAAAACTGGCATTACACCCGGCGGACGGAACCTGTCTGGCTCACAGGCGGGGGCGGAAAAAGTCCCGTCACAGTTTGTACTGATAATCCACGCCGGACTTGACCTTCTGGCGGCTCGGCTTCTTCGAGGGATCGATCTTGTGCATATTGGCCGTAACGGCCTCTTCGGGCAGAAATTCGATCTCGTAGCCGACGAAACGGAATTTGCCCCGATCATCCACGGCGTACTTGAAAAGCGCGCAGTTCCATGTGCCGCCGGAAATACGCTGTTTGGACCGGTCCTTCATCACGGCGGCCAGAGCGCCGACGGCGCCCGCGTGCGAGACGATCATGATGTCGCCGTCGGGATTTTCGGCAAGGATCTCGTCAAGCGCCCTGGCCATACGTTCCCGGTGGGCGGCCGTCTTCTTCGGCTCCTCCTTCGTGTAGAGCCAGGGATGGGCAAGTTTCGCATCCGCGGCGATCTGGTCCGGAAAGAGTTTGCGCAGCTGTTCCAGAGTCGCGCCGCCTTTTCTCATGTTGCCGCCGTTGCGGTTCACGCGCTCCTGCACACGGGCGTCGGGATAGACCTTGCTGCCGCACTGCGACGCCGCGTGACAGGCCGTGGCAACCGTGCGGAAATAGGGAGACGCGTAGATCTTTCCCGAGAATTTCAGTTCCTTCAGGCGTTTTCCCAGAAGCTGCGACTGTTTCACGCCCAGCTGCGTGATCCCGGCGTCGCCGGCGATCGGCATGATGACGTTTTCTCCGGGCCCCGTGGCCTGACAATGGCGCGCCACGTAGATCATGCGCTCCCTGGCGCAGAGCGCAAACACCGACAGGATGCAGAAGACGGCGAGCAGAACTCTCATTTTTCACCGCCCTTTTCAGTTTTGGTCTTGGCTTTGGCCTTGTTTTTGGCGTTGCGTTTGGCCCGGTCGGCCTTGTCCTGCGCTCTGGTCATGTACCGGGGGTCGTCGGGACGCTCGATCTTGGGGCAGCGGAAATTGCTGGTGACGTCGCGGTCGTCCAGATATTCCGTGGTATACCTGCCGCCGGTGACTTCGTTCTTGTCGTCCAGTTCGAAGATGAAGAGCGCGCAGTTCCAAGCCGTGCCCTTGACGGCCTTGACTTTGCGCGAGGGGCGCTTGTTGTTGAGGGCCTTGACCAGATCGTTGACGCTGGCCCCGTGACCGGTGAGCAGGATGTCGCCCTTCTCTTCGGCGAGGATGGCGTCGAGAGCCTTGGTGACGCGCACGAGGCGCATGGCGTTGGTCTCTTTGCAGAGCCGCCAGCCGTCGGCGAAGCGGGGACCGGGAACGGTCAGGTCGGGGAAGTAGCCGTTGATCTGAGCAAGGGTCATGCCCGGAGGCGACGGCTTGGCGCCGGGGGCCATTTCCTGGATGCCGGGCTCGAGGATGATCTTCTTTTTGAGCAGAAGCGCGGTCGGCTTGGCCGTTTCGATGGTGCGGTACAGGGGAGAAGCGTAGATTTTGCCGTCGAACTTGAGTTTGTTGACGAGAAACTCGCCCACGGTCTGCGCCTGTTTGACGCCGAGATCGGTCAGGCGGGTCTCTTTGATCTCCTTGATGTTGATGCCCACTTGTCCGTGGCGGATGATGTAGACGGTCCGCGCGTCAAGCGCCAGCACCAGCAGAAATGCGGCGATGATGAAAAAGTTTCTTTTCATGAGAATAAGCCCTTTCCTTGAATTTTTATCGGGTGAAGTTCTTTTATTTTCCGGCGGCGTCACGGATCCTGACCGTCACGGGCGGCCGGTCAAGAAGCACGCTCTGATATGTGGCGGCGATCCCCGCGTCGGAGACGTCGAATTTCGCATACCCCGCACCGCCGAAATTCCGGTATTCGGTGATGTGCGCGGCCCACTCCCGGTCGAATTCGGGGATGAACGACGCATTTTTCCAGCGGTTTTTCAGGCTGTTCCGGTACCCGTCAAGACGCTGCTTCACGGTGTTTTCGGCGGGACGGACCGGCATTTTCTTCGGTTTCGGGTCGAGAAAAGTCGAAACCGTCACCTGAACGAGTTTTTTCCCGTTCTTCTCGAAGACCGTCACGCTGTTCTGATGGCAGTGGCCGCAGAGCAGAACGGCGTTGTGATCGAGCAGAAGATCGCAGATGCCCCGGATCTCCTGCTGGTTCCAGTGGGAGGGGATGACGGGAGGGTGCATGCAGACGAACACATACCGGGGCTTCTCCTTGAGGGAACGCAGCGTTTCGCGCACGAATTTCCACTGCCCCGCCTTCGCGCCGCTGTAGCAGTCGATGAAAATGTACAGATCTCCGCCCTGCATGAAAGCGTAATTGGAATACTCCAGTTTCTCTTTGCCCAGAGTTTTCGCAAGTTCTCCGAGCAGGACCGTCCGATAGGCGTTTTCGCCGCCCATGCCGTAGGCCTCGTGATTGCCCTTGACCATGTAGATCGGGATCTTGAAATACTTTTTGAGCAGACCGATCGCGTCCGTCAGGACCTGTTTGTGGACCTCTTCGCCCTTGGTCCCGCCCTCGACGAGATCCCCGGCTTCGAAAAGGAAGCGGGTGTTTCCATCGGACTTTTTCACCATGTCTTCGCACATGGCCAGAAAGGCGGGCATGCACTTGTCGGCCCGGCGGATATCTTTTTTCGTCCGGAATTTTTTGGGAACGGCGGGATCCGTGCAGTAGGTTTCGGCCGCGCCCAGATGGGGGTCGGAGATCATGAAGAAATTGTAACTCTCCCCTGCCTGAAGCAGAGAGACCAGAACTGCCGCCAACGGGATGAAAAATCTTTTCCGCATCGAAAATTCCTCTGTTTACTTTGCCTCTTCCGCTTTCTTCGGACGGGGCAGCAGGGTGAAACAAGCGGGCTTTTTCGCAAGATTCGTGCCCTGATAGAAAGCCGTCACGCCTGCGTCGGACACGTCGATCTTCAGGTAGCCGCAGCCGCTGACGCTGGTGTATTCCGTGACGTCGGCCAGAAGTTTTTCGATATTGGCCTTGCCCGCCGGTTTTTTCTCGCGGGCGGAAACGGATTCCTTGTATTTCTCAAGGGTGGTCTTGCGGGGAGCGCAGACGATCTTGCCTTCGGAACGCTCGGGCAGCCGGGTCGAGACAGTCAGCTGAGTGACGGCGTGACCGTTCTTTTCGTATACGGCGATCATGTTCTGATGGATGTGACCGCTCAAAATAATCGCTTCATAGGGCAGCAGCAGGTCGAGCGCGATCGGAGAAGTCCTGTTCCCCGTGGCGATGATCGGCGTGTGGATGGCCACGAAGAGATAGCGGGGCTTGCTTTCGAGGGAGGCAAGGGTCTTTTTCAGAAAATCCGTCCACTTGCTCCGTCCCCGCCAGTCG
>JAFTDL010000333.1 GCA_017454215.1 Lentisphaeria bacterium | reverse complement strand
GTTCAAGCGCTTTCTTCTTTCACTTCTTCTGCCCGGTAGTCTGCTGGTCATTCCCTTCTGTCTCCGTCCCGAGGCGGAGCGGCGGCAGACGGCAGGCGGTCCGGCCGACAGGCTCGTCATCATATCCTCTCACAACAAGGGCATGAAGGACGAGTACGACCGGGCTTTCAGAAAGTATTACCGGGAGCATTTCGGACGCGATGTCATCCTCGACTTCCGTTCCCCCGGCGGGACCCGGGATGTGGTCCGTTACATCGCCGACCGCTTCGAGGCGGAATTCCGCTTCGCGTGGGAGAAGGAGCCCGCCAACGGTCCGTGGACCGCCGAGATCGCCGCGGCCTTCGCCGATCCCTCCGTGGAGAAGGACCCCAAAGCCTCCGCCGCGGCGAAACGCGCGAGGAAGGTGTTTCTCGCATCCGATGTGGGCATCGGCATCGATCTCATGGCCGGCGGAGGGACTTTCGAAATGGTCCGTCACGCCTCGAAAGGGTTCGCCGTCGACGGCAAAGTCGCCGAACGGCACCCGGAGTATTTCAGGAGTTCCTCCATTCCCGAGTCCTTCGGCGGCGACAGGCTCTACGATGCGAAGGGCCGGTGGTACGGCGTCGTGCTCTCCACCTTCGGCATCTGCTGCAACGCGGACCGGATGGCCGAGATGAAAAACAGTTCTTTCCCCGCGACTTGGCGCGATCTGGCCGATCCGCGCTTTTTCAATCAGCTTTCGGTGGCGGATCCCTCGAAATCCGGTTCGGCCAACAAGTGTTTCGAGATCATCGTCCAGCAGTGCATGGCCGAAGCCGGCAACCCCGCCGACGGCTGGCGCAGCGGGCTCAATCTCGCCAAACGCATTTTCGGGAATGCGCGCAGCGTCACCGAATCGGCCAGTCAGGTCGTTCAGGACGTGACCGTCGGCGACGCCGCCGCGGGCATGGCCATCGACACCTACGCGCTCAGTCAGGCGGCCTGGGTGAAGAAGATCTCGGGCGGCGACCGGGTGCGCTACATCACGCCCCGGGGCGGGACCGCCGTTTCCGCCGATCCCGTGCAGCTGCTCCGCGGAGCTCCCAACCGGCTCGTCGCCGAAAGGTTCATGGACTTTCTGCTCTCCATCGAGGGGCAGAAACTGCACTGCTTCAAAGCGGGCGTTCCCGGCGGTCCCGTGCGCAACCCTCTCAACCGCCCGGCGGTCCGCAGGGAGTTGTACAGTCGCCGGTACGACGATTTCCGGTTTGAAAAGGACTACGATCCTTACCGTTCCGGTTCCGACTTCGTCTACCGCTCGGCGTGGACGGGCAGATATTACGGTCTGTTGAGCCGCCTCATCAAGTGCATCATGCTGGAGCCTTCGAACGAACTCCGGGAGGCGTGGCGGGCCGTCATCGCCGCGGGCGGACCCGAAAAGGTGCCCGAGGCCATGGCCGCCTTCAACGCGCTGCCTTTCTCTTACGAGGAGGCCGCCGGGGCGAACAGGCGTCTGCGTCCGGGACCGGGCAACTCCGCGCAGGACGTTGCCGCCATGCTGCGGTCGTGGAGCGATTTCGCCCGCCGGAATTACATCAAAGCGGCGGAACTCGCCCGGAAAGGCAGGTGAAGTATGCGTCGGGGCGTTCAATATCTTCTCTTTTTCGCGGTAACGGCTTTTCTTGCCGTCTTTCTGCTCCTTCCCGTGTGGACCGTGATCGAGACCGGTTCCCGGCCGGGACTGATCGCGGAGATCTTCCGCAACCGGATCTACACGGAAGGGCTCATCAACAGTTTCGCCGTGGCCGTCGTCACCACTTCGGGGGTGTTCGTCATCTCTCTGGCCCTCGCGCTGATCTACGACCGCTTCGATTTTCCGGGCAAGGAGATGTGCAACGTGCTGATGCTGGTGCCCATGATCCTGCCGCCCTTTGTCGGCGCGCTGGGCTTTCAGCAGTTTCTCGGCCACTACGGTTTGCTCAACACACTGCTGGACGCGCTGGGATTTGCCCGCGTGGACTTTCTCGGAGGCCGCGGCAAGTTCTGGTCGGTATGCGTGATCGAGATGCTCCATCTTTACCCCATCTTCTATCTGAATCTGGTGACCGCCCTCGGCAACATCGACCCCGCGCTCAACGAGGCCGCGGCCAATCTCGGGGCAGGGCGCCTGCGGCGGTTTTTCCGCATCCGGCTGCCCCTGATGCGGTCGGGGATCCTCGCCGGAGGCAGCATCGTTCTCGTGTGGAGCTTCACCGAACTCGGAACGCCCCTCATGCTGGGATACACCCGGGTGACCCCGGTACAGATACTCAACGGCCTGACCGAACTTGAGAGCAATCCCCTGCCGTACACGCTGGTTTTCGTCATGCTCTGTCTGGCCTGCCTCATGTATCTTGTCAGCCGTTTCCTGCTGGGCGGGAACGCCGCCGCCTCCGCCAAGGGCAATCTGGGCTCCTCTGCAAAAAAACTCCTGTCGTGGAAGCGTTTCGCGGCTCCGGGCGCGTTCGTCGCCGTGACGCTCTGCGCCGCCATGCCCCACATCATGCTGGTGCTGTGCGCTTTTTTCAAGCGCTATTACAACACGCTTCTGCCGAAGGAGTTCACCTTGGGATATTTCGACAGCGCGCTCTCGAATGCGCTGGTCCTGCCGTCGATCATGAACAGTCTGCGCTACTCCGTTCTGGCCATGCTGATCGCTTCGGGGACGGGGATCCTGATCGCGCTTGCCTCATGCCGCTGGCGTCTCAAGGGGGCGGCGGCCGCCGATCTGCTGGCCATGCTGCCGCTGGCCGTTCCCGGCGTGGTCATCGCCTTCGGTTTTCTGAGCATGTCGGTCAGGTACGCCTGGGCGCACGCCTTCTTCAACCCGGTGGAGAATCCCCTCTGGCTGCTGGCGACGGCTTATGCCGTGCGGCGCATTCCCTACGTGGTGAGGGCGGTCTCCTCCGGTCTGGAGCAGACGCCCGAGGAGCTGGAGAACGCCGCCCGCAATTTCGGTGCGGGTCCCCTGCGGGTGCTGGCGAAGATCACTCTGCCGCTGATCGCGGCCAATATTCTGGTGGGCGGGCTGTTCGCATTCAGCTTCTCCATGCTGGAGGTGTCGGACTCTCTCATTCTTGCGCAGAAGGCGAAGTTTTATCCCATCACCCGGGCGCTGTACGATCTGTCGCAGATACTCGGTTCCGGTCCCGGCGTCGCCTGTGCGTTCGGTGTGTGGGCGATGCTCTTTCTTGCCGCGACTCTGGCCGCCGCCGGGATCATGCTGGGGCGCAGGATCGGTTCCATCTTCAAATTCTGACTTGAGGCGCGTATGACACGGAGCGTTTTTTTCATGCTGTTTTTCTGCATCGCAAGTTTATTCGGCGGCGAGAGGAAGATCGTCTGTTTCGGGGACAGTCTCACGGCCTGCGGCGGGCGGAACGGGCGCTTCTCGGACTGGCTTCAGAAGGCGCTTCCGGAATACCGTTTCATCAACAGCGGAAAAGGCGGCGATACCCTCGGCGGCGGACTGGCCCGTCTGGATCTTGCCGTTTTGCGTCATAAGCCCGGTATCGTCATCCTCGAACTGGGGGCCAACGACTACTGGCGGAGAAAGCGCTCTCTCGCCGATCTGAAACGGGATTACGAAACCATCATTT
>JAFTDL010000034.1 GCA_017454215.1 Lentisphaeria bacterium | reverse complement strand
GGACCGCAATCTCGGGATCCTCATCACCGACCACAACGTGCGCGAGACCCTGTCGGTGGTCAACCGGGCCTATCTGATGTGCATGGGCAAGATCCTCGTCGAAGGTCCCAGCGATTACCTCATCAACAACAAGGAAGCGCAGAAGGTCTATCTGGGACCGGCCTTCTCGATGTAAAAAACAACTCCGGGAAATGACTCCCGGGGAACACATAAATGGAGGTGGATATGAGCATCAACATCACCGGCCGTCAGTTCGAGATCACCGAGGCCATCAGGGAGCATGTGGAGTCCCGTCTGGGCGCTCTTCTGGCCGATCCCGTCATCAAGGCGACCTCCATCAACGTCGTCATGGAACGCGAAAAGAACCGCTTCAGCAGCAGCGTCGTGCTGGCTTGCAAATATCACGTGCTTCCGGCCAAAGTCGAGGATTTCGACCTTTACAAGTCCTTCGATCAGGCCGCTTCCAAGATCGAAGCCCAGGTGGACGTCCTCAAGGAGAAGATCCGCGAGCACAAGGCCGAGGCCCTCTCCAGCAGCGAAGCCCGCAAGGCCGCCGACAGCTCCGCCGAATAGTCCGTTCAACTTTCCTCCCCCGTCCGGAGACGGGGGAGATTTTTACAGCGGGATTCACCGATGATCATCGCAGTCTCCACCGAATGGAACGACAACTCCGGCCGCTTCGCCTATTACAGGATCGAAAACGGCCAGATGAAGGAACGGCAGGAAGCCCTGCCCCCCGACGACAAGGCCAGTTCTTTCGCAAAACAGCTCTGCGGCCTCGAAGTCGATTTACTGATCGCCTCGCAGGTCCCCCGCGAACTGGAACAGGCCCTCTCCGACGAAGGCGTCTTTCTCGTGAAGACCGCCCCCGGACGGGCCGATGCCGTGCTGGCCGCCTATCTCGCCGGCGACCTGGAGTTCTGAAATGGCCCTCGGTCAGCTCATCATCGCTTCGGGCGAAGCCTCTTCGGATATGCGCTACGCCGCAGGGTTCTCCACGCCCGACGATTTCATCTGGTTTTCCGCAGGCCCCTGCCGCGGCGTCGTCATGTCTCCGCTGGAGTACGGCCGGGCGTGCCGCTCCGCCGCTCCGGGAGTGAAGGTATTCACCGAAAAGGAGTGGGGCGGTCCCGACCGCAGGGAGATCATCTGCGCCGTCGCGCGGAAATACGGCGTCACCGGCTTCTCCGTTCCCGGGGACTTTCCCCTGCTCTGGGCCGACCGTCTGCGCGGCGCGGGACTGGTCATCCGTCCCGAGGAAGCGCCCTTCTTTCCCGGCCGCGAAAAAAAGAGCGGGGACGAAGTGCGCATGATCACATCCGCCCTGCGTCAGGCCGAAGCCGGATGCCGCAGGGCCTTTGACGTCCTGCGCGAGACCGAGATCGCCCGCGACAGGACCCTGCTGTGGCGCGGGGCGCCCCTCACCAGCGAGCTTCTGCGCTTCGAGATCGACAGCACCATGATGAAGGGCGGCATGCTGGCTTCGGGGACCATCTGCGCCGGAGGCGTTCAGGGCAGCCAGCCCCACAATCAGGGCAGCGGCGTCCTCCATGCCGACGCCCCCATCGTCATGGACATCTTTCCCCGTTCCGCTTCCACCGGATACTGGGGCGACCTGACCCGCACAGTCGTGCGCGGCAAGCCCGCGGACATCGTGAAAAGGGCCTACGACGCCGTCCTCGACGCCCGCGAGACGGCCAAGAAGGGGATACGCGCCGGCGTACCCGGTTCCGAGATCCACAAGATCGCCGCGGACGTCCTCGAAAAGCACAACTTTCACACCGGCCGCGGCGAAGCGGGCGACCACGGCTTCTTCCACGGCCTCGGCCACGGGGTGGGACTCGACATCCACGAAAGTCCCCGGCTCTCCCCCCGGGGGACCGAACCCCTCCGGCCCGGCGCGGTCGTCACCGTCGAACCCGGTCTCTACTACCCGGAGTGGGGCGGCATCCGCCTCGAGGACATGGTTTATCTCGACCCCGCGGGCTCCGTGCGCACCCTGACCGGGATCGAGGACTTCCTCGTTCTCTGAAGAAAACATAAGGATCCCTCCGACCATGGCCGAAATATCAGGAATCTACGCCCGCGAGATCCTCGACGCACGGGGCGTTCCCGCCGTCGAGGCCGAAGTGGAACTTGCCGCGGGGACCGTCGGACGCGCTTCCGTGCCCGCCCTGCCCTTTCCGGAATGCGGCGAGGTCCGCGAACGCCGCGACGGCGACCCCGCCCGCCATGACGGATGCGGCGTCCTTGCCGCCGTGGAAAATATCGAAAAGATCCTTCGCCCCGAACTTGTCGGCATGGACGTTTTCGACCAGATCGGCATCGACCGCATCCTGACCGACACCGACGGCACACCCGACAGATCGAATCTGGGCGTCAACGCCCTCTTCGCCGTCTCGCTGGCCTGCGCCCACGCCGCCTGCGCCGAACTGGACCTGCCCCTTTACCGTTATCTGGGAGGCGTCAACGCCAAAGTCCTGCCCGTTCCCCTGTTCACCGCTTCCGGCGGCGGTCCGGCGGGAAGATTCATGATCCGTCCCGTCGGCGCGGACTGTTTCGCGGAAGCCCTCAAAACGGCTTCCGCCGTCCTCCGGGCTTTCGAAAAGACCGCTGACGACCGCGACGGGATCCCCGCCCGCCTCGTCTCTGCCGTCGAAAAAGCCGGACTCGTCCCCGGAGAGGACGTGACCATCGCCCTCGACTGCGCCGCAAACGGCCTTTACAGGGACGGGCTGTATGACGCCGGTTCCGCAGGGGAGCCGCAGAACGCCCGCCGCAGTCCGGAACAGCGGGCCGCTTTTCTTGCCGGACTTGTCGAAAAATTCCCCGTCGACACCCTCATCGACCCCATGGCCGCGGAGGACCGCGACGGCCGGCGCCTCCTTGCCCGCGCCGTCGGTTCGAAATGCCGCCTCGTCGGGAACGAACTCTTCCGCTCCGATCCGGACCGGCTCAAAGAAGATCTTTCTTCCGACACGGTCGACGCCATAGTCATCCACCCCGTGCGGGCCGGGACCGTCACCGGGACGCTCGACCTCGTCGAAGCCGCCCGCAGGAAAGGCCTCGCCGTCATCATCGGCAGCTCTCCCGGCGAGACAGAAGACTGCTCCGCCGCCGATCTCTCCGTCGCCGTCAACGCCGGGAGTTTCGAGGCCGGACCCCTCGCCGGTTCGGAAAATGTCGGCAAACTCAACCAATTTCTCCGCATAGAAGAACAGCTGGGACTTCTGGCCCGCTTCGGAAATCCGTGATGAAAACCTTCGTCTCTCTGGCCCTCGGCGGCAACATCGGCGACACCCGGAAGATCTTCGATCAGGCCGCCGCCGCCCTCGAACGCGGCGGCTTCGCGGTCTCAGCCCGCAGCGGCGTCTTCGTGACCGCCCCCGTGGACTGCGACCCCGGCACACCCGACTTTCTCAACGCCGCCGTCACCGGCTTCTGGGAGAAATCCCCCCGGGAATTGCTGGAACTCACCCGGAGCATCGAACGCGCCTCGGGCCGCCCCGCGGAACACTCCAGCCGCAAGGCCCGCACTCTCGACATAGACATCATCACCTTCGGGGATATGATCGTCTCCGAACCGGACCTCGTCATTCCCCATCCCCGGGCTCAGCTCCGCCGCTTCGTCCT